>NZ_JBVKAE010000006.1:0-289569 GCF_055598845.1 Amycolatopsis sp. NPDC039088 | reverse complement strand
CCGGGAGGGCGTGACTCGCGTGCCTGGCCGCCGCACTCGGTGGTGCGGAGCACGCGAGTGCGGTGTCGCGTCACCCAGCCTGCCGGCTCGCCCACGCCACGACACGTTTGCCTTACCCCTCAATAACCCTAATTAGCACTCACGACCCCATTTGAAACTGTACATATAGGCATCAATGAGACACGTATTCGCCTAACAGTGTCCCTTGTGGACAGTCAAGGAAGCACTCCGCCTCGGCGAGGAGTCTTGACCGCGGCCAGTCCGCAAAGGCCTCCTTCGCTACCTTCAGGGTAAGAAAGAGGGCCTTCACGCCAGCGAGCCGATCACGCCCCGGATGCCGTGAGCCAGCCCGAGCCCCGGAAACGCCCGCGTTTTGTCCTCTAAACGCGCTTTCGAGTGCGGGCGTAGTGGGCGCGGGCCTTCGCGCGGTTGCCGCAGCGCGCCATCGAGCACCACTGGCGTGAACGCCTCGGCGAGGCGTCGCAGAACCGCAGGCCGCAATCGTCGGCGGCGCAGATCCGGACGGCGACGTCCTCGGTGGCGAGGTCGATCGCGTCGGCCGCGAGCGCGCCGAGGGCGGCGATCACCGATACCGGCCTCAGCTCCTTCACCGGCTTGCCGTCGTCGTAACGCAGCCACGGTGACGGCGCGTCGGACGCCATC
Source organism: Amycolatopsis sp. NPDC039088 (assembly GCF_055598845.1). Taxonomy (NCBI): domain Bacteria; kingdom Bacillati; phylum Actinomycetota; class Actinomycetes; order Pseudonocardiales; family Pseudonocardiaceae; genus Amycolatopsis; species Amycolatopsis sp. NPDC039088. The sequence goes on along the minus strand of NZ_JBVKAE010000006.1, from coordinate 288,906 downwards.
TCGTTGACCAGCAGGACATCCGTGTGCCGGGGATCGCCCAGAAGCACCTTGTCGACGGCTTCCCGCAGCGCCCGCGCGGCCGACAGTTCGCCCGCGCTCGCTTCGGTGACAGCGAAACCCATGAGCCGCAGCCATTCGGCGAGCGCGAGAGGGTCGGTCAGCAACTCTCGCCCGCTCTCATGCCGCTCGCGCACGGTGTTCACGAGGTCGAGGCACGGTCGCCCGCCGTCGAAGACCCACTCCATCCGGCGATTCTAACCCTTGCCATCGGTTAGGAAGCCGGTCTACCTTCTAACCCCATGAACCGGTTAGAAAGCGAGACCGCTTCGGTCAACGGCATCCGGATGCACTACCTGCGCGCCGGAGAGGGCCCCGCGCTCTTTCTCCTGCATGGCTGGCCACAGACGTCGTACTGCTGGCGCGAGATCATCGGCGAGCTGACCGAAACGCATACGGTGATCGCACCCGACCTCCGCGGCTACGGCAAAACGGACAAACCCCGCGACGGCTACGACAAACGCACGATGGCGGCGGACGTCGCCGCACTCGCCACGCACCTGGGTTTCGAGCGCATGTCGGTCGTCGGACACGACCGTGGCGGCCGGGTCGCCCACCGCTGGGCGCTGGACCGGGCCGATCAGGTCGACCGGCTCGCCGTCCTCGACATCATCCCCACCAGGGAACTCTGGAATCGCCTCGACGCCGAGATCGGCCGCGCCTACTGGCACTGGTTGTTCCACCTCCAGCCGGATCTGCCGGAACTGCTCGCCGGCCGGGACATCGCCGCCTACCTCGGCTATTTCTTCGAACGCTGGACGCATCAGCGGCAAGGCCTGAGCCGGGAGGCCGTGGACGAATACGTCCGCGCCTTCTCCGCGCCGGGCGCCCTGCGGGCCGGATTCGACGACTACCGCGCGTCCTTCCCGCACGACGCGGAAGCGGACGACGCCGATTTCGACGCGGGTCGTCGCCTCGAACTCCCCGTGCTGGCACTGTGGGGTGCGAGCGGTCTGCTGGGAAAATTGCCGACACTGGAGATCTGGCGGGATTACGCGAACGACGTCTCCGGTACGGCGATCGGGGAATGCGGCCATTTTCTCGCCGAAGAACGCCCTCGCGCCCTGCTCGAAAACCTGAAACCGTTTCTGCTCGGGTGAAACCCCCACCGGAGGTAAGGGCCGTGGTCCCCTTTACGGGGGACCCCGGTTCACCCCGCGCCGTGACGCTTTCCCTTGGCGCCGCCGTTAACTTCAGCCAGGATGGGGAATTCACCGAGGGGGCGGCGCACGGCGCCGTTGGTCATCGCCGGAGTACTCGTGCTCTGTGCGCTGACGTTCTTGCTGTCGGGTGGCACGGCCCAGGCGGACGGCGTGTCGAGCGGAGCGGACGTCCAGGTCGCGCAGACACTCGGCACCCGCGATCTCACGGTCGTGCTGCGGCGGATGGACATCGCGCCCGGTCCACTGCACGTCGACGTCGTCACGCACGCCGGGAACCCGGCGGGAACGCTGAAACTGCGCGCGTCCACCGCGGGAACGACGTTCTCCGAAACCACCGTCCAGCTGGGCGAGAAGCCGGGCGCCTATTCGGCGCTGCTGCGGGTCGACCAGCCAGGGCCGTGGGAGCTCGGCCTCGACGACGGGACGGACACCGCGTCGATCCCGTTCATCGTCCCGGCCAGGGTCATTCCCCCGTGGGAAAAGGCCACCTTCGGCGGTTTCGTCGCCGCAGGTGTGTTCCTGATACTCGGCCTGGTCATCGCGATGCGCGTCAAGCGGCCACAACTGGCGCTGATCCCGGCCGGCGGGATGGTCGCCGCGCTCGCCGTCGCGATCACCGGTGCGATGCTTTCGGCGTCGACCCCGCCACCACCCGCGCCGGGGGCGGCGCTGGATCCGACGATCGACAACATCCAGGACCCGTACGCGAACGCGCAGATGTCCACTGTGGACTTTTCGCGGCCGCCGGTGAACCTCGCCGTGCACTCCCCGGGTGCCCGGTCGGGCGGTCTCGCCGACGTCCGGATCGCTTTGACCGACGGTGCGACCGGTCGTCCGGTCGACGACCTTCTGGTGCACGACAACGCTTTGATCCATCTCGTCGTCATCTCGCCGACAGGCAGGCTCTGGCATCTGCATCCGGTGCGTGTCGGCCCCGGTGACTACCGGGTGAAGTTCACCCCGCCCGAGGCGGGAACCTACGCTGTCGCCGCCGAACTCGCCCGGCGAGGCGGCGGCGTGCAACTGGCCCGCACCACGATGCCGGTCGCGACGGGCACCGACTCCCCCGCCGACCCGGTGCCCGCGGGGGCTGGTTCGCGGGTCATCGGCGGGAACAAGATCGACGTCGACGTCAAACCGGGCACGCCGACCACCATCACCGCGCGGTTCGGCCGCGCCGATCTCCAACCATGGCTGGGCATGCTCGGCCACCTGATCGTCGTCGGCCCGATCACCGGCGACGACCGGGTCGGCGCGGCCGCCGCTACCGCGCCGACCTGGGCCCACGTGCACTCGATGATCCCGCAATCGCCCGGTATGCCGGGAAAACCCGACGAGACCGTCGCCGCATACGGCCCCGACGTCTCGTTCACCTACACCTTCGGCGCGCCCGGCAAGTACCGCGTCTGGCTGCAGGCCGAACGCGATTACACGGTGCTGACCGTGCCCATGCAGATCGAAATCCCGCCGGGAGGGGCGCCCCAGTGAAGTCCACAGTGGACATGCCGGACACCGAGCGACGGAAACCCGTCCTCCTCATCTCCGTGGTCGCCGTTCTCGTGGTGGCGATCGTGGCCTGGCTGCTGTGGCCGAGCGGCGGCGGGGAACAGGTGCAGCGCTCGACACAGGGTCCGTACACCGTGGAGTTGTCGGTCGCGGATCCGCACCAGGGCGGCAACGTCTTCGCGCTGACGGTCACGGGTGCGGCGCCGGACGTGGTCACCCTCGAACCCGTCATGCCGCAGATGGGGCACGCGCTCGCGCCGTCCCCCGCCATCGCGGAGGCACCGGGCCGGTATCGCACCGGCGACGTTCTGCTGCCGATGGCGGGGCAATGGGAGATCACCGTTTCACTGCGCGGGCCATCCGGCGCCACGCAGCACGTTTTTCCTTTGCTGGTCAACTAAGAGAGGGAGGTCGGGGGTATGGATCTCACCGCGGGAGGGGCGAGGACCGTCTCGGTGGCACGAAGTGAGCGCACCGGTCTCGTTCCGGCGGGCACGGTGCTGGCCGGATCGGTGATCTCGCTGATCGGGCTGACCTGGGACATCCAGTGGCACGGCGACGTCGGACCGGACACGTTCTTCACGATGCCGCATCTGTTCCTGTATTCGGGCAGCGCGATCAGCGGGCTCGCGAGCCTCGTGGTCGTGCTGATGACCACGGCCGCGCGCCGGGCGGGCCGAGGCGTCGACGCACGCGTCGGCGGCCGGGTGATCAACGTCTTCGGGAAGGTGTTCGCCGCACCGGCCGGCTACCTGGTGACCGGCAGCGGCGCGGCGATGTTCCTGCTTTACGGCCTGTGGGACCAGTGGTGGCACGGTCTGTACGGCTTCGACGCGGTGATCGACTCGCCGCCGCACATCGGGCTGCTGCTGTCGATCACGCTGAGCATCATCGGCACGGTCATGGTGTTCGCGGCCGCGCGGGAGCACCGCTGGGGCACCCGCGGCGTGGTCGGCAGCCTTGGCGTGCTGATCGCGTTCAGCACGGTCACCGTGCTGGGGCTGCAGCAGATCGACATCGACTTGGTCGACGTCATCTCCGTCGGCATCGCGTTGCTTTCGGTGCTGCTGGTCGCGGCGGGCGCGGGATTCTGGCGCAGGCCGGGCGGCGCGGTGTGGGTCGCCGCCTCGCTCGCGGTCATCCAGGCCATCACCTGGTGGTTCTCGCCGTGGGCCGCGGAGGCGTACGCGGCCGCTGTCGGCCTGCCGATGCGGGACTACATCGACGGCGTCCCCGCGATGCCGGCGATGATGCCGATGGCTCTGCTGCCGATCGCCGCCGTCCTCGAAGCGGTCTACCTGCTGTCTCGGCGCGGCTGGTCCGCCGGCCGGGTTTCGGTGCTGGCAGGCGGGATCGGCGGGTTCCTGGTCGGCGGGACCATGCCGATCCAGAACGACCTCGTCTACGGGGGGTCGCTCGACTGGCCGATCGTGTTCATGACGGCCGCGGTCGGCGCGGTGGTCGGGCTGCTCGGCGGGTTCGCCGGATGGCGTTTCGGCGGGATGCTGCGGCTGCTGGCGCCCGCGAAGACTCAAGGGGGCGAAGCGAATGCGTAAGACACTGCTGGCGCTGGCGGCGGCGATCGGGTTGCTGTTCGCGACCACACCGGTGGCGAATGCCTACGAACCGGTGAACATCGTCCATACCGAACGGGTGCAGGTCGGCCCGTACGGGATGACGGTCGGGTTCAGCACGTGGCCGTTGCGCGCCATGCAATCGCTGGACTTCACGTTCATCCCGGACGACGGGATCGCCGGGAAGTCGGGGACGCTCGCGTTCGTCAATCCGGAAACCGGGCGGCTGGGCCGGGCGCAGCCGCTGGCGAAACATCCGCGGAAGCTGGAGGTGTGGGGGCTGGACATCCGGGCGCTGAAGACACAGGGCGCGTGGACGCTCCGGTTCGAGATCGACGGGCCCGCCGGCCGGGGCACCGGTGAGCTCCGGGATCTGACGGTGCTCGAACAGCCGGGGCCGCCGATGGCGGTGAGCTGGTCGATCAGCTTGATCCCGCTGATCGTCCTCGCCGTCCTGATCTCCATCGCCTGGCGCAGGACCAAGGCCAGGCTGCGCGGGAACGGACTCCCGGCGACAGTGTGACGCGTAGTGACCGAAGATCGGATGGCTCGCGTGTCCCGGACGGGCACGCGAGCCGTTCGTCATGGGCTCAGGTCGAACTGGCCGGCCTTGACCGCCTTCAGGAAGGCGTTCCACTCACCGGAATCGAAGACGAAGACGGGACTCTCGGCCAGTTTGGTGTCGCGGACCCCGACCAGGCCTTCCCTGCCCAGGTTGACCTCGACACAGTTCCCCCCGTTGGGCTCGCTCGCGAAGGATTTCTCCCACGCGGCGTCGTCGAACAGCGACACGGCCGTGGCCGGATCGTAATCCGGCGCCGATGGATAATCGGCCATTGGTCGTACCTCCGAACGTCCGTCGGGGGTGCGCTCGCCACCTGCGCGAATCGTCACGTCCCCAGCTTCTCCTGCCTCAACGGGACTATCCCGCACCGCCAAGTGGGTGATCAACTCTGCCCACCCTCGACATGAAGATTATTCCAGGAGTAGGATTAATCGCAGCGGCCGGGGCTCGGTTGTTGGTGAATCGCTCGCAGTATGCGAAGAGCTTGGCGACACGTGTCACCGGGTGGCGTTCAGCGGGGTTTTCGTCGTTTCAGCAGGACACCAACGGCAGGTGACCGGCTGGAAAGCACCACCCCGCGGCGCATGACCACCCATCGCCGACCTCGTGGGGGAGGATCAGCGTGATCATTCAAGACACCATGCCGGCGACGGTACTGGCCGTCGGCAGGCTCATGGCCGGAACGGCGGGCGAGAGCCGTCGCTCCGCGCATCTGTTCGACGTGCACTCCGGGGGCTCGTACCCCGAATTCCTGCACGCCCGCTGTGGCGCTGCGATGCCTTACGACCACCTGGAATGGATCCCCGTCGGCTCGGGGATGCCCTGTGAACGTTGTCTCGGCCTCGCCGATTCGGCCGACCAGACGCGGTTGCCGCGTCCTGGCCGGGGGGTGTGACCGTAATGGCCGTCCGCCTCACCACGCTGTTGTTCCGCCGTGAGGACGAACGCCTGGCGTCGGGGAAACACCGCAACATCGGGCTCGAACTGCGTCAGCGTTTCGGGTTCAGCCTCATCCAGGCCCCGCTGCGCAAGCAGCCGCCGTGGAACTCCGAAGTCGACTTCCCGGGCGGGCGAGGGCATCGGGACCCGATCAGAACCGGCAGGCCGCTCGAAGGTCGGTTCGAGCTGTCGCCCTTGATCGGGCATCTGGCCGGCCGGGTCTGATCACCGCGGCTCGAAACCTCAGGGCTTGCGGCCGAGCCCGCCGAGCCCACCGGTGAAGGTCGGATCGTCGGCGAACCTGGCGCTCGCCCGGGAAGCCGCCTCGTCCAGATGCCAAGCGGCCATCCAGTCGATTCCCGGCTCCACCATCTCCAGGCCGTCGAAGAACGCGGCGAATTCCGCGCGGGAGCGCAGATGGAACGGCGCGCTCGTCTTCTTGTACAGCTCCTGGACGTTCTCGCGGTTGTCACCGGCCTTTCGGGTGACGCCGTCTTCGGTCAGATGCGAGGACAGGAAGTACGAACCCGACGGCAACAGGTCGAGGTAGTGTTTGACCATCTCGTGCACCGGTTCGTCCGGGCCGAGGAAGTACAGCAGGCCGACCATGACCAGCCCGATCGGCTGCCGCGGGTCGAGCACCCCGGTTTCGAGGGCCTGCTTCCAGATGTCGGCGGGGTCCCGGACGTCGCCCTGCAGGACCGCGTGCCGCCCGAGCAGTCCCTCGCGTTCCAGCAGCAGCTGGGAATGCGCGACGGCGACCGGCTCGATGTCGACGTAGACGACACGGGAGTCCGGGTTGATCGCGCTCGCGATCTGGTGGACGTTGCCGACGGTGGGCACGCCGGAACCGATGTCGAGGAACTGCGTGATCCCTTGGCGCGCCAGGTATCCCACGCCGCGGCCGAGGAAGTCACGTCCGACGCGGGCGAACGTCTTGACCTCCGGGAACTGCTTGAGCACCTGCGCGCCGAACTCGCGGTCGATAGCCCAGTTGGCCGAGCCGCCGAGGAACCAGTCGTACACCCTGGCCACGTTGGGGCGTTCGAGATCGACACCTTCGGGGGCTACGGGATCGTGCTGCGTGGTCATGCCGTCACACCTCGTCAGAGAGCGGGTTTGCGGGCGACCCCGCCGATGCCGCAGTTAAGCGTAGGAGAGCGGGGGTCGTCCAGCCGCCATGCGCCGACCGGGACCAGACCGGGCTCCACGAGCTCGAAATCCCCGAAGAAGCCCAAGATCTCTTCCCGGTCGCGGAAGGTGGCGGGCGTGCTCGACTGTTCGTACTGCTTCACGACGCGCTGGATCTGTTCGAGTTCGTCGCCTTCCACCCCGGACATGGTGACGTGGGAAAGAACGAAGAAGGAACCGGGCGGCAGCAGCCTGCGGTAGCGCGCGATGGTTCCGGCGAGTTCGGGGCCCGGCACGAAATGCAGGACCGCGACGGTGAGCAGCGCCACCGGTTTCGCGGGGTTGAGGACGCCGGTGTCGAAGGCGCTTTCCCAGATGTCGTCCGCGTCGCGCAGGTCGCCGGCGATCACCGCGTGCCGGCGGGGGTCACCGTCCTTCTCCAGCAGGATCTTGGCGTGCGCGACGGCGACCGGTTCGTTGTCGACATAGACGCATCGGCTGTCCGGATCGACGTCGTCGGCGATCTCATGGACGTTGCCGACCGTCGGCACGCCGGAACCGAGGTCGAGGAACTGGGTCACGCCGTTTTCGACGCAGTAGCGCACCGCGCGGCCGAGGAAGGCCCTGTTCGCCCTGGCGCCGGTGCGGATGAGCGGGAAGGCCTTGACCATCTGCTCGCCGAATTCCCGGTCCACCGCCCAGTTCGCGTTCCCGCCGAGGGCCCAGTCGTAGATCCGGGCGGCGTTGGGCCGCTCGAGGTCGACGCCCTCGGGTAGGAACTCCGGGTCCACGTCCAGCCCCTGTCCACTCGACCGCGGTGATGTCCCGCAACCTTACCGAAGGGACATCGGCGTTCTCAGGATTGCATCTGATTGCGGTACAACTCGGCGAGTTCCTTGAGGAACTGCCGGGTCTCCTGGCGTTCCAGCGCGGCGCCGCGCAACCGGTCCCAGGAATCGACGAAAATGTTGAAATCCTTGACGTCGTCGAGGTACAACCCGCCCGCGGAATGCTCGATGTAGACGAAATCCCTGGTGCGATCCGGAAAACGCATGATGGTGAAGTCGTTGGGCACGGCGGCGAGCCGGGCGCCGAACGGCAGCACGTGCACATACACGCGTGGATGTTTCTCCAGTGCCAGCAGATGCTCGACCTGGTCGAGCATCACCGCGGGGGCGGAGCCGCCGGGAGCGCGGCGCAGGGCGCCTTCGCTGATGATGAACCGGTAGTAGGGCGGCTGCTGTTGTTCGAAGACGGCCTTGCGGTCCAGCCGGTTGCGCACCAGTGAGGTGACGTCGGTGGCGCCCGCTTCGGTGAACTGCTTGAGCATGTAGTGCTCGGACTGCAGCGGACCGGGGATGCGCTCGCCGTGCCAGGTGAGGATCTCCGCGGCCGCGGGTTCGAGGTCGGTGAAGGTGCGGAACCAGTGCGGGACCACGGATCGATAACCGGACCAGTGGCCGCGCTGCCCGGCCGCGGCGCGGGCCAGGTTCATCAGCGTGTCGGCCTCGTCGCCGTTGATCCCGAACGCGTTCAGCATGGATCGCACATCCCCGAGCTTGACCCCGACGGCACCGGACTCGATCTTGTTGACCTTGCCCTGGGTGCAGCCGAGAACCTCGGCGACCTGCTGCTGTGTCATCCGCGCGGCGTTGCGGGCATGCCGGAGCTCGTTTCCGAGCTGCTTCCGGCGCGAGGTGACGGTGCTGGCCATCAGCCTTGCTCTCCCGGACCACATAGCCAGGACCGCGGTTTCCCGCCGTCCTGCGCGCGAACATTCGAACCCACCCAGGGTAGACCACCTTGCGGGGTTCGATGATGACATTGCGCAGCGTTCCAGGAAACGGCTGAAAACACCAGTCACCTGGTGCGTCACTCTGGTGGCGGAGCGATCTCGTCACATTTCGGACACCTCGATGCGACATAGTGACCAGGTGGCCCAATCCCCGTTAGTCCAGCAGCTCACCGATGGTGTCTTCGGGTACGTCCAGCCCGATGGTTCGTGGTGGATCAACAACTGTGGCTTCGTCGCCGGCGTCGACCACACCGTGGTGATCGACACGTGCGCGACCGAACGGCGCACGCGCGCGCTGCTGGAGACGGCGGCGTCGAGCGGCGGGGCCCCGGTGAGGATCGTGATCAACACGCATCACCACGGTGACCACACGAACGGCAACTACCTGGCGGCCGGCGCGACGATCGTCGGGCACCGGAAGACCCGCGAGGTGATGGTCGCCACCGGGATCGACACCTACGAGCGGTCGTTCACCGGGAACGACTGGGGTCATCTGGAGCTGCGGCCGCCGGAGGTGCTGTTCGACGACCGGCTGACCGTGCACGCCGGCGACGTCCGCCTGGAGCTGATCCATTCCGGGTACGCCGCGCACACCACCAACGACGTGCTGGTCTGGCTGCCGGAGCGGCGGGTGTTGTTCGTCGGCGACCTGATCTTCAACGGCGGCAGCCCGTTCGCGCTGATGGGCTCGCCCGCCGGCTGGCGGAAGGCGCTGGATGTGGTCCGTGAGCTGGAGCCGGAAACGATCGTGCCGGGCCACGGCCCGGTGTGCGGGCCGGAGGCGATCGACGTCGTCGACGGGTATCTCGCCTTCCTGCAGAAGCTCGCCGCGCACGGGAAGGCCGCCGGGCTGACGCCGCTCCAGGCCGCCCGCGAAGCCGATCTCGGCCCTTACGACGCACTGTCCGAGCAGGAACGACTGCCCGCGAACCTGCACCGCGCCTACGCCGAGCTCGACGGCCTCGACTGGGGTGCGCCGATCGATCTGGGGGCCGCGCTGGCGGACATGGTCACCTACAACGGCGCCCCGATCCGCTGCTTCTCCTGACGCTCGCCCGCTCGGGTCCGCCCTGCCAGGAACTTACGGTCGGGGCGGGGTCGCGTTTCCGGCGCGCCAGCGGGAAGTGGGCCTTGGACGCTGTCGCGATGAAGAAGGGGCGTCGCGGCGTGATTCTGGGCTGGGCAATGGAGGTTCAATCGGGCGCTATATGTCCACAAGGGACAGTTTCTGACAACTTTGTGTCCGGTTGTCACCTGTATGACCGGTTCGCTCGGGTCCTGACTGTTAAAGAGGGGTTATTGAGGGTTAAGCCAAATAGGGCGTGGCCTGCTTACTATCTCCAATGCCACATTGGAGATAGTAAGGCTGCCGTGACCAGCACCTCTGCCGTGCGCATCCCTCGAGGTCGGCAGCCGCTGCCCATGTCGCGAAAGCCACTTTCGGGACACCACACGTCCCGAAAGTGGCTTTCGCGACAGGCAGGAACACTGCTGCCCCAGCGTCGAAGCGTGATGTCCTGAAGGCCCCCGTTGAGACCTTCAACGTCTCAACGGGAGCCTTCAGGACACGCCACATTTGCCTTACCTCTCAAGAGAACGAACCCTCTCTCAGATACCTACGTGTGGTCTGCGGTCTTGCTCGCGGGAAGTTGTCCACAGGCCGGGCCGGTTGTGGACAACTCCCGGTTGATCCCTTCTCGCCCCGGCGCCGTATCCCTCAACGGGGATAGGCTCGGCACGGGAATCGAAGCGGAAGGGTGCGGATGAGCAAGAAGGCGAGCATCGGGGTCACCGGTCTGGCGGTCATGGGCCGCAACCTGGCCAGGAACCTGGCGAGGCACGGGCACACGGTGGCCCTGCACAACCGCTCCGAGAAGCGGACCAAGGAACTGGTCGAGCAGTTCGGTGACGAAGGCGACTTCATCCCGGCGTATTCGGCGCAGGAGTTCGTCGACGCGCTGGAGCGGCCGCGCCAGGTCGTGATCATGGTCAAGGCCGGTGCGCCGACGGACGCCGTGATCGACGAATTCGTCCCGCTCCTCGAAAAGGGCGATGTGATCGTCGACGCGGGCAACGCGCATTTCGCGGACACCCGCCGTCGCGAGGCCGCGTTGCGCGAAAAGGGCATCCACTTCGTCGGCACGGGTGTGTCCGGTGGAGAGGAGGGCGCGCTGCACGGGCCGAGCATCATGCCGGGCGGGTCGAAGGAGTCGTACCAGTCGCTCGGGCCGCTGTTCGAGGACATCTCGGCGAAGGTCGACGGCGAGCCGTGCTGCACGCACGTCGGCGCGGACGGCGCCGGGCACTTCGTGAAGATGGTGCACAACGGCATCGAGTACGCCGACATGCAGTTGATCGCCGAGTCGTTCGATCTGCTGCGCGGCGCGGGTGGCTACTCCCCCGCCGAGATCGCCGAGGTCTTCCGGACCTGGAACTCCGGACGGCTGGACTCGTACCTGATCGAGATCACCTCGCAGGTGCTGGCGCACACCGACGCCGCGTCCGGCAAGCCGTTCGTCGACATCGTCGCGGACCAGGCGGAACAGAAGGGCACCGGCCGCTGGACCGTCCAAATCGGACTGGACCTGGGCGTTCCGATCAGCGGGATCGCCGAGGCCGTCTTCGCGCGGTCGCTGTCGGGTTCGTCGAACCTGCGTAAGGCTTCCCGCGGTCTCGGTGGTCCTTCGCGTACTCCGCTGACGGGGTCTGCTTTGGACACCTTCGCGGATGACGTCGAGCAGGCGCTGTACGCGTCGAAGGTGGTGGCATACGCCCAGGGCTTCAACCAGATCCAGGCCGGCGGCGCCGAGTACGGGTGGGACATCGACCTCGGCAAGGTCGCGTCCATCTGGCGCGGCGGTTGCATCATCCGCGCGAAGTTCCTGAACGACATCACCGCCGCGTACGCCGAGGAGCCCGCGCTGCCGACCCTCCTGACGTCCGGCGGCTTCCGGAAGGCCGTCGAGGACGCCCAGGACTCCTGGCGTTCGGTGATCTCCACCGCGGTGCGGCTCGGTATCCCGACGCCGGGCTTCTCGACAGCGCTGGCCTACTACGACGGTCTGCGCGCCGAGCGGCTCCCCGCCGCGTTGGTGCAGGGGCAGCGGGACTACTTCGGTGCCCACACGTACCGCCGCGTCGACCGCGAGGGGTCGTTCCACACCGCTTGGGCGGCCGACGGTCGCCCCGAGTCCTCCGCCTGACGGACTTTGAAAGGGCTCCGCACCGCGTCGCTCGCAGTGCGGTGCGGAGCCCGCGGTCAGAACCAGTGCAGGCAATGCGGGGGACGCTCGGCGCGGAAGAGGGCGTCGGCGAGAGCCGCCGCATCCGGGCGGTGGGCCCGGACGTGCCCGGCCCGCACGAGCGTGCTCGGGGCGGTGCCGCCCAAGTAGACCGATCCCAGGTCACTCACGTCCAGGGAAAGGTCGGGCTCCCTGCCCGTCGGAACGCAGTCGGCCTTGCCGCCCCGGACGGTCAGCAGGTAGCGACCACGCTCATCGAGGAACGGGTCTTCGACGTCGAGGACGAGTTCGCCGTCCGTGAACCAGCCGCGCGCGGTCAGTGCACGCGGGACGTCCAGCAGCCGCACCCAGAGCCAGTCGGTGTCGTCGCTGACCTGCGCCGCCCGGAAGTCCGCGAACTGCCACCGGAGCGGATGCTCGGGCGGGACATGTTTGAACACGACCTGGGTGGACAAGTCGTGTCCGAGCACGAAGCGCGCCAGAGCGGAAAAGACAGCGTCGTCGACGGTGATGATTTCGTCGACCGTCAAGGTGCTCCCCTCACTGAACGAATAGCTGGCGTATCCGTCCGGGACACCGTCTACGTCACGGTGGACGACGATGTAGCGCGGCGCCGGAGAGATCGGAGGCTGCCCGGCGCCCAAGGCCCACCAGCGGTGCGGCCTGGACAGCGCGCCGGGCTGCGCGCGTCGATACCGGTCGTAGACCTCTTCCAGGATCCCGGCGCACTCGGCACGGCGAAACACCTCGACGGAACCGGCCGTGGAAGCGTCGGCCGTTCCATAAGCCCTGGGGAGGGCGAAAGCGGCTTTGTGGCGTGAAACCGTCAACCGCTGAGTGTGGGTCGCCGGTCCATAACCGAACCTGCGGTAGATCAAGGCCTCGGAGGCCAGTAGTACCGAGAGGAATTCGCCTCGGGCCCGTACATCGGCGAGTTGACGCCGCATCATCGCGCTGAGCACGCCTTGCCGCCGATGTGAGGGCAGGACACCGACGGCCGTGACCCCGGCGGCCGGGGCGAGGATCTCGCCGGGCAACGTCAACTCGAAGGAGTACGCCGCAGCGGCGCCGATGGGCCGTCCATCGGCCGAAACCGCGAACAGGCCGCGGTCCATTTCGAGCGCGGACCAGATCCCGCCGCCCTCGGCCGATGCTTCCGGAAAGCGCCCGAAGGCGGCATGGAGAGTGTCGACGAAAACGTCTCGGTCCTGCTCGGTCGTGGATCGGATTTCCATTGTCGCCGCGGCCTTCCCGGGTCACCGGGCACCACGGGTTCGCGGCGCCCGGCACAGTGCAGCGTCGTACCCGGGCTTGAGCAACCGAATTTCGACGGCCTCACATACTCGCGGCCAGTAAGACCAGGGCGACGAACACCAGTACCGCGAGCGCGATCCTCGTCATTTCCCGCGCGCGGCGACGATCTCCGCCAATGCCTGCAGGATCACCGCCTCGCTCTTCTCCTTCGTGAGCCCGAGCTCACCCAGCAGGTCGTCGCCGAGTTCGAACAGCGCCAGCAGGATGTGTTCGGTCCCGATGTAGTTGTGCCCGAGCCGCAGCGCCTCCCGCATGGTCAGCTCCAGCGCCTTCTTGCTCTGCGCGCCGAACACCATCTTCGCCGCCTCCGCCGGTTCGTCGGCGGGTTCCGCCAGCCGCGCCACCGCGGCCTCGCGGACGGCTTCGAGGGTCACGTTCTGGGCCACGATCGCCCCCGCCGCGAGTGCCGCGGGCTCGGCCAGCAGACCGAGGACCAAGTGCACGGGCTCGATCTGCGGGCTTTTCGCCGCGACGGCCTCGTCTCTCGCCGCGACGACGACGTGCCGGGCGCGATCGGTGTAGCGGCTGAACACCTTCACCAGGTCTTCGAGTGAGGCGCCTTCGCCGGATTCCTTGGGAACGAAGCGTTTCTGGGCGGCCTGTTTGGACACCCCCATGTTCTTGCCGATTTCGGTCCAGGACGCGCCGGAGCGCCGTGCCTGGTCGACGAAGTGGCCGATCAGATGGTCGGCCACCTCGCCGAGGTGTTCGCCGAGGAAGACCGCGTCGGACAGCTGGCCGAGCACGTCGCCATCGGGATGCTGCTGCTTGATGTGGGAGATGAGGTCGTCGAGCCGGACTGGAGTGGTCATGCCGTCAACTCTAGGTTGACGCCATTCAATCGTCAACCACGAGTTGACGCGAAGGTCGCCTTGAGATCGAAGCCGTTGGCCTCCAGCGTCTCGAACGGCGGCGCCGGATCCGCGGCGAACAGCCGGCGCGCGGCGATGTGGTCCGGCGGCCGGTTCACCGACTCGACCCCGGTGAGCACGCCGTCCCGGAACGACAGCACCGAGAACTTCCCGCCCTCCCGATCGCCGGTCACCACGGTCTTCTCCGCCCCGGTCAGGATCCCGGCGATCTGCAGTTTCGCGCCGAGCTGGTCGGTCCAGAACCACGGCAGGCTGTCGTACGGCGCGGGTTCACCGGCGATGGCCGCGGCCGCCGCCCGCGCCTGGTCGACGGCGTTCTGCACCGATTCCAGCCGCGTCGCGGTCCCGGCCTGGACGCACGGGAAGTTCGCGCAGTCCCCGACCGCCGAGATCTTCGGGTCGCTCGTGCGCAGATGTTCGTCGACGACGACGCCGTTCGCCACGGCGAGTCCGGCCTCCTCGGCGAGCCGGGTCCGCGGCTCCACCCCGACCCCGACCAGCACCAGATCGGCGGGCAGCCGCCTGCCGTCGCTCAGTTCCACCTCGGCTACCCGGCCGTCGCCATGCAGCGCGGCGACACCTTGCCCGAGCAGCACGGTGTGTCCGGCTCCCTCGTGTAGCGCCGCGAAGTACGCCGAGACCTCCGGAGTCGCGACGCGGGCCATCAGCCTGTCCTGCGCCTCCACGATCGTCACGGGCCGCCCGGCGTGCGCGGCGAACTCGAGCCCGATGAAACCGCCCCCGACCACGACGACGTTCTCCGCGCTTTCCAAGGCCGCGCGCAGGACGTCGGCGTCATCCTTGGTGCGCAAGGTGAACACACCGTCCAAAGTGGATCCCGGCACCGGAAGCACCCGGTTGCCCGCGCCCGTCGCCAGTACGAGATGGTCGTACTGGTGGGCGGTCCCGTCCTCCAGCACCACCTTCGCTCCGTCGCGATCCACCGACGCGACGCGGCCGGCGATCAGCTCGATGTCCTTCTCCGCGAAAAAGTCCTCGGCGCGCAGGCGCAGCTGGGCGTCCCCCGCCGTCCCGGCGAGGTAGCCCTTCGACAGCGGAGGCCGTTGATACGGCAAGCCCGGTTCGTCGCCGATCAGGACCACCCGCCCGTCGAACCCCTTGTCCCGCAGCGAGGTCGCCACCCCGAACCCGCTCTGCCCGGCCCCTACGACAAGGACGGTCTCCATCGGCGCTCCTTCCGTTGTGCCCGGTGTCCATTCAACACAGGTCCGGCCCTTTCGACCGCCCCTTCGAAACGTGATCCTCATGCCGTGGACGCGCTACGGTCATGCCGGGCGACTTAGCTTGATCGCCGAGGTTCCCGCATGTCACAGGGGGTTACATGAGCTCCAGCCCAGCCGAGGTCCACCCGGTCGACCAGCGCCCGCCGCTGCCGAAGCTGACTTTGCTCGGCCTGCAGCACATGTCGATCATGTACGCGGGTTCGGTGGCCGTCCCGCTCGTCGTGGGCAGCGCGCTGAAACTGGACGCGGCGACGATCGCGTTGCTGGTCAACGCGGATCTGCTGGTCGCGGGCATCGCGACGCTGATTCAGGCGATCGGGATCGGCAGGCTCTTCGGCATCCGGTTGCCCGTCGTGGCGGGCGCGACGTTCACCGTGGTCAACCCGATGATCATGATCGCGTCCCAGTACGGCATGCAGGCCGTCTACGGCGCGATGCTCGCGTCGGGTGTGTTCGGCCTCCTCATCGCGAAACCGTTCGCCAAGATGATCCGGTTCTTCCCGCCGCTGGTGTCGGGCACGCTGCTCGTCGTCATCGGCATCTCGCTCCTCGGCCCCGGCGTCGGGTTGATCGCCGGTCACGACACCGAAGCACCGGACTACGCGAAACCGGCCAACATCGCGCTCGCGTTCGGCGTGATCGCGGTGATCATCCTGTTCACCAGGGTCCTGCGCGGGTTCGCCAACCAGATCGGCCCGCTGCTGGCGTTGGTGATCGGCCTGGTCGCGGCGATCCCGATGGGCCTGGTGAGCTTCAAGGGCATCGCCGACGCCGACTGGTTCGGTCTCGCGTCACCGTTCCACTTCGGCCCGCCGACCTTCCCCATCGCGGCGGTGCTCTCGATGTGCGTCGTGATGCTGGTGACCTACACCGAATCCACCGCCGACCTGGTCGCGGTCGGCGAGATCACCGGACGGCCACCGACCGATTCCGACCTCGCGCGCGGTCTCGCCACCGACGGTCTCTCGGCCATCCTCGGCGGCGCGATGAACTCGTTCCCGGACACGGCCTTCGCACAGAACGTCGGCCTTGTGCAGATGACCGGGGTCCGCAGCCGCTGGGTGGTCGCGATGGCGGGCGGCCTGCTCGTGCTGATGGGGCTGGTGCCGAAGGTCGGCGCGTTCGTCGCGGCCGTGCCGGAACCGGTGGTCGGCGCGGTCGCGGTGGTCATGTTCGCGATGGTCGCCGTCGTCGGCGTGCAGAACCTGAAGAAGGTGGAGTTCTCCGGCAACCACAACACCTTCATCGTCGCGGTGTCGTTCGGCGTCGGTCTGCTGCCCGCGTTCTCGACCAACCAGTTCGGGAATTCGATCTTCTTCCAGCACTTCCCGTCGTGGCTGCAGACCATCTGCGGCAGTCCGATCACGGTCGCCGCGATCGTCGCCTTCACCCTCAACCTGCTGTTCAACCACCTCGGCAGGCGCCGGGAACCGGATCTGCTGAAGGCACCCTGATCAGCCGAGAGCTAGCACCAAAGCCACTTCGGCCACAGATGGCACTCTTCGGTCGGCGTCGTACTCGGCGGCGGCGGAGTCGGGTTGGGCGGCTGCGGCGCGACCGTGGATCCGGTCGTCCTCGGCGGATCGGCAGGCCCGTTCGACGAGGTCGGTGTCGGCGTGGGCTCCGGGGAGCCGGACGTCGACGCGGCCGAACTCGACGTCCGGCGGCTGGACGTCGTCTTGCTGGGCTGCGTCGAGGGCCCACTGTCGGTGCGCTCGCCGGTCCCGCCTGCTTCGGTGGTCGGGACCGCCGACGTCGCGTCGGCTCCCCTGTTCTCCGAGGGCCGCTTCGGCATCTCGATGACGCTGATGTCGTTCGGCTGCGCATTCTGCTCGGGTTCCGAATCGAATCCCACGAGCACACCGGCCGCGCCGCAGGCGACGACCACGGCGATCACCACCGCGATAACTCTCCAGCGTGACTTTGCCCGTGACTCCTCGTGGTCATCCCAGCCCTCGCGAATGAGCAGGTCGGCGACCGAAACGTCGTCGTCATCCACCAGCTGAAACCTTTCGCACCGGGGAACGGCCAGCAGTAGTTTTACCGGACCTGACCGCCGAATGGGTGAGCTTAACCAAAAATTATTCACCCGATGGGGGAAGGTGGTGGATACCAGTCACACAACGTGTATCCGTGTGCTTTCGCGCATATCAGCGGTGGTCGCCCTTCGGTTCGCGTATACAGCGCCCCCCGCGGGTGGTGTAATCGACGGTGCCAGCACCGGAAGAGGGGGTTCGGACGGATCATGGAGGCTGACGCCCTCGCCGTGCCTGGAGCCGGAAATTCCGGCACACCGGCAGGCGCGCCGCTCGGGAACGAGCCGGTCGGCGACCTCGGCCTCGCGGGCGACCACGCCGCGATCTGGTCGTACGACTTCGACAGCGAGACCCTGTCCTGGCTGCCCGGTCTGGAGAACCTGCTCGGTGGAGCCGGGCTCACCGAAGCCGAGATCGAGGCACGGCTCGCCGATCTGGTGGCCCCGCTGACCTCCGGCACCCGCACTTCCCCGCCGTGGCGGGAGTTCGAACTCGAGCAGTCGTTCCGCAACCCGGCGGACGAGCTCCGCTGGGTCCGCCTGCGCGCCCGCACCATCGGCGACGAGAACGGTTCGTCGGGCCTGCTCGGGATCGCCACCGACGTGACCGACGTCCGCGAGAACCGGCAAGCCCTCGAAGATCTCACTGATCGTTACCGGCTTTTGGTGGAACTCAGTCCCGACGCGGTCTGTGTCCACGAAGCCGGCGTTGTCACGTACGTGAACAGGGCGGCCGTCACCGCGCTCGGAGCGTCCTCGACGGCGGAACTGATCGGGCGGCCGATCATGGACCTCGTCGCCGACGAATCGCTCCCGGCCTTGCTCGACAGGATCGCGTCGCTCCACCGTCAAGGCGCGTCCACCGAGCCTGCCGACGCCGTCATGCTCCGCCTCGACGGGACGAAATACCTGGTACAGAGCATTTCGGTGCGGACGACGTGGGAAGGCAGGCCCGCCTTTCAGGTCATCATGCGCGACATCAGCGCGCAGAAGGCCGCCGAAGCGACGCTGCGCTATCAGGCCGCGCTGATCAGCCACGTCAGCGACGCGATCATCGCGACCAGCGGAAACGGCGTGGTGACCAGCTGGAACCCGGCCGCGGAGAACGTATACGGCTGGACGGCGGACGAGGCGATCGGCGGCACGGTGAGTGACCTCGTCGGCGCCGCGCTCGACCCGGAGGCGGTGCTGCGCAAGGGCGGCGTCATGCAGACGACCCATCGGCACCGCAACGGCTCGACGCTGGCCATCCGTATCTCCGCCGCGGAGATGAACGACGGCTTCGTATTGGTCTGCGCGGACGAAACGGCCCGGCGGCGCGCCGAGCAGCACTACAGCACGGTGGTCGCCTCGCTCGACGAAGGTGTGGTCGTGATCGGCCCCGGCGGGCTCATCGAATCGGCCAACCCGGCCGCTTGCCGGATCATCGGCGTCGGGCACGACGACCTCATCGGCGTCCCGTGCGTGACGCTGGAGCTGTACGACGAACAAGGGCGCATTCCCCCCGCCAGGATGCCGTCGGTGCTGGCCCGGCGTACCCGGGTCGCGCAGAACGGTCTCGTGCTGCGGCTGCGCAGGCAGGACGGCGGCGACGTCTGGATCTCGCTCACCGCGAGGCTGCTGACCCCGGAAGACCCGTCGGCCGAGTCGGTGGTCACGTCGTTCACCGACATCACCGAACGCCGCGCGATCGGCGAGCGGCTCGCCCACGAGGCGACGCACGACCCGCTCACCGAACTCGCGAACCGGACGCTGGTGCTGGACAGTCTCGCCGAGGCGCTGTCCGGCGCGGGCCGCGCCGAACTGACCACGGTGCTGTTCATCGATCTCGACAAGTTCAAGGTGATCAACGATTCCCTCGGGCATTCAGTGGGCGACAAGGTGCTCCGCATCGCCGGCGAACGACTGCGGCGGGGAATCGGCGAGAACGACCTCGTCGGCAGGCTCGGCGGCGACGAATTCGTCGTCGTCACCGCCGAAATCACCGAGCCGGGTGAGATCAAGGCCCTGGCCGAACATCTCCGCGAAGCGCTGACCGAACCGATCACGGTGAACGGCAGGCAGCTGCACATCGACGCCAGCATCGGCATCGTCACCGCGGCCAACGACGACACCCGGACCGCCGAAGACCTGCTCCGGGACGCGGATGTCGCGATGTACCAAGCGAAAACGCTCGGCCGCGCGCGCTACGAGTTCTTCGACGTCGAACTGCGGGAGCGGATGCAAAGGCGGCTCCGCATGGAGCAGGACCTGCGCGACGCACTGCAGAACGGCGAACTCTGGACCGCGTATCAGCCCGTCGTCGACATCGAATCCGGCCAGATGGTCGCCGTGGAAGCTTTGCTGCGTTGGAAACATCCGACGCACGGCACGATCTCGCCCGCCGAGTTCATCCCGCTGGCCGAGGAAAGCGACCTGATCAACCTGATCGGCAAGCACGTCCTGCGCACGACCACCCGCGAGATCGCCAAACGGCGCGAACGGCTCGACGTCGATCTGAACCTCAAGGTCAACCTTTCGGCGAGGCAGCTGGACGACCCGCATCTGGTACCCACGGTGCAGGACGCGCTGAAGACCACCGGCCTGCCGCCGCACGCGCTGACCCTGGAGGTCACCGAAAGCGCGCTGATGCGGGATCAGGCCGCGGCGGCCGAAGTCCTGATGTCGTTACGCGATCTCGGTGTCTCACTGGCGATCGACGACTTCGGCACCGGCTATTCGTCGCTCGCGCAGTTGCAACGACTGCCACTGGACACGCTCAAGATCGACCGCACCTTCGTCACCGGCATCGCGGAATCACGCGACGCGGCCGCGATCGTCAAGAGCATCATCGCGATGGCGCACGCCGTCGACCTGATCGTCGTCGCCGAAGGTGTCGAAGACGAAGAGCAGCTCGCCGTGCTGCGCGAGCTGCGCTGTGACCAGGCACAGGGCTTCCACTTGGGCAGGCCCGTGCCACCGGACGAACTTTTCGGAGCGGCTGAATGAGTGTCGAGATCAAATCCGGAGAAGACCGCTACGACATCGTCGTGGACGGGAAACCCGCCGGGTTCCTGGAAACCCGCACCCGACCGGACGCGATCCTTTTCCTGCACACCGAAATCTCGGACGACTTCGCGGGCAAGGGTCTGGCGGGCAAACTCGTGACCGCCGCCCTCGACGACGTCCGGGCACAGGGCAGGTCGGTCCTGCCCTACTGCCCGTACGTGCGCTCCTACATCGAGAAGCACCGCGAGTACGAAGACCTCGTGCCCGAGGACAAGCGCGCGGAATTCGAACTCTGAGCTCTCACCCCGGGTAGATCTTCAGCAGCTTCGCGAGTTCGTCGTCGGTCAGCACGACGTCCAGCTCGCGCAGCGTCGCGTCGAGCCGCTCGGCCGGGATCTTGGTGGTCTCCTTGGTCCCGTCCGGGCGTTCGACGACGAACTCTTCGCCGACCAGCTTGCGGCTGAGCCCTTCCTCCAGGCGCATGACCACCAGCTGCCCGGTGAACGGCGAACGCGGATGCGTCGAGGTGTAGTGGTGGTAGACCTCGTAGTCGATCCGGTGCATCGGCGTGAGCGTGAAGGCGTGCAGGTCGGTCCAGCCGTCGCCCTCCAGTTTCTGCAGGCGCCACCGGTCGCCGTCGGCGACGAGCCGGTGCGGCCAGCCCGCCTGATCCACCACGGCGCCGTCGACCAGCGGCATCGGCACCAGCATCCCGGCGCCGAAACCGACGTCCACCAGATGCTGGACGCTGTCCGCCTCGACCACGAGCGTCATATGCGTGTACGGCCCGTTCTTCTGCGGCTGGACCCGCGCGACGAGGCGGCGCACGGGGTAGCCGAGTTGTTCGGCGGCCGCGGCGAACAGGCTGCCGTGCTCGTAACAGTAGCCGCCGCGCTGACGCCGGACGAGTTTGCCGATCACGTATTCGAGCGCGATTCCCTTGTGCTGCCCCAAAACGACGTCGACGTTCTCGAACGGAACGGCCAACACGTGCGCCTTCGCCAGCTCACGCAACGCGGCGGCGGAAGGCTTCTCGCGGTCCTGGCCGATCCGGCCGAGGTACGCGTCGAGGTCGAGGGTGTCGACAGTCCATTCGTCGACCTGCTCAGGTGCGAGTGTCATGTCCCGATCCTGACACCTCCACCATGCTGGAGGTCAAGATCGGAGAGGTGTCGATCGCGGACGTCGGAAACCGTTGCCCCAACTGGTAACTGGCAACGGCCACCGACTTTCGTCAGTTCCACGACCGGCTGCCGATTGGCCACCCTTCCCGAGTAGCCGGTGACAAACGCCGGTGTGGAAGGAGAAAACAGTGAGGACTCGTTCCCTCGTCGTTGGTCTGCTGGCCGGAGCCGCCGCTGTGCTCGGGTCGGCGATGCCGGTTTCCGCCGCCCAACCGCCCTCGGGTGTACAGCCGTTGATCGTGGGTGGCGTGGACGCGACCGAAACCTACAGCTTCATGGCGTCCATGCAGACCAAGAGCGGCGACCATAACTGCGGCGCGTCACTGATCGCCCCGCAGTGGCTGGTGACCGCCGCGCACTGCGTCGAAGGTGAGCAGCCCGCCGACTGGCAGTACCGCATCAACACCACCGACCACACCAAGGGCGGCGAGATCGCCGAGGTCGACAAGTTCGTGGTTCACGAGAAGTACGACGGCTCCGGCCCGTACGACATCGCCGTCGTGCACCTGACCAAGCCGGCGGAGGCGGCGCCGATCGAGATCGGCCAGTCGCCGGAGCCGGGCACCGACGTGCGGGAGATCGGCTGGGGGCTGACCTGTCCCACGCGCGGCTGCGGCGCCGCCCCGGAGGCGCTCCAGCAGCTCGACACCAAGATCGCCGAAGACTCCGGTTGCTCCGGCTCCGGCGCCTACGACGCGCAGACCGAGCTCTGCATGGACAACCAGGGCGGCAAGGCGAGCGCCTGCTACGGCGACTCGGGTGGCCCTGCCGTGGTGAAGGCCGACGGCAAGTGGACGCTGGTCGGCGCGACCAGCCGCGGCCAGACCGCCAGCTGCCCGGAGATGCCGGGTATCTACACCGACGTGACCGCGTTCGCCGACTGGGTCCAGCAGCAGACCGGCAAACAGGACGCCAGGTCCTGACGACAGGCCCCGACCGTCCCCGCGGTGCGCGGTGGCGCCCGATGCTCCTGCGACATCGGCCGCCATCGCGCACTGTGTCTGTATGCCCGGAGCCAAGATCGGCCCCAGGCATGAAAAAACCGCCCTGACCTGAGTCGGGGCGGTTCTGCGAGCGGTGGCCAGGGCCGGGGTCGAACCGGCGACCTTCCGCTTTTCAGGCGGACGCTCGTACCAACTGAGCTACCTGGCCGGGAACGCCGGCAAGGAGCCGAACGATCTTGCGACCCTGACGGGACTCGAACCCGCGACCTTCGCCGTGACAGGGCGACGCGCTAACCAACTGCGCCACAGGGCCTTGCATACTGCTTTGTAACTGTACTGCGTACTCCCAACGGGATTCGAACCCGCGTTGCCGCCTTGAAAGGGCGGAGTCCTAGGCCGCTGGACGATGGGAGCCCGGTTCGGTTTCGGCGAACCGACCGACCCGCGCTCTCCGGTGTCCCCGGGAGCGAACATAACTATAGGACACCCCCGTTTTGGCTTCCGCACAGGGGGTCCTCTAGTTGTTCACAGGGCTGGGACCTGCGAGAACGCGGTGACTTCAGGATATCAGGGCCGAGGCGCCCCGCAGGGCGCTCAGCCGCCTTCGAAGCTCGTCTTGCTCGTCGCCCGCGAGAGTGACGGCGAGGAGTTCGGCCACGCGCTGATCGGTCAGGTGCTCGGCGTCCCGCCAGCGCTGCCGCAGATCACCCTTGGCCTCCGCCGCGGCGATCAAGTCGTCGGCGGCCTCCTCGGACCACGCGGTGCGCAGGAGTCGCCCACGCCCGCCCTCCGGGTCCGCGACGACCGCCTCGGGCACGGTCAGGCCCACCGCGCGAAGGGCGGCGAAGTGGACACCGCCCCGGAACTCGCGGAAGACCATGAGCGCGAACGCCAGCCGTTCGACGTCGTCTTCCGGGCGTTCGGCGAGTTGCCATCCGGCGAACAACGCGAGACCACTGGCGTCCGCGGCGTCCACGAGACGGAACAGCAGATCGGCGAGACGTCCGGGGTCGTCGGCGTCCGAAAGGCTGACCCGCGCCCACTTCGCCGATGACCGCGAGTAGGCGCGGACCGCGGAGGCCGCGTCGAGGGCCGCCATCGCGGGCGGCAGGGCGAACTCGAAGAGCCAGTGCGGGAAGATCCCGAACAGCTCCGCGACGACCTTCGGCGGCGGGTCGCCGAGCACCGCCGAACGTCCTCGCAGATACAGCGTTCGCGGCGGCAGACCTACTTCCGCCTCGACTTCGGCGAGCTCCGGAGAGGTCATGAACCTCCCGCCCAGCACCTGCACCGCGCCCCGGATTTCCCGCGCCGTCTCGATCGTCGCCACGTCGGTCACCTTCCAGCCAGTTGAATAATAACAGTGTTACACAACTGGAGGACGGCTCGTCAAGCGCAAACGAAAGCCCGGCCGCGCGGTGGACACACCACGCGACCGGGCTTCGGGCGAAACTCAGCGCTGAACGGGCGCCTGCCCGTCCTCATCCAGCGTCAACCCCAGCATGTCCAGCAGTTGGACACAGTCATCGACACCCAGCGCCCCGTTGGCCACCGCCAGCCGGGCACGCCGCACCTGATCGTCGGACACCCGCTGGGCATCCCCCTGACCCGTGCGTTGCGCCGGCAGACCACCAGCCAACGTCGAACTACCCCCATCGGCACCTTCGTACCGAAGGAGGAACTGTCGAACTTCCACAGACCCACCCATGGTTCCTCCAAACGGCCAACGAACAGCTTGGCCGCGAGGCTAGCCACAGCCGGCCGCGACACACAGCCCCCCGGAGAGTGAACCTGTCGCCACGCTCCGCACAACGCAGAGCAATCACGCGCACACCCGCGCCACATGAATCACAGGCGAACCACAGGTGACGTGCCGACCGGAATTCTGCCCGCGCCCACTCGCCCTTCTCAGCAAACCGTGCAACAATCGATTTGCTGACACACCCCCGGTCAGCGCCTGTGGAGATCCCCTCCGACCCCCGCGTTCCTCCCCCTGGCGCGGGGGTCGCTCCGTGTTCTGGGGGGCCACCCCCCAGACCCCCAGGGTCCGTGCGGCGGCGGTTGACGGCCCCGCACCGGTGGCGGCTGAGTAGTCAACTTCGCTGGCGCGAAAAGGTTTCCGGGAGTGCCCCGGTTGCGTTTAGTGATCACGGGAAATCGGTTTCTTGGGCGGGTTGGGCCGAATGGGGAAATAAAAAGGGTGTGTCGTGGCTCACTGTGGTTGGTTTGCCGAGACCGAACCGTTATCGTGGCCCGGTGCCCCTTCCTTCCCTGAGCCGTCGTAACGGCAGCCGCACGAATCTGAAGCCGGTCAACCCCGGTCGTCACCGCAACTCCGCCACCAAGGAGGCCGAAGCGGTCGTCGAAGACACGGAGCTCACCAGCTACCTTCGTGCCCTCGCCCCCGACAACGACCCGGAGAGCACCGGCACCGGCAAGCGTTTCGGTGAAGCGCAGGTGTTCCAGCTGCGGATGAACCTCATCGCCATGGAGCAGCTCAAGGACGCCGCCACCGAACGCAACCTGTCGCCGCAGGCGCTGGCGCAGGAATGGATCCTCGAGCGTCTCTCGTGGGAATCACAGGCCAACTCGGCCCAGCAGCGCCGCCACGAGGAAGCCCACACCGACGAATTCCACTTCGACGCCGACGCGTTCGATCAGCCCGTCGCCCGCTGACGCGGCACCCGGAACGGAACAGCACGAACGAAGAAGCTTTCACCGCACAGAAAAAGCCCCCGGCGAGAACGCCGGGGGCTTTTTGATCAGTCTGAGCAACGCCGAAAGGGCGGACTCAGATCGCGCGGACCTTCTGGGCCTGCGGACCCTTCTGGCCCTGACCGACCTCGAACTCCACTCGCTGGTTCTCCTCGAGAGTGCGGAAACCGCGGCCCTCGATCTCCGAGTAGTGAACGAAGACGTCGCCCTCGCCGCCATCCTGCGCGATGAAGCCGAAGCCCTTCTCCGCGTTGAACCACTTCACAGTGCCTTGCGCCACCGCTGTACTCCTCGTTGCACATCCGCTTCGAGTGCCACCGAAGCGACACCCAGACCGTCCCGGGCGGTTCCAACGAGTCGAGCGAAGAGCGCGTCACCGGCTCATGGCTCGCGTCAGAAGTTCCGCGAGTGTGAAGCCACGAACACGCAAAACGACGGCCTGATGGCAGAGTACCGGGATCTGGCCATATTTGAAGCCCGTGATCGGACTCTGGGCACCCCCAAGTACCAAGGTCACCGGAACGTCGTATACCGCGCGGCCTTCTGTCGGACCCCCTCGCTACCCTTCCACCGCGCGCCGACCTCAGGTCATCGCCGGACACGGACCGAAGTCGGTCATGCCCCGATCGTGAACTATGATCCACCCGATTGTGACTCGCATCACTCTCGGTGGGATCAACTTAAGGGGCGGTCCGGACGTCATGGTCGGTGTACAGGGGAGCAAAGGGGAAGCTTTGAGGTTCACTGAAACCGCCCGCCGCCGAGCGGCGTTCGCGGCACTGGGGCTGGTGGCCGTTCTGACACTGGGGGCGTGCAGCAGCGAGCCGACCGTTTCGGCCAGCGGGCCGGACGGCGGCGGTCCGATCAGCAGCGAGACCGGCGGACAGGCGGCCGCGCCGGCCAAACTGACCTACGAACCTGCCGCGGGCGCGCAGGACGTCGCGCCGGGCCAGCCGATCAAGGTCAGCGTCGCCGACGGCACGCTCGACCAGATCGTGCTGACCAACCCGGACGGCAAACAGGTCGCCGGACAACCGTCCGAGGACAAGAAGAGCTGGTCCGCCACCGAACAGCTCGGCTACGGCAAGACCTACACCTGGTCCGGCAAGGCCACCGGGACCGACGGCAAGCCCGTCGACGTCGGCGGTGCCTTCACCACGGTCAAGCCGCGCAAGCAGGTCGGCGCCAACATCAACGTCTTCGACGGGCAGACCTACGGCATCGCGATGCCGATCACGCTGACCTTCCCGAGCAAGGTCACCGACAAGGCGTCGGTCGAGAAGGCGCTGTCGGTCGAGACCACGCCGAAGACCGAGGGCTCCTGGGCCTGGGTCCACGACGACACCTCGGTGCACTGGCGGCCGAAGGCCTACTGGCAGCCCGGCACCACGGTGAAGTTCAACGCCAAGATCTACGGCGTCAAGATCGGCGAAGGCGTGTACGGCAAGGAAGATCGCTCGGCGAGCTTCACCATCGGGCGCTCGCAGGTCGTCAAGGGCAACACCCAGACCCACCGGCTCCTGGTGATCCGTGACGGTCAGCAGATCGCGGACTACCCGGCCAGCTACGGCCTCGACGCCGACCCGGGCCGCGTCACCCCGAGCGGCACGCACGTGGTGATGTCCAAGCACGACACGTACTCGATGACCAACGAACGCTACGACTACGAGAACATCGTCGTGCCGTCTGCGGTGCGGTTCTCGACCAACGGCGAGTTCATTCACGGCTACGGGCCCTCGATCTGGGCACAGGGCAAGAAGAACATCTCGCACGGCTGCGTGAACCTCGCGCCCGCCAACGCCAAGGAGTACATGGCGGGCGCGCTCGTCGGCGACCCCGTCGAGATCGAAGGCAGCACCCAGACGATCAACCGGGCGCGCGACTACAGCGACTGGACCTACGCCTGGGACGAGTGGACGAAGCTGTCCGCTCTCGCGAGCTGAAGTACTTCCATGGAACCGGGCGGCCGGAGACCCTCGTGGTCTCCGGCCGTTCGTGTTGGTTGCCGTGCGCTGACTGGAACCTTCCGAAAACTCGATGCAACCCCAAGGTGGGCGAGGCGCATGTCTAACGACGTAAGGCGCCGCGGCCAATGAGCGGCGCCCGGATCGAGGAGACACTCTTGCGTACTCGTATCGCTCTTTCCCTCGGCGCGCTGCTGCTGGCGGGCGGCGCCGCCTTCGCGACCACGTCGCTGGCGTCGGCCGACCAGAGCGCCCCGACGCCCACGGTGACGCAGGCGCCGCCCCAGCCGACTCAGGCGCCCACCACCACGAAGCCGGGCGAACCGCCCCGCGCCACCACCGCGCCGCGGGGGGTCTCGAAGACCCCGGCTGTCACCGCGCCGGGCGAGCACCGCGTGCCCAAGGCCGTCCCGGCCGGGCCGACCGGGGATCTGCACCTCCCCGCCATCGTCGAAGGAGCCGGAAACTAGGTGTCATTGAGCCGCTCGTCGAAGACCGGGACGGGCTCGCCGTGGGACGGCGAGTTCGCCCGGTACTTCGACGAGCGCGCGCACAGCCTGCGTGCCACCGCGTACCTCCTGTGCGGGGACTGGTATCAGGCCGAGGACATCACCCAGGCCGCGCTGCTGAAGCTGTACCTGGCTTGGCCGAGGCTCTCCCGGCACGACGCGCTCGACGGCTACGCGCGCAAGATCGTGTTGCGGACCTTCCTCTCCGAGCATCGACGCGTCTGGCGCAAACGGGAGAAGCTCACCGACGCCCTGCCCGAAGTCCCGGGCGAAGAGAGCAGTACCGAACAGGAGATGCTGGTCAGGCACGCGCTGTCCGGCATCGCGCCGAAACAGCGGGCCGTGCTGGTGCTGCGCTATTTCGAAGACCTCAGCGTCGAAGAGACCGCCGCGGCGCTGGGTTGCAGCACCGGGAACGTGAAGAGCCAGGGCGCGCGGGGGCTGGCGACCCTGCGCAAGCGGCTCGGACCGCATTTCAGCGAACTGGCCTTGAGCGGAGCGCACGACGATGGGAGGTGAGGAGATGGACGAGGACATCAAAGGCGTGCTCGCGCACGGGGCGAGCGGTCCCCCGCTGGGCATCCGGGCGGCGGACATCATCGAGAAGGGTGGCCGCATCCGGCGACGGCGCAAACGGCTCGCCGTGGCCGGCAGTTCGCTGGCGACGGTCGCGGTGATCGTGTTCGGCGCGATCGCCGTCGGTGGTCGCGCCGGTGAAGGATCCGCGCCGGTACAGCCCGCGGGGCCCGGCCTGTCGACCATCTCCCCGCTACCGGTCTCGCCGTCGCCTTCCGAGACCAGTCCCCGCCCGGAAGTCACTCCACCGGAGCCGCCCGCCGCGGAGACGGCTCCGAAATCCTCCCCGACGCGTGCGACCCCCAAGACCGTGCAGCCGGGCCGCACGACCACGGCCGTGCCTCCTCGCGGGCCCTCCTCGACGCAGGGCCCGAGCGAGCCGCCGACAGCGGTCGCGACCCGCTGATCCTCTGCCCGGAACGTCCGAATCCTCAGATGTGACCCACAGTAATCGGAAATTCTCCGACATCCGCGTCACCTGGTGGTTCATCACCGAGTTGGGGGAACGACGCTCGCGCGATCGATGCGAAGCGCTGAATCCGCATGTTTGAACACCTACGGTCGAGGGAACAAACCGTCGACGATGGGTAAGTAAACGGGTGGGTCGGGAGGTCAAACCCATGGCCGAAGAGGCGCTGAGCGCTGCGCATCAGGAAAAAGGGGAACCAGCGGAGGCCCCACCGGAGCAGATCAGAAAGGCCGTCGCCGGAGCGGCGATGGGTAACTGCATCGAGTGGTACGACTTCGGTGTCTTCGGCTTCATGCCCGCCATCCTGGGGCAGGTCTTCTTCAACGCTTCCAGCACTTCCGAAGGTGCGCTGGCGACCTTCGCGGTCCTGGCGATCACGTTCATCGTGCGGCCGTTCGGCAGCTTCGTGTTCGGCCCACTGGGGGACAAGATCGGGCGCCAGAAGGTGCTCGCGCTGACGATCATCCTGATGTCCGGATCGACGTTCATCATCGGGCTGTTGCCGTCCTACGCGACGATCGGCCCGGCCGCGGCGGTCCTGCTGATCCTGTTGCGCACCATCCAGGGCTTCTCGGCCGGCGGTGAATACGGCGGCGCGGCGACGTTCATCGCCGAGTACGCCCCCGCCAGGCGCCGGGGTTTCTGGGGCAGCTGGCTGGAGTTCGGCACGCTGGTCGGATTCGCCATGGGCGCCGGTTTCGTCACGATCTTCACCGTGATCCTCGGTGACGAGGCGATGCGCGAATGGGGCTGGCGCCTGCCGTTCCTGATCGCCGGTCCGCTCGGCATCATCGGTCTCTACCTGCGGAACAAGCTGGAGGACACTCCGCTGTTCCTGGAGATCGAGAAGAAGAACCAGGTCGAGAAGTCGCCGCTGAAGGCGCTGCTCAAGAAGCACTGGACCTCGATCCTGCACCTCATCGGCATCGTGGTGATGCTGAACGTGGCCGACTACATCGTGATCACGTACCTGGAGACCTATCTCAAGGACGTGGTCGGCTTCAGCGGGCATACGCCGTTGCTGATCATCCTGGCGACCATCGCGTTGATGCTGGTCCTGATCGTGCCGGTCGGCATCCTGTCCGACCGCATCGGGCGAAAACCCATCCTGATCGCGAGCTGCGCGAGCTTCCTCGTGTTGCCCATCCCGGCGTTCTCGCTGATGGGCGCGGCGGCGGACGACCGGAACGCCTGGCAGCTCATGCTCGGCCTGGTGATGATCGCGGTACCGCTGGTGCTGATCCTGGCCGTGCTGGCGGCGACGCTGCCGGCGATGTTCCCGACGCAGGAGCGCTACGGCGGTTTCTCCATCGGGTACAGCGTTTCCACCGCCGCGTTCGGTGGCACGGCGTCGTACGTCATCGGCAGCCTGGTGACCTCGACCGGCGACAACCTGTGGCCCGCCTACTACCTGATGGGCGCGGCGGCGATCGCGGCCATCCCGATCCTGCTGTTGCCGGAGACCGCCGGGGTGTCGCTGCGCCGCATCGTGAGCTCCCGGATCGTGCGTCGCCGGAAACCGGAAACCGTCACTCCCGGCGAGGCCTCGGAGCTACCGGCGAGTTAACGTTTCTCCATGAGCCGTATCTCGCAGCCGTGGCCGCCGGTCGAAGTCGAACCGGCGACCGTCCACCCGAAAGCCCCGCAGCCGGGCAGCGATCTCGGTATTCACTTCGGTGAGTGTTTCGGGTGCGGCGACGAGATCGAGGCCGGGCTCCACCTGCAGTCCACGGTGGGCGAAGGGACGACGGTGTACTCGAAGTTCACCGTCACCTCCGCCCACCAGGGTGCGCCCGGCCTCGCCCATGGCGGCCTGCTCGCCTGCGCCTTCGACGAGGCGCTCGGGGCGACCGTCGGCAACCTGCTGCGTCGCCCCGCCGTCACCGGGAAGCTGGAGACGGACTTCCTGCGGCCGGTGCCGGTCGGTTCGACGCTTTACATCGCGACGAAGCTCGACGGCATCGCGGGCCGCAAGATCTACGTGAGCGCAGATGGACGTCTCGACGCCGAAGACGGTCCTGTCGCGGTGCGGGCGCGGGCGCTGTTCGTGCGGGTCGAGTTCGAGCACTTCAGCACCCACGGCGACCCCGAGGCACTCCAGAAGCTCGCCGCGGCGCACGAAAAAGCCAAGCGCGAACGCGAGTGGGACATCAACCCCTGAGCATTTCGTCCTCTAAATGCGGTAGTTCGTACCACGAACCACCGCATTTAGAGGACGAAACGCGGGTTTAAGTGAGGGTCCTCGGCCGGATCGCGTTGGCCTTGTCGACCAGTTCCACGCGCTGGTCCACCGTGCCTGCCAGCCGCGCCAGCGTGCGGTAGCAGCGCTCGAGCCCGAACCGCAGGCCCCGCTCGTCCAGCTCGCAGCCGAGCACCTTCGCGCCCGGCGTCGGCCGGTTCTGCGCATTGAGCCAGCCGTACGCCGCTTCGAGGACCTCCGCGGACAGCCGCGTGCGACGCTCGGCGTCAAGCTGGAGACGCTCGAGCCGCGTCGACGCGTCGACGAGGTCGCGTTCGGACACCGGCACCGGATCCTTGCCGCCGCCGTTGATCCTGGTCTTGATCTTGATCGCGGCCACCTGTGCGGCCACGTAATGCGTGGACGACGCCGGGACGGCCTCCAGCACCTCGATCGCGCTGGCACGGGCGCCCTGCGCGAGATACACGCGAGCGAGTCCGAAGGCGGCGCTGACGTACGACCGGTCCGTTCGCCACACCAGCTCGTAGTAGCGCGCGGCGCCGAAGTAATCCCCGACGCCCTCCGCGCTGACGGCCAAAGCGAGCTTCGGCGCGATCTCGCCGGGCAGGTCGTCGTACACCGCTTCGAACGCGACGTGCGCGACACGGGATCGGCCACCCGCGAGCTCGATCAGGCCGCGGTACCAGTCGATCCGCCAATCGTGCGGGAAACCGGCCTTGATGGCGAGGTACTGCGCGGCCTGCAGCTGCCGCTGCGCTTCGACCAGCTCACCGAGCTCGATCCGGGCACGGACGATGCGCAGCCGCACCTCGATTGACTCGCGCGGCGCACCGGCCAGTGCCTCGATCGCGCCACTCGGATCGAGCGCGACCGTCGACGCCAGCATGCCCGCGGCGGGGTCGTCCGTGTCGACCTGCGGGATCGGCAGGCCCGAGACCACCTCGCCGGGATCCGGCAGCGGCACGCTCCCGCCGTGCTCCGGGACGACCAGGTCGACGCCGAACGTGCGGGTCTCCGGACCGAAGACGGTCGAGGCGCCCGGACGCGGTTTTCCGGTGCCCAGCGCCATGATCTCGCGCAGCACGCCGGTCAGCTGGTCGCCCATCTCCTCGGCCGCGATGAACCGGCGGTCCGGGTCGGTGTGCGTCGCGCGCTTCAGGAAGCGGTAGTACGAACCGAAGAGCGCGAACAGCGGGACGACGTCCGGTCCGGGCAGGGTCGTCTTGTACTTGCTGGTGTAGCCGGAGAACTCGAAGCTGAGGACGGCGAGCGTGCGGCCGACCGTGTACAGGTCCGACGCCACCGAAGCGCCGTGTGTCGCCAGTTCCGGCGCGCTGTAGCCGGTGGTGAAGAACAGCGGGCTCTCGTAGTCGTCGATGCGGCGGACCGCGCCGAGGTCGATCAGCTTGAGCTGTTCATGCGTCTGGATGACGTTGTCGGGCTTGAGGTCGCAATACAGCAGGTTCTGGCTGTGCAGGTAGCCCATGGCGGGAAGGATCTCGAGCCCGTAGGCGATCACCTGGCCGATCGGCAACGGCTCCGGGCGCTTCGTCTCGCGATGGTGCGCGAGTGCGAGCTGACGCAGCGACTGGCCGCCGACGTACTCCATGACGATGTAGCCGACGGAGTTGCCGGTGTCGCCGTCCGGATGCTGCACGAAGTTGTGGATCTTGACGATGTTCGGATGCTCGACCTCGGCGAGGAACCGCTGCTCGTTGGCGGCGGCCGCCATCGCGGTGGCGTCACCGGTGTCGATCAGGCCCTTGAGCACCACCCAGCGGTCGCTGACGTTGTGGTCCTGCGCGAGGTAGATCCAGCCGAGCCCGCCGTACGCGAGCGCGCCGAGCACCTCGTACTGGCCACCGACGATCTCGTTCGGCCGCAGCTTCGGGACGAAGGAGAACGGGTTCCCGCATTTCTCGCATTTGCCTTCCGGCGCACCGGGTTCGCCGTTCTTGCCGCGGCCGACCTTGGCGCCGCAGCTGCCGCAGAAGCGCTTCTCCTCCGACACCATGGGGTTTTCGAGGACGGCGGACGCCGGGTCGCGGTACGGCACCTGCGGGACGTCGACGAGCCCGGCGCCGAGACGACCGCGGCGAGACGTGCGGGACGACGTCCGGCGGGCGGTTCCGGGGAACGAACCGGTTCCGGTGCCGGTCCCCCGGCTGCCCGATCCGGTGCCGGTGCCGGTGCCGGTCCCCCGGCTTTCGCTGGAACGTTCGGGGAGCACACTTTCCGTGCCCGGATCCGGCAACGGCCCCGGTCCGTGGTCGACGCGCGGCGCCGGCGGCATGATGCTCTGCGTCTCGGGGGTGGGCGAGGAGAGCACGCTGGTCGGCTGCGGCACGTCGGCGGGTGCCTGCCACTCGGGGCGGACGACCTGGGTCTGCGGGCTCACCGGGGCCATCTCACCCGGCGGACGCGTCGGGTCTTCGGCGCCGGGGATCGGCCGCTGCTGTCCGCGCGGCGGAGTCTGCGGACGCTGGACCGGCGCGTGATAGATCGTGCGCTCGGCGTCGTTCTCCGGCCCGGGGCCCTGCTTGGGCCGGGGTGGCTCGGTGACGTCGAGCCTGCCGGAAATGGACGGTTCGGGCGTTTCCCAGCGCACCGGCGCCGGCGGCGTCCACGAGGCGGCCTCCGCCTCGTGGTCCGGCTTGGTGTCATCCGGTGCTGCGTGCCGAGGACGGCGCGGCTCATCCGACACTGGTACCTCCCGAAATCCCCGCGACCAAGTCAGGCCCGATCCTAGTCGTGAGCAGGCAGGTCGTGCCCGCGCCGGGTCGAACCCGATACGGTGCGGGAGAGAACCGATTCAGCAGGTGATGAGGGGGAGGGTCGGAGTGCCCGCGTCATTTTCGATGTCGATGGCCCAGCTCGACGTCGTACTCGAGGAACTCGGGCTCGGCAGATTCGTGCTGCCGTTCGAGATCCCGACCGTCGGCACCACCTTCACCGAACGCGAGCGGCACTGCGAGGAGATCTGGGCCGGGCTGGCCGACCGCGGTTTCGCACGCGGCCGCGAACTCCTGCGGGACTACGAGGAGACGCTTCGGCTCTGGGCCACGGCCGACTTCGTCGTCACCCTGGAGGCGCACGAGGTCGAGCAGGACGCCGAATACCTCTATCGGGGCGGCTGGGACCGCCGTCTGGGCGTCGTGAGCCAGCAACGCGGATTCGACATCCTCTTCGAGCCGGTTTACCCGGAACAGGTCGTCGCGACCCTCCTCGACAACCTTCCGTCACTGCAGCCGTTCCCCGGACGGGTGACGACGTCCAGCACCCTCCCCCCGTCGAAGCGACCCGATGACCCCTTCGACGAGGACCCGGACAACCTCCGGCTGGGCGCGGCGAGCCGGTTCTTCGAACACCCCCTCGCGAGGCTCGGCACGATCAGCGTCACCCTGCGCGACGACCGGGGCAAACCGCAGCAGAAGAGCGTCCAGTGGTTCGACAGCGTCCAGGGCCGCTTCATGCTCACCACGGACCGCTTCCCCGACGGCGAAGTCCGCCGCACATTCACCCCGACGAGCGGCTCCCACCTGGCACGATGGATCCACGACCTGGTCGAAGCCGCCCGCGTCGGCAGCGCGTGATCCTCGCCTGAAGCGGGCCTTCGAGGTCGTTTCCGCTGATATCGTGACCTGACGAACGCGACGAGTAACCGGCACTTGGTACAGGGGAGAGACCATGGCAGACGGCACCGGTGGACCACCGGGTGACTTTTCGCAGATGCTGGGCGACTTCTCGGCGCAGGCCGACGCGATGGTGACGGCCGCGAAGGAGGGGAAGTTCGCGGTCAGTCCTGAGATGGGTGAGGCGTACAAGACCGCGCTGAACGACTACCTCGACAGTTGGGGCGACAACAAGGGGCAGTTCCTCGTGCTCGGCCAGGCCCCAGAGCTTGGAATGAGCCCCTACGCGGTCGATGTGGGCAAACATGCCGTCCGCGTGGCCGAAGGAGACGAGCAGTCCGCGAAGACCCAACTCGAAGCACTGCAGAACGTCGTGGCGCGAGCCGTGGAAGCCATCGAAACGGCGAAAAAGAACTTCAAACAAATCGAGCATGAGAATGAGTCGACACTCAAGAGCTTCCGACAGGATTGATACGAAGAATGAAATCGGCACCAAAACTATTCTTGACGACGGCAGCCACCATCGTTGTTCTGACCTCAACGGTTTCATGCTCATCCGAGAAGCCAGGCAACCCTAGCCCCGTATCCAGCACCCAATCGGCCTCGAACTCTAGCAGCGCGAGCCGGGAAGTCTTCGCCAACATGGATTCGTGCGAACTTCTTCGCGAGGTCACTTCCACAGCGGCGTACGAAGAATACAAGCCCGAAACGCTTGAGAGCGACAACGGCTGCCGCGCGAAGAAGGCCCGCTACGGCAACGTTTCCCTCTACTTCGTCGGCAACGAGGGGATTGACGGAGTGGAGGCTTCACAGGGGACGAAGAAGCCCATTCAGATCGACGGCCGCGATGCGGTACAGCTCATCGGCGACGGCGGGCGTGGAACCTGTTACATCGGCATCGCAGTTACGAAAAGCACACGCGCCAGCGTCGCTCTCACTTTGTCGAACGGCACGAACGAGCAGGCTTGTGCCGACGGGATGGTCGTCGCCGAGGCCGTCGCACCCAAGCTTCCCCAAGGCAACTGACCGCACAGCCCAGATCAGGGAGGGGATCATGGCGGAGAACGCCGGTCAGGACAACTTCGAGTCGGTGCTGAGCACCGACGGCAAAGCGCACCGCACGTACGAGGGCAAGCGCTACGCGGAGACCTACGACGAGGCCAACCAGGGTCCCGGCGGCAACGCCCTCACCGCTCGGCTGACGGCGGAGCAGAAGGCCGGCCAGTATTCGGGTGACCAGGCCGCGGTGCTCACTCAAGGCCAGCAGTTCCGGGCCGGGCTGACTCCGTCGGGTCAGCGCTACGAGGGCAACTCGCACAGCGACCTGATCGACATGGTCACCAACAACCTCTCCCCCGAGAAGATCGACCAAAAGGGCGAGATCTGGAACAACCAGGGCGACGCGCTGAACACCTTCAGCAACGCGCTCACTTCCGCCGCCAACAAGGAGGGCGCCCACTGGCAGGGCCCCGCCGCGGAGGCCGCGCACGGGTTCTTCAAGAATCTGGGCAAGTGGGCCGACAACGCGGGCGACGGCGCCTATCTCGCCTCCAACCGCTTCTCCCAGTCGGCGGCCGCGGCGACCACCGCGAAGAACTCCATGCCCGAAGAGGTCCCGTTCGATCGCAACGCCGAGTACAAGAACGCGATGCAGCAGTTCGCGTCGGGGAATTTCGCGGGTGCGGTGGAAACGGTCGGCAACATCTCGGCCAAGCAGGAGCAGTCGTTCCAGGCGCATCAGCAGGCCGCGCAGGTGATGCACACCTACGACCAGTCTCTCTTCGACGTCAATTCCCAGCAGCCCACCTTCTCCCCGCCACCCGAAATGGGTGATTCGACCTCCGCGTCGGGGTTCTCGGGCGGGGACGTCAAGGGGTTCAGTGGTGGGCCTGGCAGTGGGCCGGGGATGCCTGGGCCGGGCAACCCGGGCGGGCCCGGGCCGGGACCTGGGGTGACGCCGGGGCCGGGGATCACCACGGGCGGCGGCCACACGGGGGTGCCCGGGCCGAATCAGCCGTTCAGCGGGCCGCCTGGGTCCTTCCGCCCTGGCCAGACGCCGGGGCTGGCGGCCATCAACGGCCCTGGACCCACCGGACTCGGGCGGCTGGGCAGCGAGCAGTACCGCGGCAAGCCCGGCCGGACGACGAGCGGGCCGGGTGGCAGTGCGGCGAGCCGGTTGACCGGTGGCGGCGGCAAGAGCGGGTTCGGGCGGAACGGCGGGGCGGGCAACGTCGCCGAGCGGCTCGCGGGCGGCAAGGTTTCGGCTGGTGAGGCCGAAAGGCTGGCGGGCAAGGGCGGTGGGTCCGGGTCGGGCAAGCTGCCGGAGGAGCGCATCACCCGGGGTGGTGCGGCCGCCGCCGGCAAGAGCGGCGGTCCTGGCGCGATGGGTGCCGGCGCTCCTGGCGGCAAGGGGCAGAAGGAAGAGGACAAGGAAAAGAAGGCCCCGAACTACCTGCAGGAAGAGGACGCCGACGTCTTGTTCGGCGGTTACGACGGCGAAATGAAGCCGGTGCCGCCGGTGATCGGCGAGAAATCCCCCTAGTACGAAACGGGCCGTTCGGGATCGCTCCCGAACGGCCCGATTTCACTTGTACTGAGGTGATGGCGGCGTCCCGCCTTCGAGCTTGTTCCCG
The DNA here is from genome assembly GCF_055598845.1 of Amycolatopsis sp. NPDC039088. Lineage (NCBI taxonomy): Bacteria > Bacillati > Actinomycetota > Actinomycetes > Pseudonocardiales > Pseudonocardiaceae > Amycolatopsis > Amycolatopsis sp. NPDC039088. The sequence continues at coordinate 251,655 of NZ_JBVKAE010000006.1, read as the reverse complement.
ATCCACTTCGCGTAGCTCGCCTGCCAAGCGCCACCACGCACGTTCTCCAGCACGGCGTTCACGTACCGCACCATGTCCTCGTTCTCCTTGGGGATACCGATGCCGTAGTTCTCCTCGGTGAACCGGTCCCCGACGATCTTCAGCGTCGGGTCCTGGGCAAGCATCCCGGCGAGGATGACGTCGTCCGTCGACACGGCCTCGACCTGCTTCTGCTGCAGCATCACCAGGCAGTCCGACCAGTTGTCCACCGAGACCGGCACCGGCTTCGAGGGATCCGCCGCGATCTTCGTCAGCGAGGTCGACGTCTTGGTCGCGCAGATCCGCCGCCCGGCGAGATCAGAAAGCTGGGTGACCTTCGACGCCGCGTCGACCAGGATCCGTTGTCCCGCCTGGTAATACGCCGTCGAGAAGTTGACCCTCTTCAGCCGGCCGCAGGTGATGCTGTAGGTCCGCACCACGATGTCGACCTGCTTCTTCTCGAGCACCTCTTCGCGCAGTTTCGACGGGATGGCCCGGAACTGCACGCGGCCTTCCGCGCTGCCGAAGATGGCCTTCGCGATTTCGTTGACCATGTCGATGTCGAAGCCTTCGAGCTGGCCCGACGTCGGATTCCGGAAGCCGAACAGGAACGTCGTCTGGTCGACGCCCGCGACCAGTTTGCCGTTCTCCTTGATCTTCGCCATCGTCGAGCCGCTGGTGATCTGCGTGCCGTTGGTCGGCCGCAGACTCGCCAGCGGGTTGCAGCTCGTGTCGGCCGTGCCGCCGCCACCGGCGTTGTCCGCCCCGCCGACGTTCGCGGGCTGTGGCGGGGCGACCTCGCCGACCGGGGCCGGATCGACGGGCGCTCCCGCACCGCCGCAAGCCGTCGCCACCAGCAGGACCGCGCCGAGCACGGCCACTCGCAGACCGTTCCGCATCACCGGTACTCCCTCAGCCGTTCACGGATTCCCAACGCGGCCCCCGCCGCCGCGATCAGCGCCAGTACCGCGAGCCCCGGCGCGAGCAGGGTCAGCGCGCGGTCGGCGCCGCGGGTGTCGTCGAGGAACTCCTGTCGTCCCACGTTGATCGCGGCCACCAGGCTCTCGTCGAGCCGCAGGAACGCCCCGGCCGCGCCGTCCTTCTTGTCGTCGCGGATGGCCGTGCCGACGGCGTCCTGGTAAAAGCCGTCGTCGTCCTGGCGCCGCACCTCGGCGTGCGCCTTGAACCACGCCGACGCCGCTTGGATCGCCGCGTCCACCTTCCCGGCGGCCGCGCCACCCGCCGCGAGGCCGCGTGCCTCGCCGAGCAGACCCCCCTGACCGTCGGTCCCGCCGAGTTGCGCGGCGAGATCGCGGAAGTCCTTTTCGTACGCCGCGCCGTCGCCGCGGGCGACGAGGGTCAGCGTCTCGTCGGCTCGTGCCTGCAGTGCCGCGATGCGGGCGCGGACGAGGACGTCCACCTGGTGCGAGCCGTCTTCCTCCCCGCTGCCGACGAGGCTGCTCTGCACGATCAGCGCCACCGCGCCCCACAGCAGGGCGACCACCACGGACACGGTCGCGACGACGAGCCCGATGTTCAGCAGCCGGTTGGTCTTCCGGGTCAGATGCACCTGAGTGAAGATCAACGCTGCCAGCAGTGCGAGTACGAAAGCCGTTGCCAACCAAGGGAATCCGGTCGCGTCGTCCTGTTCGGCGGCGAGCCGGTCGGTGTCGATGCGGTACAGATCCTGTGCGGCGGGAAGGAGTTTCGCCCGCATCAGCTCGGAGGCCTCACGCAGATACGAGGCGCCGACGGGATAACCCTGCCGGTTGTAGACCCGCGCGGTCTCGATCAGTCCTGTGTAGACGGGAAGCTCGCGGCCGAGAGTGTTGATCTGCTCGGCGGCTTCGTCGACGCCGGAGGAGTCCGACGCCGCCTTCGCCAGCGCCGCACCGGCTTCCGCGATGTCGCGTTCGTACCGCTGGCGCATCGGGAGCGGTTCGGTGCCGATCGAGAGGAACGAACTCGCCGCTGTCGCGTCGGCGTCCGAAAGCGCGCGGTAGACCTGCTGCGCGGCGGCGGCCAGCGGTTCGCGGTGGTCGATCAGGCCGTTGATCGTGTCCTTCTTGTCCTGCGCGGCCAGCGTGCCGAACAGTCCCGCGACCAGCGACAGCAGCACGAGCCCGATCGCGATCACCGACAGCCTGCCCGGGGTGGTCGCCGCGGACCGGACGATCGCGCGGATCCCGTTCCCCGGCAGTTCGAGCAGCCCGGCGATCCCGCCGCGGCCCTCCGGTGCGGGGGGTGGCGCGGGGCTCCCCGGCGGCCCCGGCCGGGTCACAGTGCTCGTCATCGCCGATCCTCCCCATTGGCTCTACCCGCAAGAAGGTATCCGAGTCGGGATCTGCGCAGCCAGTGACACCGGCGTGTGTCATCGGCACGTGATCTGCCGACGGCGTCAGAGGCCCTTTTCCAAGCCGTAGCGCACGGCCTCCGCACGATTGCGCACACCGATCTTGGCGAAGGCGTGGTTGATGTGGCTCTTCACGGTCGCCTCGCCGATGTACAGCTCGGCGGCGATTTCCGGATTGGACAGCCCCCGCGCGATGAGGCCGAGCACTTCGCCTTCGCGTGCGGTGAGGCCGTCCGGGAACTCGGTCCTGGCCCGCGTGACGGTCCTCGCTTCGAGCGCGGCGACGAGCCTGTCGGAGACCTCGGCGGCGAAGAGCGCCTGTCCGTTGGCGGCGGAGCGGACCGCGGCCCCGATCTCGGCACGGCCGGCGTCCTTGGTCAGGTAGCCGCGTGCTCCGGCGCGGAGCGCGTCGGCGATCGAAGCGTCGTCCGCGTACGTCGTCAGGACCACGACCGCGACGTCGGGGTGCTCCCGTTTGAGCAATCTGGTCGTGGCCACCCCGTCCAGGACAGGCATGCGCAGGTCCATCAGCACGACGTCGGCCGCGGTACCGCGGAGCAGGTCGAGCGCCTGTCGTCCGTCACCGGCGGAGCCGACGACGTCGATCCCGTCGACCAGGCCGAGTAACGCGACCAGCCCTTCGCGCATGACCTGCTGGTCATCGACGACGACCACCCGGATCACGCCCCCACCACCGCCTCCACCGTCCAGTGCCCGTCGTCCGGCCCCGCGGACAGCGTGCCACCGGCGAGCGCGAGCCGCTCCCGCATCCCGGTGAGCCCGAACCCGCCCGCGTCCTCCGATCGGGCGGTGTCGCCGAGTTCGTTGCGGACGCGCAAGCGGACTTCCGCCGTCGTGAAGAGCAGCCGGAGCGACACCGGACGGCCGGGGGCGTGTTTGGCCGCGTTGGTCAACGCCTCCCGTGCGACGCCGACCAGCGAGACCACCGCGGCGGACGGCAGTGGCCGCTGCTCCCCCGAAACCTCGAAGGTCACCCCGTCGTGGTGCGCTTCCGCCAGCGACCGCAAGGCTTCGGCGAGCGAGGGGACGTCGCTGCGCAGAGCCGCGACGGCGTCACGTGCCTCGGCCAGTCCGTCGGCGGCAAGGCGCCGGGACAGCCGGACCCTGCCGAGCGCACCGTCCACATCGGACCTCTCGGCCAGCAGCGCCTCGGCGACCTCCAGGTGAATCCCCAACGCGCCCAACGAATGCGCGAGGACGTCGTGGATCTCCCTGGCGATCCGCGTGCGTTCGTCGAGCGCGGCGGCCCGCGCGTGTTCGCTCTGCGCCAGTTTGGTCTGCTCCAGCAGGGCGGCCGCCTGGACCGCCTGCACCTCGTACTGCCGCCGGTTCAACCCCAGCAGCATCAGCACGAGCAGGACGCCGACGTTGCCGAACACCACCACCAGCGGGGAGCCCACGAGCAGGCCGGGGATCGCCGCGAGACCCAGGTCGAGCCCCACCACGCCGACGATGGCGGCCACCGACGGCCCGGTCAGGGTGGCGAACCGGCTGACCGTGACCACGGCGAGCACGATGGCGGACGAATCCTCCGCCCAGCCGAGCGTGAGCGACGGCGGGACGGTCGCCACCGCGAGCAGCACCGTCGCCAGCTTGGGCAGCCGCGGGGAAGCCACCACGAAACCCAGCCAGCAGATCCCGCAAACGCCGTACGCCACCCAGATCCATGCCCTGGACTCGCTGGCGGTCAGCAGCACCACCAAGACCGCGGCCGTGCCGAGCAGCTGGACGACCAGCCAGCTCGGCGCGATCGTGTCCGGCAGCAGTGGCCTTTCCCGCTTCCCCATCTCCCCCCTCAGTGATCGCTCAGCCGGGTGATCAGCTCCACCAGGATCAACCGATAGGCCAGAAATCCGAGAAGGACGACGATACCGATCGCGACCAGGCCCAGCAGGGCCTTTCCGTTCATGTTTCCCATGGGTCGAACGTTAGGAACAACGAAGGGTGGAGCGGGACCATCGCCGGGTTGAGGCGGGGGTGGAGATCTCAGAGCTTGTTGGCGGAGCTGCGACATGCCTCGCGAAAGGGACATGACGCGTGAACCCGCTCCGGCCGAAGGCCCCGCTATCGCGGACGCGGGTTCACCACCGGACAATCAGGCGCGGACGGCGGGCGCGACGGAGCGCGGGAGGACCTCGCCGTCCGACGGCCGCTCGACGACGACCTCGACGTCGTCGGCGAACCGGTACGGCCTGCCCAGCAGGATCCCGCCGAAATGCCGCCGCATCCTGGACATCTCCGCGCGGACGGTCACCGTGCGCCCCGCGTCGCCGAAGAGGTCGAGCGACAGCTCCGACGCCGACCTTCCCTCCCGATGGCGCGCGAGGATGTACAGCATCTCCGCGTGCCGCGGGCTCAGCCGGTGCGACCAGGCTCCCGCCGCGCCCGAGACGCGCAGTGTGCTCGCCCTAGCGGACTTCAGGTCGAGTACGACGCGCGTCGGCGGCGCGTCCTCCTCTTCGGTGAGCCGGACGAGCCAGCCGCCGGGCAGGGGCTCCACCAGGCAGTTCCCGTAGGTGGGCAGCCAGGTCCGGCCGGCGGTGACGTCGTTCGGCAGGGCGATCCGGCCGACCGGGACGAGGCCCGCCGACGCCGCGATCCAGCCGTGCCGGTCGGTGATCACCGCCCGGCCTTTCATCTTGGCCAGCAGGGGTGACGCGAGCCCGCGCAGCCGTTCGAGTTCGGAGAGGTGCGTGGTGCGCAGATGCGCTTCGGCGAGTTTCGCGACCGCGTCGACCAGGGCCAGCGTCGCCGGGTGCACGGTCGAGGCCGGGCCGGAGAGGTCGACGGCACCGAGCAGCTTGCCGTTCCTCGGATCGTGCAGTGGCGCGGCGGCGCAGGTCCAGTCGTGCTGGTTACGGACGTAGTGCTCGGCGGAGTAGACCTGGACCGGATGCCTGGCGACCAGCGCCGTTCCGATCGCGTTGGTACCGGCGACGTTCTCGTGCCAGTCGACGCCCTCGAAGAACCCGAGCCCGTCGGCGCGGCGGCGGACCGCGGTGCTGCCGTCGCGCCAGAGGACGCGGCCGTCGGCGTCGGTGACCACCATGATGTGCGCGGCCTGCTCGGCGAGGCTGATCAGGCCGCCGCGCAGGGCGGGCAGGACGGCGGCGAGGCCGCTCTCGCGACGGCGGGCCTCCAGCTGTTCCGGGATCAGCGCGGGAACGGGCGCGCCGCGATCCGGGTCCAGACCGAGACGGCGCATGCGCTGCCAGGACGCGCCGATGACCGCGCGCGGGTGGCTCGGGAGCGCCTCGCCGGAGAGGGCGGCTTCGTGCACCTGGGCGAGGACGCGTGCGTGCCGCCGCGGATCCGCGCCGATCGGCAACGCCGCTTCCAGCTGCACCTGGCCCACTCCCTTGGTCCGTTTCGCCCAGTGTGCCTGGCCGAACCGGCGTTCGGAAGGTCTCTGTGACCTGGGCGGGCTTACCTGAGGAAGGGTGCTTCCACCAGAGGGGACGCGGGAAGGATCCGCTCCGGCTTCCGCCCGAGGAGCAGGCCTTTCCTGGTGGCTTCGGCCATCACGGCACGGACGTCGACGCACCACGGGCCTTCGGGCTTCAACTCGACGAAAGCGCTCTCTCCCGGCTTCAGGACGAAATGCGGTTCACCGTCGAGTGCGATGGAGCCGCCCGCGGCGCCGAGGTCGACCCGCACCCCGGGGTCCAGCACACTCCAGCCGCGAACGCCCACCGCGCGGACCTCGCCCGGCGCGATCGGGGCTTGCACGACGTACGGCGTCTCGTCGACCGGCCCGAGCGAGACCGCTACACCGTCCACAGTGGACTTCGGGCTGGCGCACAGCCTGCCGGGGATGCTGGCGAGGCCGACGCCGTCCGGCACGGCGAACGTGCAGTACAGCTCGGTCAGCGACGCGGGATCCCACCGGGGTTCCGCGGACACGCTGACGTGGTTCAGCGCGATCTCACGGCGGGCCTTCGTGACGACCTCGAGGACGGTCGCCCGGTTCGTGACCAGGTCCGTGTCCACCTGATGGCTGGCCAGCAGCCCGGCGGCGAGCCCGGCGACGGCCGGCTCGGGGAGCGCGGTGCTCCCGGTCGGCAGCATGAGCAACGGGATATCGCCGCAAGCCGCCGCGGCGGCCCGCATCATGCCGTCGCCACCGAGGCAGATGAGCACACTCGCGCCCGCGTCCACCATCCGGCGGACGGTGCCGATGATCTTGCCGGCCTCGGTCCACACCATCACCCGGCCGACTCCGGCTACGCGGAGTGCCGAACGCAGACTCTGGATGTCACGCTCCGAAGCGGGGTTCGCCAGGATCCCCGCGACCACTTCGCCCACATGTCCTCCGCTGCCCGCGCCAAGTCCTACAAGGAAACGACGTCGAGGCCGCGAAGGGAAGAGTTGCACGAGGTTGCATCCCCAGAAAAGCAGGCGAGGTCCCACATCGTGCGAAGCCACCGCGACCGTCACCCCGTGGGGGACACCGGCTGTCCCCCACGCGGGGATGTGCCCGGACCCCCGCGTCGTTAGCGTCGAGCCATGGATTCGCTGGGGTGGGCACTCCTGACCGGGCGCGACGCCGATCTCGAACCGGCTTCGGCTTGGTGGCACGTGCCGGGCTGGCTCAAAGGAGTCCTCGCCGTCTCGGTACTCGCCGTGCTGGTGAGCATGACCTTCGGCGCATGGGGGCACTACCTCGGCCCCGAAAGCCTTCCGCTGGTCTTCTTCCTGCTGCTTCTGCAGGTCGCACCGCCGCTGCTGGTCGTGCGCTTCCCGCTGACCGCGGTCCGCGTGGCGGCGGTGGGGATGGTCACCGCGATCGTCGCGGTCCTCTTCCCCGCACCCGATCCGCCGTTCCACACGACGGTGAGCGAATGGCCGCTGCAGTTCCACGTCCTGCCGTACCTGCCGGTACTGGCGATGGCCCTCGCCAGGACGAAACCCAAGCAGGGCACCGGGATCTCGATCATCGCGGTGGCGCTCGCCGTCGGGGTCGGCATCGCCCAGATCCCGCGTTCCGGCACGAAGACCCTGGTGTTGTCCCTGCTCGTGGTGGCCGTGACCATCTTCGCCGGCTACGGCATGCAGCAACGACGGCGCGCACTGGCGCAGGCCGACACGGCCGAGCGCACGGCGGTCGAAGAGCGGGCGAAGCGGACCGCGTTGCAGGAGCGCGCGCTGGTCGCCAGGGAGCTGCACGACATCATCGGCCACCACCTCTCGCTGATCGCCCTGCGGACCGACAGCGCGCGCTACCGGCTCCCGGACGTCAACGAGAGCATCGCTGAGGAGTTCCACGCACTCGGCGTCGCGGCACGGGAAGCACTGGACGAGGCCCGTCGGCTGGTCGGCGTCTTGCGGGACGACGATGACGAACCGGAACACGAACCGCAGCCGGGACTCGCCGAGGTGCCCGGGCTGCTCGATGGCTGCCGGGCGTCCGGGATCGAGGTCCGCTCCCGGATCACCGGCGGCGACGACGTCCCCGGCACGATCGGCCTGGCGGCGTACCGGATCCTGCAGGAGGCGTTGAGCAACGCGGCCCGGCACAGCCCGGGGTCGAGTGTGGACGTCGACGTGCGACGAGAGCCGGAGGCGCTCACGATCCTGGTCGAGAACGGGCCTGCCGAACGGGTTCCGGCCCCTTCGGCCGGGGACGGCACCGGCCTGGCGGGGATCGCCGAACGCGTTACGCTGATCGGCGGCTCGTGCGAGACCGGGCCGCGGGCGGACGGCGGATTCCGGGTGGCCGTCACGCTGAAACTCACGGGGGAAGCGTGACCACCGTCTTCATCGTCGACGACCAGGCCATGGTGCGGGAAAGTTTCGCGAGTCTGCTGGACGCGCAGCCGGGGCTGGACGTCGTCGGCCAGGCCGGTGACGGACAGGCGGCGCTGGACGGCATCGCCGCGCTGACCATCGCACCCGACGTCGTCCTGATGGACATCCGGATGCCGGTGATGGACGGTCTCGAAACGACCCGGCGGCTGCTCGAAGGCGACGGCGACAGGCCGAAGGTGATCGTCCTGACCACGTTCCACTTGGACGACTACGTCTACGAAGCGTTGCGGGCGGGCGCCAGCGGGTTCCTGTTGAAGGACGCGCCGTCGGCCGAACTGATCGCCGCGATCGGCGTGGTCGCCGCCGGGGACGCGCTGCTCTCACCGGCCGTCACGAAGCGGCTGATCGCGAACTTCGTCGCCAGCGCACCGGTTCCACGGCCGTCCCCGGCACGGTTCGACGTGCTCACCGAACGCGAACGTGAAGTACTGCGGTTGATCGCGAAAGGACGGTCCAATCCGGAGATCGCGGCGGATCTGGTGCTTTCGGCGCAGACGGTGAAGACGTACGTTGGCCGGATTCTCGCGAAACTCGCGCTACGGGACCGGGCGCAGGCGATCGTGCTGGCCTACGAGGCCGGACTCGTCTCCCCGTGAAGACCCGGAAAAAGCAGCAGGGCCGCCTCCCGAAGGAGAGCGGCCCTGCTTGAAAGCTTGGATCAGATCACGTTGACCGCGGTGGCCTGCGGACCCTTCGCACCCTGACCGATCTCGAACTCCACGCGGGCGTTCTCGTCAAGGCTGCGGAAGCCATTGCCCTGAATCTCACTGTAGTGCACGAAGACGTCGCCGCCGCCGTTGTCGGGAGTGATGAAGCCGAACCCCTTCTCGGAGTTGAACCACTTCACAGTGCCCTGAGTCATAAAATCTCCATATGCAACACAAACAAACAGGAAGCCACGTCGGCAACCCGGGTCATCACCAGACGGTTTGCTTCCTCGGAAACACGAGGAGACACTACGCCCGCTGAATTCTGCGAGCGTGAACCAACACGAACACAAAAAACGAGACCTAAACCAGTAAAGCACACCTCATGTAGACCGACAAGCGTCGTCACCCGGCCGCGCGGTGCTCTTTACCACTCGGCTATTCGCCGCTCGCCGCGCGCAACGGTACATCGGCACCGAACGGCGAACGACGCAGAGCTTCCCGGTTGGTGGGCACGACGGCGACGTCGTGGGTCTCCGCGTCCGCGCTGAACCGCACCGGCACCACACCGGAAACGGAGTTGGCCTTGTCCTGTGGCTTCGTCTCGTCAGCCATGTTTTCTCCCCTGTGTCAACACAACGCTGTTACCTACTGCGTGCCAACAACTCACCGGCGGACGGCCGCGGCCCTGCTGGCCGCTCCTGTCCACCCAGTCCTCATCGGACTCTCGGTGTTGCGGCGATTGTGCCACGGCCGACCGACAAAATCCGGCCTCCGCGACCTAAAGTCGGCCGAGTCGTCACCACATTCCTACCCCTTGGGGCAGGTGACGGCGGCCCCACAAGGGTTTCTGTGTATCACCTGAGAAAAAGTACCGCCCGGTAATCCCTACTGACCGCCCTGCTGCGGCCTCGCGGCGCCCAGCAGGCTGGTCAGCCGGATGTCCGGGGTCACCACGTCCGGATCCGTCCGGACGTCGATCACACACGGCCGTTGCCGGACCAGCGCGCTCGCGATGATCGGCTCCAGCTCCTCGCGGTCGTCCACGGTGTACCCGGCGGCGCCGAGCCCGCGCGCCCACGACGCGAAGTCGGTGGCGGCGACGGTGACCCCCGAAAGCCGTCCGTGCTTGCGTGCCTGGTGCACGGCGAGCGGACCGTGCAGCCCGTTCTGGAACACCAGGACGGTCACCGGCACCCGGTAGCGGACGGCCGTTTCGATCTCCTGCCCGGTCATCAGCGCGCCGCCGTCGCCGACCATCGCGATCACCGTCCGCCGCGGCTCGGCGAGTTTCGCCGCGATCGCCGCGGGGACCGCGTAGCCCATGGCGGCGTTACTCGGGCCGAGCTGACTGCGCGGCGCGGTGAAACACCAGTAGCGGTGCATGAACTGGGCGAAGTTGCCCGCGTCGCTGGTCACGATCGCGTCTTCGGGCGCGAGCTTGCGCACGGCGCGGATGACGTCGGCCGGATGGACGCGGGTGGCGCCGCTGGTGTCGGGCGGCGTCATGAAGGTGTGCACGGCGGCGTTCGCGGCCGACGCGCGACGCGTTCGCGGTGAGGCGACGGTGCGCAGTTCGCGAAGGAACGGCTCGACTTCGGAGTCGACCCGGAAGGTCAAGCCGCCACGCCGCGCGGGCTCGATACCGGTGCCCACCTGCACCAGCGTCTGCGAAGGCGTCGGGTAGCGGAAGGACTGGGTGGTGACCTCGTCGAGCTGCGTACCCAGCGCGAGGACGAGGTCGGCGCGTTCCAGCGCGTCGAGCTGGCGCGCCGGGATGCCGATGCCGAGGTGGCCGGCGTAGCGCGCGTGGTTCTCCGGGAAGGCGTCCTGACGGCGGAAGGCGTTGTACACCGGCAACGCGAGTTCGTCGGCGACGGCGATCAGCTCGTCCCGCGCCGCGCGGGCCCGGCCGCCGACGATCACCACCGGGTATCGGGCCTCGTCGACCAGCTGCGCGACCGCCTCGGCGGTCCGGCCGAGCGCGCCGGTGACGGGCGGCCGGACGGCGGCGACCGGTTTGGCCGAATCGAACGGGACACCCCAGAAGTCGGCGGGGACGGCGACGACGGTGGGCCCGGGACGTCCTTCGCGGCAGCGGGTCAGCGCCTCGACCAGCAGGCCGGGCACCTCGTCCGGTTCCTTCGCGCGACCGGTCCACTTGGCGATGGGCTCGAACATCGCGGTCAGGTCGGCGGTGGGCAGTTCACTCGTCGGACCGGGGCTGGACGGCGGGTTCTCCAGCAGGACGACCATCGGGCTCTCGTCCTGGTACGCCGTGGCGACCCCGATCGCGAGGTTCGCCGCGTTCGGGCCGCGGCCCGCCAGCAGCACCGCGGGTTGCTCGGTGAGCTTGCCTTCGGCCTCGGCCATGAACGCCGCGCCCGAGTCGTGCCTCGCCGAGACGAAGGTGATCGACCGTTCGCGTTGCAGCGCGTCGAGCAGATCCAGGAAAGACTCACCCGCCACCGCGTAGACGCGGTGGACCTGTGCCTCGGTCAAGATCCGCACGGCCGTGTGGGCGACGGACGCTCCCAGTTGGTATCTAATGAGAAGAGCTTAGGCGGGCGGTGATCGGTGCCGTCAAGCGATCTTTCGATTCCGGCAACCCCGGGGCGGCAGAATGTCCGAAATCGGGACGTGTTCGAGCAAGGGAGCACGAAAACGTGACCTCAGCCACCGCTGGACGTGAAACAGTTTTCACCTACGGCGCACCAGCCTTGAAGTACGGAACCGGGTCGAGTGACGAGATCGGCTACGACCTCACCCAGTACGGCGCCCGGCGGGTGCTCGTACTGACCGACGCGGCCGTCGCCGCGACGGGCTGGCCACAACGGATCGCCGAAGGCATCGAGACCTACGGCATCGAAGCGGTCGTCTTCGACGGCGTCCACGTCGAGCCGACCGACGTCAGCATGCGCAAGGCCGTCGACTTCGCCAGAGGACAGGGCGAGTGGGACGCCTTCGTCGCCGTCGGCGGCGGTTCCGCCATCGACACCGCGAAAGCGGTGAACCTCTTGACCAGCAACGACGGCGACCTGATGGACTACGTCAACGCCCCGGTCGGTGGCGGCCGCGCGCCGAGCGCGCCGCTGAAACCGCTGGTCGCGGTGCCGACCACCACCGGGACGGGCTCCGAGAGCACGACGGTGTGCGTGCTGGACGTGCTGTCACTGCGGGTGAAGAGCGGCATCAGTCATCTGCGGCTGCGGCCGAGCCTCGCGGTGGTCGATCCGCGGCTGACGGTGTCGCAGCCGCCGGAGGTCACCGCCGCGAGCGGGATGGACATTCTCTGTCACGCCGCGGAAAGCTACACGGCGAAGCCGTACACCGAATTCGACCGCAAGCGCCCGGAGGACCGGGTTCCCTACTGTGGCGCGAATCCGCTGGCCGACATGTTCGCCGAGCAGTCGCTGCGGCTGCTGTCGTGGGCCTTGCCCGCGGCCGTGCGGGACGGGTCGGACATGAAGGCACGCGAGGCGATGGCGCTCGCGGCGACGTTCGCCGGACTCGGCTTCGGCAACGCCGGCGTGCACATCCCGCACGCCAACGCCTACCCGATCGCCGGGCAGGTCCGGGAATTCCATCCTTCGGGTTATCCGGGTGACGAACCGATGGTGCCGCACGGGATGGCGGTCTCGCTGACCGCGCCCGCGGCGTTCCGGTTCACCTTCGACGCGTGCCCGGACCGGCACCTGCGGGTGGCCCGGCTGCTCGCCCCGGATTACGAATGGCCGGGCGATCTGCGGGACCATCTGCCCGCGGTGCTGCGGCAGCTCATGCGGGAGATCGGGATCCCCAACGGGATCGGCGCCGTCGGCTACTCGGAGTCCGATGTGGACTCGCTGGTTTCCGGCACGGTGAAACAACAACGACTGCTGGCGACGGCGCCACGCGAGGCCGCCGAAGCGGATCTCGCCGGGATCCTGCGGGAATCGGTGACGCTGTGGTGAACGCCGAGTACCCGCACTGGCAGACGGTTCCGTTGCGGTGGAAGGACAACGACGTCTACGGACATGTCAACAACGTCGTCCACTACTCGGTGATGGACACCGTGATCAACACACTCCTGATCGAACGCGGCGGGCTCGACATCGAGACCGGCCAGGTGATCGGGTTGTGCGTGGAGTCGCAGTGCAAGTACCACGCTTCGGTGTCGTTCCCGGGTGAACTCGAGGTCGGCCTGCGGGTCGGGCATCTCGGGCGGTCGAGTGTCCGCTACGAGGTCGGGATGTACTCGAAGGAGACGGTGATCGCCGAAGGGCACTTCGTGCACGTCTTCGTCGATCGCGAGTCCCGGCGCCCGGTTCCGGTCGACGGCCTACTCCGGGGCGCGCTGGAAGAACTGCGCACTGGGCTGGGGTAGCCGCGGTGCCCACGCGTGCATGAGCTGGGCGTAGCGCGTGGACCGGTCCATGAGTTCCAGGTGGGTACCGAGGGCGGTCTCCTTGCCGTCCATCACCAGGACCCGGTCCGCGCGCAACGCCGACGTCAGCCGGTGCGCGATCACCACCAGGATCCCGCCCCGCTCGGCGAACGCCCGTTCCGCACGGGCTTCGGCGGGCGGGTCCAGGTGCGACGTCGCCTCGTCGAGGATGACGACGCCCGCGTCGCTCGCGTAGACCCGCGCCAGCGCGATGAGCTGCGCCTCACCGGCGGACAGCGTCCCGTGCCCGATCTCGCTGTCGAGCCCGCCCAGCCGCGTGACCAGCGGCTCCGCCCCCACGGCGGTCACGGCCGCCCACAGTTCGGCGTCCATCGCCGTCTGCGCGAACAGGCCGACGTTGTCCCGCACGGACCCCGCGAAGACGTAGGCCTCCTGGGGGATCAGCGCGACCATCCGATGCCGCACCGCCGACGGCACCTCCCGGACCGGTACCCCGCCGAGCAGTACCCGCCCGGCCTGCGGTTCCAGCATCCCGGTCAGCAACCCGGCCAGTGTCGACTTGCCGATCCCGCTCGGGCCCACCACCGCGAACCGCTCCCCCGGCCGCAGATGCAGGTCGAGCCCGCGCACCACCGGCTCGGCCGCCGCACCCCAGCTGAAGGTCAGATCCCGCACGTAGATCGCGGTCCCGACGGGTTCGGCCGTACCGTCCGGCTCCGGCTCGGCTTCCGCGGTCTCCGCCAACCGCCGCAGCGCGACGATCAGCCGCAGCACCACGGTGCTCGCGGTGGACGCCAGCCCCCGCAACGCCGGCTGCATCGTCGTCGCGAGGTAGACGAGCGCGCCGAGCGCGGCACCGGCGGTGAGCACCCCGTCCTTGACCATGCCCGGCGCCACCAGCAACGCCAGCAGCAGCGGGACGAAGCCGCCGATCGCGATCACCACCGCCCGCGCCGCCCCCGACCGCGCCACCCGCACGGCCGCCTTGGCCTGTGTGTCGATGGCGTCGTAAAGCTCAAGCGCGGCAAGGGGTTCCGCACCGCAGGCGACGATGTCGCGCATCCCGGACAACGACGCGCCCGCGACCTCGGCGGTCCGCTCGTCGGCCAGTGCGAGCGCGCGCTGCCGTCTGGCCAGGGACGGCAGCAGGCAGGCGAACACGGCTACCGAGACCACCACCGGGATCGCGACGATCAGCGCGAGCGAACCGGCGATGGTGAACAACCCGGCCAACGCCGCCACCGTCGTCACGACCATCCCGCGCGCCTGCACCAGTAACCCGGCCGTGGCGTCGCGGACCACCTCGACGTGCTGGGTGATCCGGGCGACGCCGCTGGCATCCGGCTGATTCCGCGGTGGCGACGGATCGTGCAGGACCCCGCGCACCACGGTGGTCACCAGCGCGTCACGCAACGGCTCGACGACCTTGCCGAGCTGATGCCACACCAGCCTCGACCCGAACGCCCCGATCACCGCGACCAGCCCGAACACCGCGAGCCAACGCAGTCCGGTGCCTGGCCGATCCGCGGCAAACCCCTCGTCAACCGCGAGTTCGACCAGGCGACCGGACAAGAACGCGGGCGCGCTTTCCAGCACGGAGCAGGCCAGCAGCACCAGCCCGCCTCTCCACTGCCCGGCCAGCGCCGAACGGTAGAGCCCCCAGACGCTCACTGCTCGCCCTCGGTGTTCGCTGGCGAACCCGCGACCGCGATCGCGTCGCCAGGGCGCCCTTTTCGAGTCTTCACACCTCGGGCTGGCAGGGCGCCCCGCCACCGCGATAGCGGGGCCTTCGGCCGGGGCGGGTTCGCGTCGTGCTTGGCTGGGTTTTCGCTCATAGTTGCTCCGCCGACCCACCCGTGAAAACTGCCCGGTAAACCGGATCACGCCACAGCTCATCGTGGGTACCGACCGCACGGACCCTGCCGTCGTCCAGCCACACCACCGCGTCCGCCCGCGCCGCGGTGGCCGCGCGATGCGTCACCACCACCCGGGTCCGGCCGGGCAGGGTGCGTTCGATCGCCTCTTCGACGGCGGCTTCGGTGACCGTGTCGAGGCTGGCGGTGGCGTCGTCGAGGATGAGCACCCTCGGCGCGTGCGCGATCGCGCGTGCCAGCCCGATCCGCTGCGCCTCCCCGCCGGAGAGCGGTGTCTCCGAAAGCGGCGTCCGATAGCCGTTCGGCAGCCGGACGATCAGGTCGTCGACCTGCGCGGACTGGCAGGCGGCGCGCACGGCGGCTTCGCCTGCCCAGGAGCCGTACCCGACGGCGTCGCCGATGGTGGCGCCGAGCAGCGCGGGCCGTTCGAAGGCGAAACCGACGACCGCGCGGAGTTCGTACGGCCGCAGGTCCGCCAGCTGACGGCCGTCGAGCGTCACCGTCCCTTCGTCCGGGCTCAGCAGCCCGCCGAGGACGTTGACCAGCGCGGACTTCCCCGAGCCGGACCGCCCGACGACGGCGGTGAACCGGCCGCCGCGGACGACGAGGTCGACCTCCCGCAACGCGCCTTCGACGGTGACGCCGCGCAGTTCGAGCGTGCCCCGCCCGGGAACGACACCCAGCTCGCCCGGTTCGGGGACCGGCGACCGCAGCACTTCGGTGATCCGCCGCGCGCACGAGCGCGCGCGGGAAAGCGTGGTGAGCAACGGGATCTGGGTGACCATGCTCATGCCGAGCGCGACGTAACCGAGTGCGGCGAGTACCTGACCGACGCTCAGCCTCCCCTCCAGCACACCGAAACCGGCGGCGGCCAGCACGGCGATCTCCACCGCGGGCAGCAAAAGGCCGGAGCGCCACACCATTTTCGCCTGCGTGCGCCACATCCCGCGGCCCGCGAGACTCAGCTTCGGCAGCGGCCGCAACACTCGTTCGGCTTCGCGATCGGCGGTACCCGACGCGGCGATCGTGCGCAGCCCGGCGACGGCGTCGACCATCCTCGCCGCCAGCTCCCCGGAAACCTCTTGGTAGGTAAGGACGTCTTCGGCGGTGTTCTTCAGATGCGTGCGTGCGAGCATCAGCGCGAACGGGATGCTGCCTAGGAAGACGAGCGCGAGACGCCAGTCCATCAGCGCGAGGAGGACGATCGCGCCGCTGGAGATCAGGGTCGACGAGCCGAGCTGGACGACGACCGAAGCGACCAGGCCGGCACCGGTGCAGTCCCCGGTGAGCCTGCTGATCGCGTCGCCGTCGGCGAAGGTGGATCTGGTGCCGAGCGCGAGGTAGCGGTCGGTGAGCTTGCGACGCAGCCAGGCGGTCGCGAAAGCGGTCATCCGCGCGGTGAGGATGCCGCCGATGAGGCCGACGGCGATCTGGGTGACACCCAGCACGAGCAGCCACGAGACCTCGGGGAGGCTGGGCCGTCCCGCCACGACGGCATCGACCGCGGCGGCGAGCGCGCCGGGCAGGAGCAGCCCCGCGGCCGTCCCGGCGAGCGCGCTCAGGATCAGCGCGATCAGGCGGGGACGATCGAGCATGGTCACGGTGACCAGCAGGCGATCGGCGGAACCCGCCATCCCACTCCTTACTTCGAGGGCAGTGCGCTGGGACACTTCTGCTTCGCGTCCCACTCTTTGCACCGTGATCCCAACGAGATGAACCGAACGGCAAAATGAGGGGCGCGGGAGCGGCGCACTTGGCCTGTGCCGCTCCCGCGCCCTCAGCGATCACTCAGGTGATCAGTGACAGGTCAGCAGGCTGATGGTGCTGTCCGCGCAGGAGGCGAGCAGGCTCAGGTTGCTGGAGCCACCGTGGCTGCCGCCGCCGTGTCCGCCGTCGAGCACGTCGGGGGCGTCCATGGCCTGCAGGTCCAGAACGAGTTCCATGATGGTGTTCCCTTTCGTTGTTTTCCTGGTCCGCCGGTCGTCAACGACCGGCAGTTTTGGAGGACAGGAACGGCAGCAAGGCCGCCCCGTCCAGGGTCGCGGCGAGGGCGAGCAGAATGCCCGCGCCGCCGGTGACTACGTCCATCGACAGCCGCAGCAGCTGGTTGCCGGGGAACGCCAGGCCGCCCTTGTACGGCACCGCGTACCAGGCCAGCCGGGAAAGATGCAGGTCGATGGCCTCGCGGACGCGCTGGTCCGGTTCGGCGCCCATCGCGAGCGCGGTCATCAGCCCGCACCGGCCGAACAACAGGCCGGGATGGATGACGAACTCGCCACGGCAAGATTCGCGTAGCCCGGGAAGGCTCTTCAGCGCCTTCGCGTCCGGACGGTGTTTCGCCAGCTCTTCGGCGACCATGAGGATCCCGGCGCTGCCGACGCCCGCGTAGGGCAAGGTCCTGGTCTCGCCGTCACGGACCTGCAGCGAGCCGTCGTCGGATTCGACGCACTCCTCGATGTCCCGTTCCAGCGCCTGGTCGGCGAAGGACAGCCAGCCCTCTTCGCGGGTGCGCTCGAACAGCCGGATGAACAGCAGCGCAGGCCCGGACCAGCCGTTGAGCAGCCCCGACCTGGCGAAGTCGCCGGGCGGATCGGCGGTTTCGAGCGCTTCGGCGAGCCGGACGGCGGTGGCGAGTGCCTGCCTGCCGAACTCGTTGTCCTTGCGCTTCACCGCGAAGTGCAGCTGGGTCAGGCCGATTCCGGAAAGGCCGCCTTCGAGGCCGTGGTCGGCGGTCTGTTCCACCAGCGTCGCCGACGACGACAGCAGTTCGGTCGCCTCGTCGCGGTACCCGAGTTCTTCGAGGACGTAGGCGATCCCGTACGAGCCGTCGTAGAACCCCGGCCTCGCGGGCGGGTCGCGACGGACCGAGTCCAGCAGCCACTTCTCGTGCTCGGGGTAGCGGTCCCCGTTGACCGCGTTCAACGCGTAGAGGACACCGGCCGCGCCGTAGCCGAAGCACGCTCCGCCGACGCGGAACTGCTCGATGTCGCCGGGGAAGAGCCGATCGGTGCGTTCGGGGGTCGCGCTGGCGAGGATCGCTTCGGTGATCTGCTTGCGGACCAGCGTCCAGTCCGGCTGCTCCTGGTCGAGTTCGGTCTCACTCGTTCCCGGCGACGAAGCGTTCCGGGGCGCGAGCTCGGCGACGATCGAGTCGGCGTAGCCCTCCGGTACGTCGAAGCGCCGCTGGACGAAGTCCGCGAGCCCGCGCAGCTTCGCCGGGGCGAGTTCGAGGAGTGTGGTGAGCGGCAGGAAGATCCACAGCTTCAGTACCGCGAGAGCGTACTCGTCGACCTCGAAACCCTTGCGGTCCCGCGGAGCGCGGAAGCCGGGCGCGCCGAGCGCCGGACGGCTACCGCTGTCGACGTCGGCCGCCATTTCGAAGTCGATCAGGGAGACCTGGTCGTCCTCGCCGTCGACCAGGATGTTCATCGAGTGCAGGTCGCCGAACACGATCCGGCGGTCGTGCACCTCCTCGACCATCTTCTCCACGCGTTCGACCAGCGCCAACGCGCGTTCGGTGAACGCGGCGATGTCGGCGTCGGTGGTGTTCCGCCTGGTGAGCGGATAGTTGCGGGCGAGCCAGTTGCCGAGCGCGATCCCCGGCATGTATTCCATCGCCAGGAAGTGGTGCTCCCAGACGGTGAAGCGGTCGAAGGGGGTGGGGATGCCCTCGATGCCCTTGAGCCGTTCCAGCACCTCGTGCTCTCGACGGAGCCGCTCGACGGCGTCGATCTCGTCGCGGTCGAGGCCGGCGAACGGCCTGGCCTCCTTGAGGACCACCTGCTCGTCGTCGGCGCTCCGGTCGGCGAGGTACACGCCGCCGCCGTTGGAGAAGTGGAGCGGCTTCTTCACCTGGTAGGGGAACTGCGCCGGGTCGCCACCCTTGCGAGCCGCGAGGTGCGGCGCGAGGAACTCCGGAATCGTCACCCAGTCGGGTACGGAGAAGCTCGGCTCGCGTTTGTCCGGGACCAGCGTGCCGTCCGGCTTGCGGACCGCGAGGACGCGCTTGCCGTCGAGTTCGACCCATTGCTCGGCGAATCCGCCGTAACGGACGTAGAGCGGGCCGGCACCATAGCGCAGATCGCTCAGAATATACGCGCCGGGTTCTCCCTCCAGCTTCACGGACAGGTCCGCGAGAAGGCGTTCGAGCTCGTTGTTGTCAGCTGGATAAAGAGTCAGCAACTTTCCGCTGCCGTCACGCGGCGCGTATTTGGAATTCCTGGCGAGCAGGGTGTTCCTCGAACGCAGATGCTTGTACGACACATTGTGCTCGATACAATGCTCGTGCACCTTCACGAGCACCCGCTCGGCGTTGGGCAAACCTGCCGACACGTGGATTTTCCAGCCCTGCGAAGGAAGGTTTCGAGCAAGAGGGTGCAGCATCCGCCACACACCGCGCACTCCGGAGCGCCACTCGGATTCGGGAGCAGGCAACAGGGCGGCGTAATCGTCGGCGGCGTCCCCGGTTTCCCGTTGCTCATCGAAGAACAGCGGATCCGCGAAGCAATACGCTTCGTAACGGACGTCCATTCGAGCGCCCCCTCCTTGGCACCAATCGGATGGGCCAAGTGCACCATCGCGATGGGGAATATTCCACCCGCCCGGCAGCGAACGGCCAATCCGCCATATCGGGGGTTCGTATGGGCTGATCAGGGACGTGAATTCGAAACCTACCGAATAGTAGGGGTACCCAGGGTGAGATCAACTCGGTTTCCAACCACCCGGTCGGTGTGTAACAGGATGACACTTGCGTCGTAATACCTGGTCGAAGCGCTAAAACGATAATGTCCGGACAAATTGACAGAACGCCAACCGAACATGCTTCGTGATCTATTCACCCGAGGTCTGGACCACCGATCTCCCGTGGCGCCCGCCACGCGGGCGGCCGGTCGCCCGTCGGTGACAAGGCGCCCGAAGGTACGTTGTCGGCGGCGGAGTAGGTAAGGAGGCGGGCGTGATCACAGGCTTCGCGGTGACCGTCGCGATCTGCGCGACGCTGGTCGCGGCGTGGAGTTTCACGCAGTCCGTGCGAAAAAAACTGCCGGACAACCCGTTGCTCATCGCCCTCGGCGTGGTCGAACTCCTCCTGGTTGCCCAGCTCGTCATCGGCGTCGTGCTGCTGATCGGCGGCGGCCGCCCCGGCAGCATGGCCACCTACCTCGCCTATCTGATCGGCTGCCTGGTCGTGCTCCCGCTCGGGACGTTCTGGGCACTGGCGGAGCGCACGCGGTCGAGCACCGCGATCCTCGGGATCGCCTGCCTCGCCATCCCGGTGATGGTGCTCCGGCTGCACGAGGTGTGGGCGGGCGCCAGTGCCTGAAGAAACCGAGGAGAGCACGGTGGGCGAAGCGACCAAGGACGTCAGCGAGAAGGCCGGCCAGGACAAGGCCTCCGGCCCCGGCCGGATCCTGGTCGCCGTGTACGCGATCTTCGCGCTGGCGGCGACGTCACGCGCGGCCGTGCAGATCAGCACCAAATACCACGAGGCCCCGCTGGCCTACGTCCTGTCCGCGTTCGCGGCCGTCGTCTACCTCCTGGCCACCGTGGCACTCGCCCGCCGCGGCGCGAACTGGTGGCGGATCGCCCTGCTCGCCTGCGGCATCGAACTGATCGGCGTGCTGACCGTCGGCACCTTCAGTCTCTTCGACCGCGAAGCCTTCCCGCACGCCACCGTGTGGTCGGTATACGGGCAGGGCTATCTCTTCATCCCGCTGGTGCTGCCGGTGATCGGGCTGTACTGGCTGCGGCGAACGAAGCCGTAGTTCAGGGGCTCGTGAGTGATTTGGGTCGTTCTAACGACCCAAATCACTCACGACCAACTCGACCCACGCCCACCCGGAGCCTCACTTTTCGAAGCAGCCCTTCTCGTTGAGCGGCCCGAACGAGGGCAGCACGAGCCCGCACAGGTAGCCGTCGATCCACCGCCCGTTGCCCCCGACGTTGGTGAGCACCCGGATCGCCGGGGCGAACGCGGCGATCCCCTTGGCCAGCGAGTCCTGGTTGCGCTGGAGCATCGACGTCAGCCGGTCGAGTTGTTCGAGCACCGGCCCGAGTTGCCCGTCGTTGTCGGCGATGATGCCGTCGAGGGCGGTCGCGAGCCGTTTCGAGCCGTCGAGCAGATCCTTGATCGCCTGTTGCCGGGTGGAGATCGCGTGCAAGAGCGCGTTGCCGTCCTGTACCAGTCGCTGGACCTCGGCGTCGCGGTCGACGAGAGTCTGTGAGACCTGCCGAGTGTTCGCCACCAGCGTCCGGAGCTGCCGGTCGCGCGAGGCGATGGTGCCGGAGAGCTTCGAGATTCCGTCGAGCGCTGCGCGGACGTCGGCAGGCGTATCGGCGAAGGTGGCTGAAATCGTGTCGAAGCTCTTCGCGAGCTGATCGACGTCGATGGCGTCCACGGTCTTCGACAGGTCTCGAAATGCCTCGAGGACGTCGTATGGCGCGGTAGTCCGCGTCAGCGGGATCGGGTCGCCCGGATCGAGGACCGCTTCGCCTCGCGGGTCGAGTGCCAGGTACTTCTGCCCCAGTACGTTCTTGATCTGGATGGACGCGCCGGTGGCGTCGCCGAGCCAGGCGTCCTTCACCCGGAACGAGACGAGCACACGATCGCCTTCGAGGTCGATTCGGGACACCTTCCCGACCTTCACCCCGGCGACCCGGACGTCGTTGTCCGCGCGCAGGCCGCCCGCGTCGGAGAATTCGGCCGAATAGGTGGTGCCGCCGCCGATCACCGGCAGGACGTCGGCGTTGAGCGCCGCCGCCATTCCAAGGGCCATCGTGGTGAGTCCGGCGAGTGCCAGCTTGACCGGATCCGCCGAGCCGAAGGACCGCATCGTCTCACCTCGCAGGTCGCGGTCGGAAAAGCGTAAGGGCCGCTCCTGCCGATCGCCAGGCGAAACGTTGCACCGATCGGGTGGCGCTGTCTGTCCTTAATGGACGGACAGCGCCACCCGAAGGATGCTACGAATCCAGTCTCAACTCGTAGTGCAGCGTCTTGTACTTCTTCCGCCGGTGCAGGAGCGGAACCAGGAAGCCGTGCAGTAGCCGGTGCTTCTTGGCGAGGCATTCGGCCGCGTGCCGGGCCTCGGCTCCGTCGAGCAGCCGCACGTGCCCGCGCACGGCGTCTCCGGTCGGAACGCCGCGGAAGGTGGAAGGAGCGATCTCGACCCGGGGATTGTTCCGCATCCGCTTGGCCTTCCACGCCGCGTCGTAGGTGCGCAGGAACGCGTGGTCGCCTTCCACGGCGATGTTGACCGGCGTCCCGACGGCCGTCCGGTCCCGCTTGAACGTCTTCAAGAGGATCGTCTTCTGGTCGGTGAACCTGCTGAGCTGTGTCGTCATGCCCCCTGGACGAAACGGCCGCCGCGAACGTGACGGGCTAGTTCCAGAATTTGACCTCGGGGTTGCCCGCCACCGGCCCGTCCAGCAGCGGCTGACGGCCGCCGCGCAGGTTCGCGTCGAAGAACGCGGAGACATACGTCCTGGTCAGCTCCATCCCGCGCAGGCCACCGAGCAGTCCGGGCTGCGACAGGCCGAGTTGCTCACCGAGCACGCCGACGTCGGTGAAGGACGCGTGCCCGGCCGTGGCGACGCTGATCCAGCGCTTCCAGCCGGTGAGGTTCGGCCAGCTGCCCGCCCAGGTCGTGTCCGGTCCGGCGGGCGTGTACTCGCTTTCGCGGCCGAGCAGCAGGAACGGCCGGTCGATCCCGGACGCGGGGATCGGCGACCACAGCCTGCCGTCCAGGTCCACGCCGGCGCGGATCCGCTGGTCGTTCACCATCGCCGTCGGTGTGCTGTAGCCGCCGATCGAATGCCCGGCCATGCCGATGCGCGTCCGGTCGATCAGCCAGGACCACTTCGACGAACGCGTGGTCAGCGTGTCGAGGACGAAGGAGACGTCCGCGGAACGGACCGGCGGAAGCAGGGTGGAGTCGGATCCGCAGGCGGCGCATTCGGTGACGTGACCGTCGGGGAACGCGGTGCCGTGTGATTCGTAGTTATGGCCGATCAGCGCGACGACGAAGCCCTTGCTCGCCAGCTCTTCCGCCAGTCCGGTGAGCGTGGTGCGCGGCTTGCCGAAACCGGGTGACAGCACGACGAGCGCCCGTTTCCCCGGCAAGGGCGGGGCATCGACACGCGCACTGCTCCGGGTCCCGGCGACCCGCGCGGGGTCGACGTCGGGGACCCCGGATTCGGTCAGGAAGGCCTTGGCTTCGGCCAGCGTCAGATACGGCCGCGGCGGACCGACCGGCAGCAGGGCGGGGTAGAACATCGACACCATCAGCTCACGCGGCCCGGCCGGTACCCAGGGGTCCCGTCGCGAGTCGTCGACCAGATGCAGGTCGGTGGAGCCGACGGGATGCGAACCGGTCGGCGGCGGCAACTTCAGTGACGGCGTGTCCGCCGAAGCCGGGCTCGCCAACGGCACCATGGCGGCGAGGGCGATCAAGGCGACGAGAAGCCTTCTCATCAGGATTCCGTTTCTGTCGAGGACTTTGCGCTGTCCAGCCTGTGCCAGGACGCCGTGTTCGCGCATCGGCCGGAGAGCACGTCCTCCCTGCCCGTTCGTCTGTCGCAGGTCGTACCCCGATCTCTGTCTCGAGATGGATCCGCGGCGCCCGATCCGCGGTTACGCTCGGTCGGTGCTGGCCGTACTCAGAAGTCACCCGAAGGCCGTCGACCGCGGGCTGACCGTGCTCATCGGACTGTCCACTGTGGTCACCGCCGACGAACCGGAGGGCTTCGAGTGGTGGGTGGTTTCCTTGGTGGCCTTGGCTTCTTTGCTGATACGGCACCGCAATCCCGTGATCACCTTCACGGCGGGTTCGGTGGGCTCGCTCTTTCACCTCGCCATGGGCAACGATCTCCGCCCGGTCGATCTCGTGGCGTTGATCGGTCTCTTCTCCGTCGCGGCGTGGGGGTCACGACGGCTTTCCCTCGCTCTGCTGGCGGCGGGGCTGCTCGTCGCCGGCGCGTGGTCGTTCCATGCCTCGGAAGCGAACACCCGGACAGCGGAACCGACGCCGCCGCGGATCATCGTCATCGATCGGCTGGCGCCGCGGATCGATGGCGACGAAGACCAGGTCCAGGATTGGGGCGGGTTCGCGGGCCTGGGCTTGTCGCTCTCGGTGGCGTGGCTGGCCGGGATGAACACGCGGCAGCGCCGGATCCGGCTGTCGGTGCTCGAACAGCGGGCCGCCGATCTCGAACGCGAGCGGGACACCCAGGCCGCGCTGGCCGTGGCGGCCGAACGCGGGCGAATCAGCCGTGAACTGCACGACGTCGTCGCGCACGCGCTTTCGGTGGTGGTGCTGCAGGCACAGGGCGCCCAAGCGGAATTGGAGCGGCGGCCGGAGCGGACGCGGGAGGCGCTGGACGCCATCGTCGGCACCGGGCGCACCGCGTTGAGCGAGATCCGGCGGCTGCTCGGCGCGCTCGGCCAGGACGCGCCGGACTGGGAGCCGCGGCCGGGTGCGGAACGTCTGCCGCGCCTGGTCGCCGACATCCGCGCGGCGGGCACGCCGGTCGACTTCCGCGTCGAAGGGGAACCGCGGCCGCTTTCGTCCACAGTGGACCTGGCGGCTTACCGGATCGTGCAGGAAGCCTTGACGAACGTGCTGAAACACGCCGGTCCGGACGCGTCGGTGACTATCGTGCTGCGCTATGAGCCCGACACGCTGGAGATCGAGGTGACCGATGACGGCATCGCGCCGGAAGCACCACCCGGCATCGGACATGGTCTCGAAGGGATGCGGGAACGAGTGAACGTGCTGGGTGGCACCTTCGACGCGGGACCGCGTCCGGAACGCGGCTTCGCCGTCCGCGCGGCCCTGCCGTCATGACGATCCGGGTGGTCATCGCCGACGACCAGGCGCTGGTGCGCACCGGCCTGCGGATGATCCTGGACAACGCCGACGACATCGACGTCGTCGGCGAGGCGGGCGACGGCGCGGACGCCGTGCGGCTGGTGGCGGACCTCGACCCCGACGTCGTGCTCATGGACATCCGGATGCCCGAAATGGACGGCGTCGAGGCCACCGCCGCGATCGCCGCGGCCCACCGCGCGCGTGTGCTGGTGTTGACCACCTTCGACCTCGACGAGTACGTCTACGCCGCGCTCCGGGCGGGCGCCAGCGGCTTCCTGCTCAAGGACGCGCTGGCCCCGGACCTGCTTTCCGCCGTCCGCGTCGTCGCCGCCGGCGAAGCCACCCTCGCCCCCACCGTGACCCGTCGGCTGCTCGACCGCGTCGTCACCGGTCTGCCCGCGCCTCCGCCGGACGACAGGCTCGCTTTGCTCACCGGCCGCGAACGCGAGGTGTTGCAGCAGCTGGCCCGCGGCCTGTCCAACGCCGAGATCGCGGAACTGTTGTTCCTCTCGCCGGGAACGGTGAAGACCCACGTCGGCCGCATCCTCATGAAACTCGGGCTCCGCGACCGCGTCCAGGCCGTCGTCTTCGCCTACGAGGCCGGGATCACCCGCTGACCGCGGCGGGCGTTCGCCAGTGCTTGCCGCGGCGGGGCCGCCGGTGCTGGCCGCGGCGGTCGAGATCACCGAGGTCGCCCGGACGACGCAGGGCGAACTCCTCGGCCGTGATGCCCATCCGCACCAGGTACTTGATCTCGCCGCGCACCACTTCGGTGTCGCGCAGCCTGCCTTCCTCACGGAAGCCGAGGCCGCCGTGCAAGGAAAGCGACGCCAGGTTGCCGCCGTACACGCTGACCTCGCATTTGCGGAAGCCGCGCTGCTCGAACATATGGGCCAGCAGGACGGTGATGGCGTCCGTGGCGTATCCGCAGCGCTGGTGCCGAGGGGCGATCCCGATGCCGTAGCCGAACAGGCCGGTCACGGGGTCGGCGCCGATGGTGCAGACCGAGCCGACCAGCATGCGGCCGCGGACCGTCTCGATGCCGAAGTGGATGTCGTCACCGGCGGACCCCGACCGGTGCGACGCCCAATGCCGGTGCCCGCCGCCGATCAGCGGCGTCGCCTCGCGGGCCATGTCGCGGTCGAAGCCCATCAGGACCCGGCGGTCCCGGAGGCCGACCTCGCGCAGCCGCACCTTCCGCCCGACCTGCCCGGGCTCCAGAACGGAGCGGCTCACCGCGCCAGACCGCACTGGTGCTCACGAATGATCACAAGCATCCCTTGACGATATCGGTAGCCGGGACCGCGGCTCCAGAGACCGTCGTCGGGTTCCGCGGATGAGCCTGGCCACACTCTCCCGAGCTCCGAAACTTCTTCGAAAGTCTTTGACCGGCTTCCTCGGCGCCACCGACACTTTCCCCCTCGGCACACCTCGACGAAGAGGGAGCACACGGATGAGATCTCTTGGGAAATCCCGGTTCCGCCTGGTTCTGAGCGGGGCCGTCGCGGCCGCGCTGATCACGGCGTTCGTGCCCGGCACGGCCTCGGCCGACACGGTGATCACGACGAACCAGACCGGCACGAACAACGGCTATTACTACTCGTTCTGGACCGACCGGCCCGGTTCGGTCTCGATGACGCTGAGCTCCGGCGGCAGCTACCGGACCTCGTGGAGCAACACCGGCAACTTCGTGGCGGGCAAGGGCTGGAGCAACGGCGGGCGGCGCAACGTCAGCTATTACGGCAGCTTCTCCCCGTCCGGCAACGGCTACCTGACCCTTTACGGCTGGACGTCGAACCCGCTGGTGGAGTACTACATCGTCGACAACTGGGGCAGCTACCGGCCGACCGGGACCTACAAGGGCACCGTCACCAGCGACGGCGGGACGTACGACATCTACCAGACCACCAGGTACAACGCCCCGTCCGTCGAAGGCACCAAGACCTTCAACCAGTACTGGAGCGTCCGGCAGACGAGGCGGACCGGCGGCACCATCACCACCGGCAACCATTTCGACGCCTGGGCGCGGGCCGGGATGCGGCTCGGCTCCTTCAGCTACTACATGATCATGGCGACCGAGGGCTATCAGAGCAGCGGCAACTCCAATATCACCGTGAGCGGGTGACGCCGTGTTCGTCGTCGCCGCGCTGGTCGCCGCACTCACCTTCGCGCCGGGCGCCACTCCGGCCGCCTGCTCCGGATACGTCGGACTCACCTTCGACGACGGCCCGTCCAGCACCACCTCGCGACTGTTGGACGCGCTCCGGCAGAACGGCCTGCGGGCCACGATGTTCAACGTCGGGCAGAACGCCGCCTCGAATCCGGCACTGGTCCGAGCCCAGGTCAACGCGGGGATGTGGGTCGCGAACCACAGCTACACGCATCCGCATCTGACCCAGCTGAGCCAGTCGCAGATCGATTCGGAGATCTCGCGAACGCAACAGGCCATCGCCAACGCCGGCGGCGGCACGCCGAAGCTGTTCCGCCCGCCCTACGGCGAGACGAACACGACCGTGCGGTCGGTGGCGGCGCGGTACGGGCTGACCCAGATCATCTGGGACGTCGACTCGCAGGACTGGAACAACGCGAGCACCGACGCGATCGTCGCGGCGAACGCCCGCCTCACCAACGGGCAGGTCATCCTCATGCACGACTGGCCCGCCAACACCATTGCGGCGATCCCGCGGATCGCACAGGGCCTGGCCTCGCGAGGGCTGTGCGCCGGGGCGATCTCCCCGCAGACCGGACGGGCGGTGGCGCCGGGGTAAATTTCGGGCCCGTGACCACTTTGGACGACCTCGAACCGCCATGGGGCGACCCGCCATCGGACGCGACCGGCCTCATGACGACGGTCTACCGGTTGCGCCGCAAGCCGATCCGGGACTTCGAGGTAGAGGATCTGCGAGTGCTGCTGGGGCAGCAGGTGAGCGTCGAGGTGCTCGTTCCCCTCGCGCTTCCCCTGCTCGAAGCCGACCCCATGGCCGAAGGCCGGTACTACCCCGGCGACCTGCTCTCCGCGATCCTCACGGTGCGGGCGCCGTACTGGCGTGAGCACCCGGATCGCCTCGCGCGGCTGCGCGAGGTGATCCGGGTGGCCAGGGAAACCGGCGACGTCAAGCCGTTGCGAAAGCAGCTCGACGCGTTTCCCCAGGAGAACTGAACTTCAGGGCGGGCTTTGCGAGGCGAGGTCCCATTCCGGCGCGTCGACGAAATGGACGTCGTAGCGTCCGTGGATCCGGTCGACCTCGTCCGGCGGCAGGTTTCCGCGCAGGATCTCCGGCAGGGCACGGAAGTAGTCGAATCGCTCGACACCAGGAGTGAGGGTGATGAGCACGTCCGCGGCGAGCTCCGGCAGCGCGGCGAACGCGTGCCGGACGCTGGGCGGCACCACGACGTAACCACCCTTGTCGACGGTGATCAGCTCGGTGCCCACCATCATGCGGAGCGACCCGTCGAACACGTAGAAGGCTTCCGCGGATTTCTCGTGGAAATGCGGCTTCGTCCCCGGCTCTCCGGCCCGCAGGTGGAGCCGGTTCGCGCCGAGGAGCCCACCCGTGTGACCACTGTCGGCCAGTAACCACAACGCGGGACTCTCGATCGTCTCCGCGTCTCTCTCCTGCACCAGCAACGCGACTGGCGGGCGTTCATCGAAGGATCGGTGCGTTTCGTCGACCTGCTCGACCGCGGGTTGCGGGAGCGGCACGGACTTTCACTCGCCGAGTACGAACTGCTCGTGCGGCTGTCCGAAGCCGACGGTCAGTCGATGACGGCCGTCACGCGGCGGCTCGAGGACTGACCTGCGGCGGGATGGTCACCCTTACAACGACCGAAGGCCCCCACCCTGTCCGGGTGAGGGCCTTCGGCGGTGGAAAAACGTCAGATGGCGACGACGCGCTGGGCCTGCGGGCCCTTCTGGCCCTGACCGATTTCGAACTCCACGCGCTGCCCTTCGTCCAGGGACTTGAAGCCGTTCCCCTGGATCTCCGAGTAGTGCACGAACACGTCCGGTCCGCCGTCATCCTGCGCGATGAAGCCGAAGCCCTTTTCGCCGTTAAACCACTTCACGCTGCCCTGAGCCATACTTTTTACCTGCTCTTCATAGCGAGTCTGAGCGCATTCGATGCCCCGATCTCGCTACCTATTCTCGCAGAGGTCGCCGGAGAGCACACGCCGTGTCCCGAAAAAAGAAGATTTCGGTGCGCGAAGACCGCTCGGAAAAACGGACATTCGCCAGGTCAGTGCCACTTTTGCGGGGACAAAAAAGTACGGTGTACTCACCCACAGTGGGTCGTTCGCGTGGTCGATCCGGCCGACAGTCGGACTAGTGTCCCGAGGTCGCTCCACGCCGGACGCGATAGCGCAGATGGGTCGCGGCCCCCGCGACGGGCTCCCCCGCCGGGATCAGGTCACCGCGACCGCCGCCGAACAACGCCGTCCCCCGCCCCAGCAGAACGGGCGCGAGGTGGAGATACACCTCGTCGAGCAGGCCCGCGGCGAGCAGCTGCCCCGCCACGTCCGCGCCCAGCACGAGGACGTCCTTGTCCCCCGCCGCCTCCTTGGCACGCCGGACCGCGGCCTCCAGCCCGTCGAAGACGAACGTCCCGCCGTTGTCGCCGAGGAGGTCGTCCCTGGTCCGGTGGGTGACCACGAAGCTCGGGACGCCCGGCCACGGGGTGCCGCCCCACGGACGCAGGCCGAGGTCGAAGGTGCGCCGCCCGATGACGGTGGCCCCGACCGACGAGTCCACCTCCCGGCGGACGTCGGCGTCCGGCCCGGCGCCGCCCATCCACTCGTGCAGCTGTTCCCCGCCATCCCCCATGGGCTCCTCGGCCCGGACGTTCGGTCCGGCGGTGAAGCCGTCCAGGGACATCGACACATCCAGCACCACCTTGCTCATCGCAAAGCCCTCCTTCGCCTCTTCAGCGCCCGCCCGGCGCTTGCATCCGGAGGTCGGAGCCGTCCCGTCCGTTTCGACATGGAGCTTGACCTTGACCCTGCGTCAGGGTTGGAGCCTTGATCGCATGACGAACGACAGCACTTCCCCGGCTCGGCCCGCGCCGCCGATCGGCGGGTTCCAGGAGATCGACGGCCGCCGCGTCTTCGTGCACCGATCGGGCAGCGGCGGTCCGGCCGTCGTGTTCCTGCCGGGCGCGAGCGCGGTCGGCCTGGACTATTTCGGCGTCCAGCAGCAGGTCTCGCGGTTCACCACCGCCGTGGTGTACGACCGCGGCGGCACCGGCTACAGCGATCCCCTCCCGCTGCCGCGCACCGCCACCGCGGTCGCCACGGAACTGCGCGCCGTGCTGCACGCCCAGGACATCCCCGCCCCTTACGTGCTCGCGGCGCACTCCCTCGGCGGCCTCTACGCACATCGGTTCGCGCAGCTGTACCCGCGAGACGTCGCCGGACTCGTCTGGCTGGACGCCCTGCACCGCGACTGGGACGACTTCATGCCGCCGACCGCGGATCTGGCCGCGGCCGGACGGACGGCGCCCGATCCGGAGCGGATGCGTCCGGCACTGCGGGCGGTGTACGACGAGCTGCGCGCGGACTACCCGGAACACATCCGGCAGGCGCTGGTCGAGGCCAAGGTGAGCGACGAATGGCTCCGCGCCGGCGTCGCCGAGCGCACCAAGCTGCCCGAAATCGCCACCGAACTGCGGGCGGGGCCGAGCCTTCCGGACGTCCCGGTGATCGCGCTCACCGTCGTGGGCATCGATCCAGCCCACGACGAGCAGCTGTCGCGTGAGCTGAACGACGCCAAGACGAAAATGGACGCGGCCTTGGTGAACAAGGTCTCCCACGGCGAACAGCGCGTCCTCTCCGACACTCTCCACCACCGGCTCTGTTTCGACCGCCCCGATGCCGTGGTCCAGGCCATCCGCGACGTTGTCGATCGCTCCTAAACTCGCCGGGACCTCGAAGACAGGAGAACGGTGCTCACGATCAGCCAGCTCGCGGCGACCGCCGGCGTGACCGTGCGCACCGTTCGCCACTACCACCACGTCGGCCTGCTGCCCGAACCCGAACGTGACGCGTCCGGTTACCGCCGTTACAGCGCGCAAGCGGCGGTGGATCTCATCCGGATCAGGACCCTCGCCGATGCCGGGGTGCCCTTGGCCCGGATCGACGCGCTGCTGCACGCACAGCCCGCCGAATTCGCCGCCGCCATCGCCGACATCGACGCCGACTTACGGCGCAAAATCGACCGGCTCACCGAAAACCGCCTCCGCATCGCCGACCTGGCGAGCGGCGAAAAGCTCGTGCTGCCAACGGAAGTGGTCGCCGTCCTGGACCGGATGCGGGGTCTGGGCATCAGCGAACGGAGGATCCGGCTCGAACGCGACGCGTGGATCCTGATGCAGGCACTGGATCCGCATCTCCTGCCGCAACGGTTACGGGACAAGAACGCCGCCTTCGACGATCCCGAGACGGCGCGCCTGTATCGCGCCTGCGATCAAGCGGTCGACTGGGATCCCCGCGATCCGCGCCTGGACCGGCTCATCGACGACCTGGACGCGTGGGAGATCGAGCACGAAGGCGATACCAGCCGGCCCGGCTACCTGAAGCTGGTCGTTTCCCGGATTTCCGAGAGTTCACCCGCGTGGCAACGTGTCGTCGACGCGCTCGCCCATCGGTCGCGAAAACGACGGCGACCGGAAGGACGCCCGCGGGCAGTAGACTGAACTCGCTGCTTACGCTCCGGACCTCGGCGGACACTTCGAGGGACGAGAGGACCATCGTGACCGCTCGACGGCACGTCGAGCTGCTGAGCATGCTCAAGGCCGGGAGCACTGATCCGGCCACACTGCTGCGGCGAATGTGCGAACTGTGTGTCGATATCTGCGGGGTATCCGGCGCCGCGATCATCGTCCACGCCACCGGTGACGGCACCGCGCAAGCCGTCGCCTGCGCGACCGATCCGATCAGCCTGGTCCTCGACGACCTCCAGCGCACGGTCGGCGAAGGCCCCAGGAACGCGGCGCGTGCCTTGGGCGGCCCGGTGCTGGTCGCGGATCTGGCGACCGCGGGTGCCCGGTGGCCCGCCTTCACCTCCGAAGCACAGGCCGCCGGTGTGGCGGCGGTGTTCTCGTTCCCGCTGCACATCGGCGCGGTGCGGGTCGGCACCCTCGACCTCCACCGCGACAGCGAAGGCTCCCTCGGCTGGGCGGAGCTGAGGGACGCGCTGACTCTCGCCGACATCGCCACCCACCTGCTGCTCGACGATCT
The DNA here is from genome assembly GCF_055598845.1 of Amycolatopsis sp. NPDC039088. Taxonomy (NCBI): domain Bacteria; kingdom Bacillati; phylum Actinomycetota; class Actinomycetes; order Pseudonocardiales; family Pseudonocardiaceae; genus Amycolatopsis; species Amycolatopsis sp. NPDC039088. The sequence goes on along the minus strand of NZ_JBVKAE010000006.1, from coordinate 219,454 downwards.
CGACGGGCCGGATCCCATGGACGTCGGCTGGCTGTCCGATGTCCATGCCGTGGTGCACCAGGCCACCGGCGTCGTCACCGTCCAGCTGAACGTCTCCATGCAGGACGCGTTGCTGCGCATCCGCGCGCACGCCTACGCTCATCGAACCCCCCTCGACGAGGTGTCCCGGCGGATCGTCGGCCGCGACCTCTACCTCGAGATAGGAGACTGACCGGCATGTCAGAACAACCGCGGGTCACGGGCCATGAGCAGCGGTTGGCCGACACGTTCGTCGCACTCGCCGACACCCTGATCGACGACTTCGACGTCCTGGAGTTCCTGCACATGCTGTGCGACCAGTGCGTCGAACTGCTCGAAGTCTCCGCGGCCGGAGTGATCCTGCTCGACGAGCACGGCGGGCTGCGTATGGCGGCGGCTTCCTCCGAACGGGCGGAACTGCTGGAGGTGTTCGCCGTGCAGACCGAGGACGGACCCTGCATCGACTGCGTCCGCACCGGAGCGCCGAGCGCCAGCGGGAACCTCACCGCCGACGCCTCCCGATGGCCGAGCTTCGCCGCCACCGCCCGCGACTGCGGATTCCAAGCCGTACAAGCGGTACCGATGCGGCTGCGCGGTCAGGTCATCGGCGTGCTGACCTTGCTGAAGGCGGAAAGCGACGGGGTGCACGACACGAGCACCCGGCTCGGCCAAGCACTGGCCGACGTCGCCACGATCGGCATCCTGCACCAGCGGGCCATGGGCAACGCCGACCTGCTCACCGAACAACTGCAAACCGCGCTCAACAGCCGGGTCATCATCGAACAGGCCAAAGGCGTGCTCGCCGCCCACGGCGAAAACCTGGACATGGACGCGGCCTTCGCGGCACTACGGGGCTACGCCCGCTCCCGCCGGCAGCGCCTTTCCGAGCTGGCCCGCGCGGTGGCGGACGGCACCGCGGACATCCCCGGAATCCTCGCCCACTGACCGCGGGCCCGCGAAACCGTCGCGCACCCGATCGTCGAGGTAGACCAATCCGATGAGCGAAGACAACGTCGTGTTGGTGGTGAACATGATCGCGGTGACCGCGGTCGGTCTGCCCTTCTGCAAGGCCATGGCGAAGACGACCGCCGCCGTCAGTCCATTGAGGACGATCGCCCAGACGGACGGCTCGAGGGCGAGCCGCCACACCGCGTCCGGAGGACTCAAGGTCCGCGCCGAGACGCCGACGACGCTGAAGCCCAGACCTGCGCCGAAGGCCAACGCCGGCGCCGTCCAGCCGCGGTCGCGACGCTTGGCGTAGCAGGCGATCGCCGCCACCGGAAGCGCCATGCCCAGCAGGATCCAGCGCCATCCGGGCGGCAGCGCCCGCGCCGGACCCGGGTCGGCGACAGGCCCAACAGGATCAGACCCGTCGCGCCGAGACCCAACCTGGCCCATCCCGCTTCGGCCATACGGGTGCCCATGAAGGCGGCGATGGTGGCCGTCACCCCCACACTGAAGGCGAGCAGCGACTACACCAGGAACAGCGGCAACCGATGCAGTGCCGCCGCGGCGCACAGGAATCCCGCCAGATCCACCGCGAGACCGAGGAAGTACAGCGGCTGGCTCCGGAGGGCGGCCAGGTCGAACGACCGGCCGCCGTACACACCCGCGCGCCGGATGCCCATGGACTCGAGGATCGAGCCGCTCCCCGACGCCAAAGCCGCCATGACGGCCAAGACGTAGCCCAGGATCATCCGGCCGCTCAGCCCGCCGTCGTGATCAGGAAGGTGTAGTGGCCGTCGATGTCCTTGCGGACGTCGAGAACCTTGTCGGCGAGGCGGACCCGGGTTTCGCGGGCGAGGAACACCTGGGTGCTCGTGGTCGCGATGATGTCGTCGCCCGCGGCGGCATGCGCGGCGACTTCGACGTCGAGCGCGGCACCGTCTTCCGGGAGGCCGTTGAGGGTCAGGCGCAGCCCGCCTTCCGCTTGGACGTTCTGTGCCATGGTCAACTGGTTGATCGCTTCGGTGGCCGATTCGGTCATGGTGAACACAGGCGGTCCTTCTTTCACTGTCCGGCGGCCATCAAGACTCTGTGGATCCGAGCGGACTCTTGCGGTCTTCGGTTCTTTTGACCGGCGCCGCGATGGCCGCCGAGCGTGATGTGTGAATGATCAGTTGTTCGTGCAGCCGGGCGATCTGGATCGGGCGCCAGGTCGCGCGGGTGGTGGCGACGACCCGCAGATCGGTGCGGGAGCCTGCCTGCCGGTGCGCGGCCAGCAGGACCTCCAACCCCGTGGAATTGAGAAACCGGACGTGGGTCAGATCCACGACCAGCCGTTTCGGCCGATCCGCCAACGCCGATTCGATCGCCTCGCGCACCGCGGGCGCGGTGTGCAGGTCCACATCGCCGTCCACGGCGATGACCAGCGTCCGGCCACACCGCTCGACCGCCACGGTCAACGGCGGGGCCCGGTGGGGCGGCGGTTCCTCGGCGGACGGGAGATCGAACGTCATGAGTTTCACGAGTGGGCTCCAGACTTTGCCGGCCGCTACTGAAACTCACCGCGCGAGAAGGACAGGCGCACGGCCGAGGGACAGATGCGGCCTCGTTGACGGTCGGTCGTCGTGAGGGCGATGTCTGGGCACTCCGGCGCTGTCACCTTCGATCCTACCGCGATGGCGATGCTTCAGCGCCTGCTGGAACCCCTCGCGTCGAGATGACCGGCGAGTTCGTCGAGTACCTGCCGGGCCGGGACGAATACGCAGGCTCCCGGTCCGAGGATCTCGCCTGCCGAGGGCAGCAGCGCTCGGTAGGCCAGCTCGGCGATGCGCTCGTCGCCCGTGTGGACCGCGGTCAAGCCGACCAGCGCGATGTCGAGTTCGTAGGTGGCGTCCGGGAACGCGGGAAGGGCCGCCGGAAGTATTTCGCGCGCCCTGTCGAGGTCACCCGCCAAGGCGAGGGTGAGCGCGAAGAGCTGGGGTGAGGCCGGCCATGCCGGATACCGGTCCGCGTAGTCGGGCAGGAGTTCCGCCGCCCGGCCGGCGCGGTAGGCCCGGCACCAGCGCACCGTCATGAGCAGGAGGTCGGCTCGCTGGACCCCGGCGTCGTCCAGAGCCTGCGCGCCGGCCTGATAGGCCTTCGTCACGTCTTCGTCGGGAGCATCGGCCAGGTCGAGCAGCATGGCGCGATGCCACCGCACCCTGGCGGCGCTCGCGGGGTGCGGGAGCCTGCGTACCTGACTGTCCAGATTGGACAGAGCCTGCTCCGCTCCGGACAGGTCGCCGCGCTGCTCGGCGGCGTAGAGCTGCCACAGCAGGCCCAGGCGTTCGGAAACCACGAGTTCGTGTTCCCGGCCCAGTGCGACCAGTTCGGCCGCCAGTCCGGTTCGCCGGGCCAAACCGCCCGGGGTGGCGTAGGCCTGGGTATGAGCGGCGATCAGCACTTCCGCTCTGGTACTGGCGGAGAGGTCGATCCGCTGTGCGATCGCCTCGGCTTGCGCGGCCGCCGCCCGGCCCCGGTCACGTTCGCGGTCGTCGGGATGGCCGTAGAGCTCGATGGCCAGCTTGGTCAGCAACAGCGCGCGAAGCTCACTGTCCTCTTCGGACAGCTGACTCAGGTTCTGTGCCAGCAGGTCCACCACGCGCCGCAGGTGAACGGCTTGTTCGGGGGCCACGCGTCGTTCGGCGAGCACCGGGTTGCCAGGGTCAAGGGAAATGACGACCTGCGCGGTCAAGGCGGGGTCGGCCAGTTCGGCGAGCGGCGCGAGCGACTCGGCGCGGATGGCGCGCATGGCGGGCTTGTCACTGAGGAAAGCGTGCGCCTGCAGCAATTCGCCGACGATGGTCAGCCTGTCGCGGGAGGTGCCGCCGAAGCGGTCGGCGACGTTCAGCGCGGCGGTGCGCAGCCGTACCGCTTCGTGGTAGGCGAATCGGGCCGTCGCCTGGTCCGCGGCCATCCGGGTATAGCGGATCGCGGACGTCGCCGTCCGCGCGCTCGGTGCTTGCAGGTGGTGCCTGGCGAGCGCTTGGACGTTGTGTGGCTGGAGCCGTTCGACGGTGGCCGCGGCCTTGCGATGCCATAGTGTCCGTCGTGGCGTCGAGATCTCGGCGTAGACGGCTTCGTGCATCAAGGCATGGGTGAACCGCAGGGTGCCTTCGGTGGTTCCGTCGTCGAGGATTCCTGTCGCCAGACCGATTTCGGCGCGTTCGAGTACCGCGTCGTAATCCGGCTCCGGTCCGTGGTCGCCGTCCATCGCCGCGAGCAGGTCGAGGTCGAATTCGTCACCGAGCACCGCGGCCTTGCGCAGCAGGACGCGTACGTCTTCCGGCAGTTCGGCGAGTCGCTGGACGAGTACGTCTCGGATCCCGGCGGGGATGCTGCGCAGGGCGGCTTCCCGTCCGTGCGCGGCGATGTGTCTGGCCAGTTCGCGCGCCAGGAAAGGGTTACCCGAGGTGCGGCGGGCGATCTGGCCGGCGAGTACGTCGTCCACCTGGTGGGTACCGGCGGCTCGCATCAGGGAGCCGATGGCCCGTCCGTCCAGACCGTCGAGCTGGATCCGTTCGGGGAGGTGCCCGGCCAGCTCGGCGAGGCTGCCTGCCAGCAGCGGGTGGTGCGGGGCGGGGCGGAAGGTGCCGACCAGGAGCACCGGGTGGCCGGTGAGCAGACGGGCGACCTCGACCAGTGGCGTGAGGGTGTCGGCGTCCGCGAGGTGCAGGTCCTCGAGCACGATCAGCAGTGGCCGGTCGCCCGCGACCGCCGCCAGATAGGTGGCGAGCAGGCGGCAGAAGCGGAACCGATTCGCGGTCGCGGTGTCCACGCTCGTCGTCCCGGTGGGGCGGGAGGCCGCGGTGAACAGCTCCACCAGTTCCGGCGCGGGTTGTCGTTCGGCGGTGAGCAGGTCGACGATTTCCAGCCACGGCCAGCCGCCGGGCGCGCCGGCGACCTCGGGACATCGGGCGGTCGCCGTCGACCAGCCTTCGGTGCGCAGCCGGGCGAGCAGGTGCCGGGCCAGTGCGGTCTTGCCGATGCCCGCGGGTCCCTCCAGCAGGGCCACCCGCCCGGTGCCCGCCTTGGCGGCCGATGCCAGCCGGGTCAAGATGTCCACTTCGGACGTTCGCCCGATGAGCGGTTCGCCGGTGGTGTTCTCCCATTCCGCGGTCGGCGCGCTCGACGGTGGGGACGGCGTGAGAACGGGTTCTTGAGTGCGGACTTCGGCTTCCAGCGTGCGCAGCGGCAGGCCGGGGTCGACGCCGAGTTCCTCCCGCAGGGTGGCTCGCGCCTCGCGCAGCGCGGCCAGCGCTTCGCCTTGGCGACCGGCGCGGTGAAGGGCCAGCGCGAGCAGCCGATGGCCCTCTTCGCGCAGCGGGTGTTCGTCGACCAGAACCCGCAGCTCCGGCAGGGCCTCGGCGGCCCGGTCGAGGCTGAGCAGGGCGTTGGCGAAGCCTTCCCGCGCGGTGACGCGCAGTTCGGTGAGGCGGGTGATCTCCACGCGCGCCCACTCGGCGTCGGCGAACTCGGCGTACGGGCTGCCCCGCCACAGTCGCAGGCCCTGCTGGAACCGGGGCAGCGCCTCAGCGGGCCGGTCGCGGGCGAGCAAGTCCGTCGCCTCGTCGGTGAAAGCCTCGAACCGCCAGGAGTCGGCGGCGTTGGCCTCGGCGCGTACCGCGTAGCCGGGCGCCACGGTGACCAGCACCCGGGCCGGTGTGCGTCGCTGCCGGGCCGGTTCGAGTACCTGCCTGAGGTGGAACACGATGGTGCGGACGGTCGCGATCGCCTGCCGGGGCGGATCGTCACCCCAGATGTCGGTGATCAGCCGGTCGATGGCGACCACCTGACCCCGCGCGACCAGCAGGCGGGCGAGGACCTCGCGGTGGCGGGCGCCGCCGAGGTGGGCCGGGCCGGACTCGCCCGAGCCGTCGGGCAGGCGAGCCTCCAGCGGGCCCAGCACCAGGAAGTTGACCATGACGAGCGGAGCATACGGCCGGAGATCGGCCGACCGGAATAAACGCTCGATAAACAACGGCCGTCAGCACACGCCGAATTGACTTTTCGTAGCCGAGCAATCGCCGAAGGTGATGAATTCGTTCTTTATCGGTCTCGGTGAGGGTTTGGGTCACGACAGCAGCCCCTCACGACGAAGGAAGACCGACCATGCGCGCCATCTCGCTTCTGCGCAGTCCCAAGATCTGGGTGTTCACCCTGTTCGGCGCGGTGCTCGCCCTCGTGCTGACGGTGGGCTATCTCGGCGGATCACTGGATACCGGCACCCCCGGTCAGCGCGTCCCCATCGCCTGGGTGAACGCGGATCTCGGTGCCGGCGGCCACAACCTCGGCGCCACGCTGACCGAGCAGATCCGCACCGGGCAGGCCGGTGCGGCCGCGCACTGGATCCCCGGCGGGGACGAGGACGCGGCCCGGCGGCTGCTCACCGAGGGATCCGCTTACGCGGCGGTCCTCGTCCCCGCCGACTTCTCCGCGCGGATCACCGCGTTGAGCGATCCCCACGCCGCGCCGTCCCCGGTGCGGGTGACCGTGCTGACCAATCCGATCGCCGGTCCGGCGGCCAGCGGTACCGCGACCGGCACCGCGCAAGCCGTCCTCGCGGCGATGTCACAGACCCTCGGCGGGCAACTGATCGCCCGGATCCCCGGCGACGCGGGGGTTTCCGGGGCCGCGCGGCTGCTGCTCGCGGATCCCGTCAAGGTCACGCTGGCCCCGGTCGGCCCGGTCCCCCCGCACAGCGCGGGCGGGATGGCGGCCTTCTACTACACCCTTGTCCTGATCCTGACCGGATTCCTGCTGGCGCAGGTGCTGCACTCGGCCGTCGACGGCGTACTGGGGTTCGCGCCGAGGGAGTTCCTGCACAAACGGGCCACCCACCCGCCGTTCCCCATCAACCGGGTGCAGACACTGCTGACCAAGGCGGCACTCGTACTCGGCTGTTCGATCGTGGCCGCCACCGTGATCGAGACCGTCGCCGTATTCGCCCTCGGCATGCCGGCCGAGCATCCCATCGGCCTGTGGCTGTTCTCGATCCTCGCGGTGGCCACCGCCGGGGTGCTGCCGCTGGTGCTGCTCGCCGTGTTCGGTTCGCCAGGTGCCTTGCTGGCCACGGTGATCCTGGTGGTGCTCGGGGTGCCTTCCTCCGGCGGCGCCTTTCCACCCGAGTTGCAGCCGACCCTCTTCCGCTGGCTGGGCGAGGTCCTGCCGATGCGGCACACCACCGACGCCACCCGCGACCTGATCTTCCCCGTGACCGCCGGCCTGACCGGCAGCGTCCTGGTGGTCGCCGCCTGGCTGGTGGCCAGTCTCGCGATCGGCCTCGCTGTCACCGCCTTCTACGACCGGACCGGTCGTCACCGGACCAGCGTCCAGGAACGCATCCGTCCCGTACCCGTCCCGATTTCCGAAAGGCAGCACCAGTCATGACCGCACCGCTCAATCTCAACAGCACCTGGGGCGCGATCACCAAAACCGGGCCGTGGCAGGTCCCGTCCGTCATCAACGCCACTTCCACGATGGGGTCGATCACCCTCGACTTCACCGCCGCGACCTGCCCGCACGAAGAGGTCGAGGTGCACGTCAACTGTCAGGCCGGCCGGATCACCTTGGTGGTGCCGGACGAATGGACGGTGCTCACCTCGGAGGTCTCCGCCGACGGCGCCGGCATCAAGGCCGCACTCGGCAGGCATCCCGGATCCGGCGCGCCCCGGCTGCGCGTCACCGGCCAGGTCACCTGGGGCCGGCTGGAGATCACCGGCGCGCCGCACGCCACGAACGTCACCACCACTGAATCAAGGAAGAGGACACGATGACCACCACCTACCGCGGACTCCTGCTGAAGGCCGGACTGCTGGCCACCGCCGTGACGGTGGCGCTGAGCGGGACCACCAGCGCCGGCGCCGATTCCGCCCCGGGCGGGGCGAGCGCGGTATCCGGGACGGCCAAACCCACGATCCTGTTGGTGCACGGTGCCTTCGCCGACGCCTCCAGCTGGGCCGGGGTGGCGACCCGGCTGCGCCAGGACGGCTACCAGGTGACCATGGCCGCGGTCGGCCTTCGCGGCCTCACCGACGACGTCGCGTACGTCCACGGCGTGCTGGAAGCCATGCCCCGCAAGACGGTCGTCGTCGGCCACTCCTACGGCGGCGCGGTCATCTCCGGCGCCGCGACCGATTCCGGCAGGGCCGCCGCGCTGGTCTACGTCGCCGCGTTCGCCCCCGACGCCGGGGAGACCGTCCAGGCACTGGATCAGCGCTTCGGCGGGCCGACCGGGCAGATCACCACCGCCAGGCCCTACCCGCTGCCCACCGGAATGCCCGGCTCTCCGGGAGGGATCCCACCGGTGGAACTGACCATCGACCCGGCCAAGTTCCGCCACTACTTCGCGCAGGACGTTCCGGAGCATCAGGCCGCGAACATGGCCGACGGGCAGCGCCCGCTCGCACTGGCCGCACTCCTGCAGCCCGCCGGTCCGCCGGCGTGGAAGTCGCTGCCCAGCTGGTATCTCGTCACCCGCGAAGACCGCATCATCCCGTCTGCCGGCCAGCGCCAGATGGCCGAACGTATGCACGCCCGCGTCGTCGAACGCTGGGCGAGCCACGCCGTCACCGTCTCCCAGCCGGGCGCGACCGCCGAGGTCATCGAAGCCGCCGCGCGCCAGGTCCACCCCTGACCCGCAAACCGACCACCGGATACATCTTCGAGAGAGGCACCACCGTCATGAGTAACCCCACCATCGTTTTGGTCCACGGCGCTTTCGCCGACGCCACCGGCAGCTGGGAGGGCGTCACCCGCATCCTGCTCGGCCGAGGCCACCGGGTCGTCACCGTCGCCAACCCGTTGCGCGGCCTGCACCACGACTCGGAATACGTGCGCACGGCGCTCGCCACCACCCCTGGCCCGATCGTGCTGGTCGGCCATTCCTACGGTGGGGCGGTGATCACCCAGGCGGCCACCGAGGCCGAGAACGTCAGCGCGCTGGTGTACGTCGCGGCGTTCGCCCCGGACCAGGACGAGTCGGCGGGTGAGCTGGACGAGCGTTTCGGGGGCGCGGCCAAACAGGTCACCACCGCCCGGCCCCTGCCGGGCGCCGGCCAGGCCGACCCCGAAGGCCCTCCGCAGGTCGAGCTGAGCATCGATCCGGCCCGTTTCCACGAGGTCTTCGCCCCTGACACCACGGCGGCGAACGCGGCCGTGCTCGCCGCCGGTCAACGTCCGCTCGCGCTGACCGCGATGCTCGAACGGGCCGGGGCACCGGCGTGGAAGCGGCACCCGGGTTATTACGCGATCGCCATCGAGGATCAGATGATTCCCGTTGCGGGACAACGATTTATGGCCGAGCGGATGAACGCGGACATCGTCGAGGTTCCCACCGGTCACCTGGCCATGCTCGGTGCACCCGAAGCCATCGCGGATCTCATCTCCACCGCGAGCGAGCGCTGACCCCACCCGGCACGACCAAGCCCGCCGGCCCGGCACCCTGCCGGGCCGGCGGGCTTCGCCGTCCACAATGGACTCACGGGTAGAGAGTCATCCCGGGGTCGAGCGCGATCTCGGTGAGTTGCTCCAGGGTGAGGGGCGGCGCCGGGCTGTCCGGTTTCCGGTCGCGCTTGGCGTCGACGGCGTTCGCGGCGTCGAGGATCACTCCGATCTTGTCGGCGCGGGCGACCTCGACCCGATGGATCGACGGCCCACCGTCTTTCCGGGTCAAGGTGGTCGCCACGATGACCTCCCCCTTCGGCCCGAACGACCGTTGACACACCTGCTCCATGCCCTTAGGTACCTGGTCCACACAGTCGGCGGGCATGTTCAGGCGGCCACCCAGCCGTCCCAGCGTCACTTGGACATTCCCCTTCTTGCCCGACCGGACCGTCGTCGCCCCCGCGAGGAACTCGTCCTCGCCACCACTGCACACGCCACCGCCGCCGTTGGTCACCGGCCTCGCGAAATGGACGACCTGCAGCGGCCCGCGCCCGGGGCCTCCCTCGGGGTAGTTCGCCGTGCTGGGCGCCAGTGTCGTATCCGCCGCCAGCCGGGCGGTCACCGCGGTGGTCAGTACCCCGGTGAGCCGTGCCACCGCCTCTGCCGGTTTCTCCGTCGGCACCGGGCCCATCAGGATGGGAATCTTGCAGGGTTCCGGTAGTTCCGGCGCCGAGGACGGCCCCGCCGCCGGACTCACCGCCCCCGGCGGACCAGGCGCGAGGACGAAGGCCGCCCCGACGGCGACCGCTGCCACCCCCGCGGCCGTCACCACCCAGGGGTTCGGCCGGAGCCAGGCCGTCTTCCGTTCCCGTGCCACGATCGCGTCGACGTCCACAGTGGACGGGGGGGTCGCGCCGATGATCTCGTCGATCCGTTCCTTGGTCATCTCGTCTCCTTCAGCTCAGAGGGGTTTCGGCCAGCCGCGCACGCAACGTGTCGAGGCCCCGCGAGGTCTGGCTCTTCACCGTTCCCGCCGAACAGCCGAGAATCGCGGCCGTCTCCTCGACCGAGAGGTCGCAATAGATGCGCAGCACCACAGCGGCCCGGCGCCCCGGCGGCAGAGCTTCCAGCAGGGTGAACAGCTGCGCCCTGTCCAACACCCCGGAATTCAGCTCCACCGCCGGTTCGGGCAGATCCCCCGACAACTCCTCACGCCGCCACGACCTGCCACGCTCACTGAGCCAGGTACGCACCAGGATCCGGCGCACATACGCGTCCAGATACTCGACACCACTCGCCCGCTTCCAATGCCGATAGAGCTTGGCGATCGTGATCGACACCAGATCGTCCGCGAGATGCCAGTCGCGGCACAGCAGATAACCCGTCCGCCGCAACACCTCCATCCGAGACGAGACGTACTCCCGGTACGCCGTTTCTTCGGACCGCTTCACCCAGGCCTCCCGTGGTTTTCGCTCACACCCTCTACAACCGGGTGCGTGAGCGCCATGGTTGCCTGACCGGGAAAGCCTCATGATTCAGGTCTCAGCGGGAGCAGCGCCAAGGGGGATGGAGCGTCCGGAACTCGTGGTGCGGCGGAGCAGGTCGGCTTCGGCTGGCGTGAAGGAGGCAACGCCAACGACCATCTGCATCCGGCATTCTCCGGAACAAGGATGGCTGGGACCTGCTGAGGCAACCGCGACAGCGTCCTGGGCGTGCTGAGGGCATGACGTTGTCGAGGTCCTGGCTGCCCAAGGTGGCCGTTTTGTGGCTTCCCCTGATGTTGCTGGTCTGCGGGCTCGCGGAGCTGTGGCTCGGTGTTTCCATCGCCGCGGATGTCAACCGGTCGGCTGGGCTCGTCCCGGGGCGGGTCGTGGCGACCGCGTCGCGGAAGAGCTTGACCGCGGACGTCGAATACACCGGACCCGACGGGGTGACGAGGACGGAAACCTTTGAGCACCACCAGGGGCGCAGGGTCCATCAAGGGAGCAAGGTACACATCCGAGTGTGGCCGGACGAGCGACGCGCGGAATTCGACGAAGGCGACAAACACACCGGCGTGATCGTCATGGGCAGTGTGCTGACCCTGCTCAGCGCGGGCGCCATCGTCTTGCTGTCGCTGTGGCATCACGGCGTGCGGATGGAGAAATCCCGAGCGCGGTTCCACCTGTGGTGGTGCTGGGTGGTTTCCTTCTGGCGGTGAGAAGGCGGTGCGCTGGGGCCTGCCCGACTTGTCCCGGTTCACGATGGCGACCGGCGTCCGGGTCGGTGCACACCGTGGTCCGGATCAAGGGACAAGGGATGCTCCGCAAGCCGCGTCCGAAGAGCGAGCCGGTCGTCTTGACTAAGCCTCGGGTACGTGGGGCTCGTCGCCGCTCTGATGGCTTATGCCGCGCACATCGCCCTGTCCAGTCGCAGCAAGCAGGCGCCCCGGCAGCCATATCGGGAGCAGACGAGCCGTTCGACGACGAGAAGCCGCTGGCCGCGGTCAGCTGAGACAAAAAGGCATTACGACCACATCGAAGGTCAAGATTTTGCCCACCAGGACGCACTATGTGCGGAATCGACGCCGCCAAGGCGGCACACGCTCTCTTCGGGGCCGTCTTCGCCGAGCGACTTCGTCAGCCGGCCGCGACGATGGGCGTCTTCTCGGTTTCCTGTGCACAGCCGAGGATCGACGCCAGCAGGCCCGGGTAACGCTTGTCGAGGTCTTCGGTACGAAGCGAGAGCAGGTTCTCGCGCCCCGCGGGGCGCTGCCAGATCACACCGGAGTCCCTGAGTACCCGCCAGTGGTGGGTCAGGGTGGATTTCGACATCGAAGCGTCGAGGTCGGCGCCGACGGTTCCGCACGCCAGCTCGCCTCGCTGGGCGAGGATGCGGATGATGTTGAGCCGGATGGGGTTGCCCAGGGCAGCCAGGACGTTCTCCAGTCGGATCTGGTCACGTTCGGGGTGCTGGGCGATCATGCCGAAAGTCTAGACGATAGTGCGACCGAACGCGCACTATCGTACAGTTGCGATCTGATCACTGTACGCAAACACTCGAACCGATGTCACCGGCCAGGTCCCGCCTTCCTCGATAGTACGTTAAGTTTCGTACAGTCGTACTTTCGTTCATCCGGACTTGGAGTCGCGTGCCATGTCGTCATCCTCTACGCCCACAGCGTCGGGCCACCGCTCGCTCGGCTGGACCCTGGCGCTGCTCGCGCTGGCGCAGCTGATCTTTTCCCTCGATCTGAACATCGTGTTCGTCGCGCTCCCGGAGATCGGCGCCGACCTGGGCTTCTCCGGGCAGACTCTGCAGTGGGTCGTCGGGGCCTACGCGGTCTTCGCCGGTGGTTTCCTGCTGTTCGGCGGCCGGGCGGCGGACCTGTTCGGGCGCCGACGGGTCTTCGTGATCGCGTTGACGCTCTACGCGCTGTCGTCGCTCGCCGGCGGGCTCGCCACCAGCCCGACGATGATCATCGTCGCCAGGGCTGTCCAGGGCATCGGGGGCGCTTTGCTGCTGCCTTCCACTTTGTCCCTCATCAACACCCTGTTCGAGGAGGGCCCTCGCCGGAACAAGGCACTCGCCGTCTGGGGTGGCGCGGGGGCGAGCGGTCTCACGGTGGGCGCGCTGCTGGGCGGGCTGCTCACCGAAGGCTTCGGCTGGCCCGCCGTCTTCTACGTCAACGTTCCGCTCGCGGGGCTCGTCGCCCTCGCCGCGTTGTACTTCATCCCGCGTGACGCGCGTCAGACCGAGTCCCGCAAGTTCGACTTCCCCGGCGCGCTGACCGTGACCATCGGCGCGACGCTGTTGGTGTACGTCCTGGTACAGGGCCCCGAGGACGGTTGGAACTCCGTCGGCATCATCATCGCGGCCGTGCTGGCGGTCGCCCTGCTGGTCGCCTTCGCGATCATCGAGGCGCGCAGTTCGGACCCGCTGATGCCGCTACGGCTGTTCAGCAACCGCAGTCTCGTCGTCGGCATCACGGTCACCTTCATCTACATGGGTACCTTCGGTGCGCTGCCGTACTTCTTGACGATCCTCTTCCAGGGTGTCCACGGGTTCTCAGCGTTGCAGACCGGATTGGCGTTCCTCGTCCCGTCGCTGGCCATCGCGACCGGTACCCAGCTCGGCGGTCGGATCGCGACCCGGCTGGGGGTCCGGCCGACACTGTGGATCGGTTTCGGCATCGGCATCATCGGCACCGCGGTACTGGCCATCGGCTTCGATGCCGACAGCTCCTACCTGGTCGCGGTGCCCGGTCTGATCGTGTCCGGTGTCGGACAGGGGCTCGTGTGGACCGCCATGTTCATCGCCGCGTCCTCCGGTGTGGCACCGAAGGAACAGGGCGTCGCCAACGGTATGGCCACCACGACGCTGAACCTGGGCTACGCCATCGGTTTGGCCGTCTTGATCGCTGTCGCCAACGCCGGAACCGGCGGCCTGTCCGGTGACGAGGCGCGGGTCGCCTCGGCCGACGGCGGTTTCGTCGCCGTCCTGCTCGCGGCCGCGGGAATGCTGCTGGGCTTGCTGATCACTCTCGTCCACCCCAGGGCTTCCGAGCCGGCCGCGGCCGGTCTGAAGGCCGGGGAGAGCGAGCCTTCGACCGCGCAAGTCCCATAACCGTTTCGGGGGCACGGTGGACCAGGCGAAAGAGTGGGCCGCCTGGGGCTCGAACCCAGAACCTACGGAATCTTGGGCCGGGTCTGCGGACGTCTGCCGTTAGCTGCCGACAACTGCTCTCACCTGCATGAATTCCGACCGGGAACGATCATGGTCCGTGATCGTTTGGCGTCGTCTGCGGTCGTTTCCCGGGGATAAACCGGGGAGATGATCATGCTTCTCGGCCTGGTCCCGCGCTCGTTCGCGTGACGCCATTCTACTGCCCACACACCCCTTCATCCCGATACGAAGCCAGCACGCGGCCGGTGACGTCGGGTCAAGGCACGCTTTCCAGCCTTGACCCGGCGTTACCGGCCGTTGTCACGATCAGGCGTCGGGTTGGAGGGATCGACGACAGCGCGTAACAGATGGCGATACATCGCCGACCGGTATGTCACGACGCTCGTTGAGGAGGGCCAACGTTGGCTATCGGGACATGTGCGCCGCCGTTGGGTGGCGCTGCGCAAGGTGACCCGCTGGCGGCCGCGTCGCCCGGCCGGTGGGCGGAGCGGAGCGGCAGCCCGCCGTGTCGGGAACCGACGCGGCCGCCCAAGCGAGGGGCTACCTACGCACCCGGCGCGCCGCCCGGCGGCGGCGCGCCCTTGATCCCATAGAGCTGAGTTCGGCAAACACAAGGAACAACGTTATGCGGTTGAACGGTGTCGCGCGACTGAAGGCACTAGAGGTGCAGGCTACTGTGCGGGACAATCAACATGCTGACTAGCCGAGCAAGCAGAGAACGGATGGTCCCAGTGGACGGCGTACGGCGCGAGTACGACAAGCCTCCAATCCAAGAGGCCCTGTGCCACTTCACGTTCTCCAAGCCCTTGAGCTGGAACATGGCAACTCCTGGACTAATCTATCAGCGGATTCAGAAGACCTACCCGACCGATCCGGAACAACAAGAGCAAATTCAAGCATCAGTCGACATAACGCCAGGCGACACCGGAACGGCTGGCTTCAGCCTAAATAAGGGACCAGTTCGCGCAGTCTTTAAAGATTCCTCTGGATCGCGAATACTCTTACTGGACTCGCAGTCATTCAGCGTTAATTCGTTAGCCCCCTACGAACGCTGGGAGTCGCTTTCAGATCGAGCACGCGGGGCATGCGCCGCCTTGGACGAAGCCGATTTGATACAACCGGTTCGCCGAGTTGCAATCAGGTACATCAACAGGATCGTTCTGCCGATCGAAAATGGCGAGCTAGAATTGCTCGATTACTTCAATATTCCAGTGAATGCCTTCCAATCAGACAAAGCCGCAATATCAGCCTTCTTATATCGCGTTGAATCTTTTCTTGTCGACCGCGACGCTACTGCGATCGTTACTTTTGGATCAGTCCAAGATGATTCCCCCGAGACAAGGGCAACATTTCTACTAGACTTGGAGATCTACCGCGAAAACCCGACAGGGTGGCAGTACGAGGATGCACTCAAGATAGCGAATGAACTCAAAGTTTATGAAAACGCTGAGTTTGAAACTTTGATTACGCCAAATACTCGGGAGCTGTTCAAATGACCAAGCTTTCACGATTTGGCGCAGGCAAGGTTGCGCCCTACGCCTTATCTTTCGCCAGTACTGTGCCTGCAATCTTCGGAGCAGTCCCTGCGACGACAGTTGTCCCGGTCCGCTCAGTCGAACCTGGACGCGTCTCACATGCTCTAACTCTCGAAGATAGCGGGTACGGCTCAACGTCCAGCAGTTCAATTCTTTTGAACGAACCGGATACTGGAAGTAGATTTTCAGGAAAAGTCCTGGTCTTTGTTCATCGTGATGAGTTTGAGGACGACTACGAAGAGGAGGTTGACGTCGCCCTGAGAGACGACTCTGACTGGACAGAAGTGCGTGCTCAAGTCTCCTTCGCCGGAAATGGAAGCTCAATGAGCTTCGATTCTCTTGATCTTGACTGGGAGGCTTAGGGGATGGAATCGGAAAAGTACTGGTACAGCGTCGTAAACGGGAAAACGCTCGATTCCGCCGACCAACTAGAGCAGGGCGATATTCTTAGAGAATATCCACTGGCCCAGTTTCAAGGAATCACCGTTTCAAATTCTGGCGAGCCAACTGCCAAGGCGAGAATTATCACAGCAGACGTTGTTGTTTTAACGCAGTCCTGCGATATACCGAAACCCACACAAAGCTCAGTACTAGTTGCCGAGCTTGACGCGTACGACAACTTCGCGGACCGGTATCCCGACGCCAAGAGCGCGAAATGGCGCAAGAAGTTGATGCAAGGACAGGTTTCCGGGTTTTTTCTCTTGCATGAACATTCCGAGGTTCAGGGTTTCCCTTGGTCCATAGCAAGTTTTCGAGATCTCCATGTCTTACCTAAAGCAGATGCACTATCCTTCTCTGCGGAAGACTGCGATCGTCTACGTTTGAACTCTCCATACAAAGAACACTTAAGTCAAAACTACGCCCGATTTATGATGCGCGTTGGACTTCCCGTCGGAACCCCGACATTCGAGAAATATGCTCCTCGACAGGGCAGGAACCATATTTCAGACACGTCGCCGACGGCTCACGCATCGTAAGACGAATAGCGTCCGCAGTAAGAGATCACGTTTGCCTCGGGTGAAGCACTTGGAACGCTGTTAACCTGAAGGTATGCGTGGCGCGGGTGATCAGCTCAGCATCGGGGAGCGTATTGCCTTCTACCGGCGGCGGCGTGGTCTGTCGCAGGCGGTTCTTGCTGACTTGGTGGGCCGTACTGAGGACTGGCTGAGCAAGATCGAGCGCGGCGAACGCGAGATCCGGCGCCTGGACGTGCTGGCCGACGTCGCGCGGGGCCTGCGGGTGACGCTGGGAGACCTCCTCGGCGAACCCGTGCTCATGGAGGACGAGGACAAGAACGACGACGTCCCGGCCATCCGAGACGCCCTCATGGCTCCTCGACGCCTCTCCCGCACTCTGTTCTCCTCGGCCATGTCGCCGGAGTACATCGACCCGGCCCCGGTGGCTCAACTGGTGGAGGGTGCCTGGTCCAGCTATCAGAAGGGCGACCTCGGCCGCGTCGTCGCCGCGCTGCCAGGCCTGATCAAGACCAGCCAAGGCATGGAGTCCGCCTCTGCTAATGACGCCGCCTACCGGCGGGCCTGTGCGGCGGTGTCGGCCCGCGTCCACCACCTGGCAGCCACCACGCTGAGCAAGATCGGTGAAGCCGACCTCGCGTGGATCGCGGCAGAGCGCGCCATGCAGGCAGCCGACGAGGCAGACGACCCGCTGGTGCTGGCGTCGGCCGCCCGGTCGGGCACTCACGCGTTGCTGGCGGTCGGCCGGTTCGATGACGCGCTTGAGCTGGGGGACGTGGCCGCGAAGTGGCTGGTCCCGAGGATGCGTGACGGTGATCCGGCCGCGCTGAGCCTGTACGGGATGCTCTACCTGCGGACGGCCGTCGCCGCTGCTCGGCAGCAGGACCGGTCGACGGCCAACGAGCTGCTGTCCCACGCGGGTCGTGCGGCCGATCAGCTCGGCGTGGACGCCAACCACTGGCAGACAGGCTTCGGCCCGGCCAATGTCGAGCTGCACAGGTTGTCGGCCGCTCTGGATTTGGGCGATATTTCGCAGGTGATCGAGTCGGCTCCGAGGATCAGCGTCGACCATCTGCCGGTGGAGCGGCAGGTCACGCATCTGATCGACTTTGCGCGGGCGTTGAGCCTGGTCGCGAAGGATGATGAGGCGTTGTCGGCGTTGCTGACGGCGGAGCAGAAGGCTCCGGGGATCGTCCGGCACAGTACGGCGGTGCGGGAGGTCGTGCGGTCGATGTATCGCCGCGCACCGGCGACGGCTGGTAAGAAGTCCTCGCCCTTGTTGGCATTGGCTGAGCGCTGCGGCGCGGTGAGGTAGGTCGGGTGGCGTCGCGTGTTCTGGGCCTGGTCGGCTCGGGTGCTGGTGGTGTTGAAGACCTTCTTCCGCGCGTGATCCGGCCTCTCCAAGAGGACGGCTGGACGGTCGCGGTGACCCTGACCCCGACGGCGGGCCGTTGGCTGGACGAGAACGGCGGCCGCGCCGAGATCGAGAAGGCCACCGGTTTCCCGGTCCGGGTTGAGCCACGCACGCCGGCCGAAACCAGCCCGCATCCGGCGCCGGACTGCTACCTGGTCGCGCCCGCCTCGGCGAACATGGTCGCCAAACTCGCGATGGGTATCGCCGACAATCAAGCTCTGACGCAGGTCAACGAGGCCATCGGCACGCTCAACCTGCCGGTCGTCGTCTTCCCGCGCGTGAACGCCGCGCACGCTCGTCACCCGTCCTGGGACACCCACATCGACGCGCTGCGGCGTGCTGGCGTGCGTCTCGTGTACGGCGACGATGTGTGGCCGCTGCATGAACCGCGGAGCGCCCCGGGCCGGAAGCTGCCCTGGTCAGCGGTGCTTTCCGCGGTGAACGAGGCCGTTCCTCTCTCCCGCTAGTACCTACCCGGACAGTTTGTCCGGGGTGAGGCTGCTCACTGGGTGTCTCCTGTGTCCAGCGCGCCCAATCGGGCTCGCCGAGACCGAGACATCGGGAGAGCACACATGGGCATTCACGTGGTGATTCAGCCCCTCGTCGGCTACGGCGCGGCGGTGGTTTCACCCTCTCCTGGCGTTCGTCAGCTCGTCGCCGGAAGCGAAGAAACCTCCTTCATCGTCCAGGTGCCCGCCCGTATCGGCGGCCTGATGGACACTGCACGGTTCGCGCAGAGTCTCGCGGCCGCTGCCAGCGAGTTCAGCGAATGGTGCGAAACCCAGCACCGCACGCGCTCGCATTCCTCCTCCTTCCACGACCAATGGTCCGACGCTGCCGATGACGCCGTCACGCGCAAGAACGACTGATCACACGCACTTAGGAGCAAAAAATGGCTATCTACAAGGGTTTCCGGTTCCCCATCGACTTCGACGAGGCGTTCGGACAGGGCTTGGTCATGGTCGGTGAGGTGTCGCCGGACAACGAGTACCAGTCCCGGGAGGACCGGGCTGCGGGTCGCCCGGCCCGGCAGCGGGTCGACGAGGTGACGGGCAAGCGTCAGTGGAAGGTCACGGTGACCGACCCGGACGAGGTCAAGGCGAAGCGCGCGTCGTTTGAGATCACGTTGCTGGCCGATGTGCAGCCGGTGCCGACCACGTCGGAAGTGCTGCCGGGTATGCGGCCGATCGAGCTGGAGGGCCTGACGGCTGAGCCGAAGGTGGCTGGCCAGGGCGAGTTCAAGTACCAGTCCTACACGTTCCGCGCGACCGGCTTCAAGGCTGCGGCTTCGGGCGGGGCGTCGAAGTCGTCGCGGACCTCGGGCGCTGCCGAGTCAACGCCCAAGGCTGCGTGATGCCGGGCGGGGTGCCGGGGAGCCACCGTGTGGCCGTGGTTCCTCCGCACCTGGTCCAGGCGTGGGAGATGGCCTACCGCCACTACAGCGCGCTGACGGCACGGACGGCGCCTGGCGTTGATGCTTTGGCGGCTCATGACCTGGCCGTCGCCTCGGTGGCGGTGGCGGCGTCCTGGCGGGACGTGGCCGCTCATGGGCAGTTGCCGTGGTGGGTTCTCGCGGCCGTAAGTGCTGCGGCAGAAGGTTTCGAAGAGAACGCGCGGTCCTGGGAGAGGCGCGCTTACAGCGAGGAAGGGCAGGTCCGTGGCGTTCAACGCGATGTGGAAGCCGGGGCCGCAGGCGGTCGCGGGGATGCAGGGCAATGGTTCGGCGAACCCGGCCTTGGTGATCTACCTGGATCCGGACAGCCTGGCGATTCTGCCGCCGTCCGATCCGGCCGTGTGGCCGGAGTTCATCCGTCTCCTTCGCCAAATCCGCGACAGCGCGGACGAACTGGCCGTGTTCCTCGACAAGCACAAGGCGGTGCGTGATGACGACACCGGGCCGGAATGAGCCACAGACATTGGCGGACGCGCACCTGGTCGCCTCGGCTCATCGTCCGAAGCCGGGGTCGAATCTGACGACCTGGCTGAAGTTCCATCAGGCCAACGCGCGCATGTACCGGGCCGTGTCCGATGTGGACCGGGCTCACCACCACGAACTCCGTTACTGGGTGGGCTACGAGGAACGCAAGGCAGAGGAGGTGGCCGCGCAGATCCAGAAGGAGAAGTCACAAGCCAGCTGAAAACTGAATGACAGAGCGAAAAACGCACGTGGGGACGTGCGGCGTACAAACACGTCCTCACACGCTTTTCTTGTCCTGTAAGGCGCAGAAGCGGAATCCGGCTACCAACCTTGCCGCTCCTGCGCTGTCCACAACCTCTGGAAGTGAACAATGACAACGCTAAACGATGGCAACAAGCGACCGCTAGACGGGGTCACCCGAACGCGCTGCACAGTCTGCAAACGGTTCGCCAAGCTGCTGCCCGGCGAGACGGAATGCGCTCCCTGTCGGGGAATGCTGCCGCTGGACCTCACCGGCGGTGGTCGCCGATGAACACGAACGGGATCGGCTTCCTTCTCATCGGCGGCGGAGTGCTCGGCGTGGTGGTGTGGCTGCTGCACAAGCTCGGCCGCGCGCTCGCCACGATCCTGGAAGTACTGGCGGCGGCCGCACTGGTCTTCATCGCCCTCTGGTGGCTGCTGAAATCGTTGCTGTGGCTGGGAAAGCAAGTCATCACGCGCTGGCGGACCAGCCTCACCGTGGTAGCGATCATGGTGTGGTGGCAGTGGCTCGGGTGGCTGTCGCTGGCGGTCGCGACGGGCTCGGTCGTGGTCGTGCTGGGGTCGTGGCGGCTGATCGATGTTGTGTCCTATGACCACCACTGCGGCCGGTTCCTGCGCTCCTGGTGGATGCGCTGGGCGGTCTACGCGCGCAAGCTCCCGGCCTGGCTGCACGCCTGCGGGCTGAGCACCCGGGACGAGACGCTGCCGGTGGAAGTGACGGTGAACCTGGTCGGCCGTCGACGTTTGCTGTCCCGCAAGGCCGCTTCGGCATCCCGGGCCGCGCAGGTGCCGAAGGTGCTCAAGGTCCGGTCGGGACCGTCCTGGGATGAGGTGCGGGTGCAGCTCGTTCCGGGGCAGAAGCCCGAGGACTTCGACGAGGCCGCGCGGGCGCTGGCGGTGGCGCGCAAGGTCAAGCGCTGCCAGGTGCGGGAACTGGAGCCCAACGTGGTCTCCATCGACTTCCAGCGCCGTGACCTACTCAAATCCGCGGTGACCTCCCTGCCGGTTCCTGACCTGGTAGCACCCGATGGGCTCGGCGTGGATCTGCGGCATGTGTGGTCCGGGACCACGGAGTACGGCTCGGACTGGCGGGTACCGCTGGTCGGCTCCGGTGCGCACTGCCTGACCGCTGGCGCGACCGGCTCCGGCAAGAACTCAGTCATGTGGTGCCCGCTGGTCTCAGCAGCACCCGCGATTCGCTCCGGCGTGGTCAGGGTCTCTGGCATCGACCCGAAGGGGATGGAACTCGCCTACGGACGCGGGATCTTCGCCCGGTACGCGGTGACCGGGAAGCAGGCGCTCGAACTCCTCGACGGCCTGCTTGAGGAGATGGAAGCCCGGAAGCACGAGTTCGCGGGACGCGTGCGGATGATCCCGATCAGTGTCGAGCATCCGCTAGAGGTTCTGGAGTTCGACGAGATCGGCGCGCTGACCAAGTACACCGACCGCAAGACCCGCGACGCGATCGTGGAGAAGGTCGCGCTCCTCACCACGCAGGGGCGGGCCCTGGGCATCACGGTGCGCGGATATGTGCAGGAACCCACGAAGGACACCGTCCCGGTTCGGGAGCTGTTCCCGCGCCGCGTGTGCCTGCGGGTGACCTCGAAGACGCATGTCGGGATGGTCCTCGGCGACGGCGCGTACGAACGGGGCGCGTGGGCGAACCGGATCGGTGATTCCGAAGCCGGTGTCGGCTACGTCTGGGGCGAAGGCGTCCGCGAACCCCTGCGCGTCCGGGCCGGTTGGGTCGCCGACGAAGAGATCAAAGCCCTGGAGACCTACGTGACCAACGGCGGCGCGCACGTCGTCCCCGAGAGGAGGGCGGCATGAACCGGCTGATGGTCTTCCTCGACGCGATCCGCGATCACCTCGACTCGTTCGCGCTCCCTCCGGCCGCCTCGGTCCGGGTCGGAGTGAGTCCTGATCCGATCACGGTGCAACTCGACTCCGACCGCCTGGAGGACGTCGCGCGTGGCCTACTCACTTGGGCTGCCTCGCTCGACGACGTGACTGCCTCGCTGTGGCGTCCTGCGGGCGGCGGCTCGGTGCACCTGGAACTCAGTGGCCGGACTCCCTGCGGCATCCCGGTCGTCGTCTACGGCGGCGTCTGGTTCGACGAAGCGACCTTCCCGGACCTGCCTGCGGGGATACGGCAGGACATGCCGGTGTTCGTCCTGCGGCAGTGGAACAGCCCTGGGGAGGTGGCGGCGTGACAGGCACCAAGGAAGCCGCGGTGACCCCGCCGGCCAAAACCCGGGCCGCCCGGATGCGCGAACCCCTCGCCTCCGACGTGGTGAAAGCGACCGCTGAGAAGCACGGCGTCTGTGTCCGGCCGTTCACGATGGAAGTCGGCGACACCGACACCGGAGAGCTTCGCTACGTCCCCGTTCCCTGCGGCTCGACCGTCGAATCGGTCTGCCTCCCGTGTGCTCGCAAGGCCAAGGCGCTGCGACAGGTCCAGTGCCGCGAGGGCTGGCACATGGAGACCGAACCGGACTTCACCCCGGAGCCACCCTCCGAGACCCAAACCGAGCTGCTGGCGTTCCGGGCTGACCTCGTCGCCGCTTACCGGCAAGAGACGAACCAGGCCGAAGCCGACGAGCTGCGGGAGGAGATCCAGGGAGTCGACGACGAACTTCGGCAACTCGGGATGCGTGGCCGCCTCCCGTCGATCGACCTGCCCACCAAGAAGGCGGTGAAGCGCTCGACGAAACGGCGGCAGGACGCGCCGAACCTCCCTCGTCGCAAGGTTGCCAAGACGACGGTCGGACGGGAGTACGCGGGCAGGTTCCGGCCGTCGATGTTCGTCACGCTCACCTGCGACACCTACGGCCCGGTCCGCTCCGATGGTGCCCCGGTCGACCCCGCGTCGTACGACTACCGGCGGGCCGCTCGGGACGCGGTCCACTTCTCCGAACTAGTGGATCGGTGGTGGCAGAACCTCCGGCGCGTGGTCGGCTGGAACGCGCAGTACTTCGCGACCGTGGAACCGCAGCGGCGGGCGGCTCCTCACCTGCACGCGGCAATTCGGGGTTCGGTGCCGCACGATGTGATTCGGCAGGTCACCGAAGCGACCTATCACCAGGTCTGGTGGCCCAACCATGACCAGGTCGTCTACGTCGACCGGATGCCGCTCTGGGACGGCGACCGCAGAGTGTTCGTCGACCCGGACACGCGAGAGCCGCTGACCGACTGGGACGACGCAGTAGAGGCCGTGGAGGATCCGGCGCACGTGGTCACCTTCGGACGACAGGTCCACTCGAAGGGCATCCTCGGCGGCTCCGAAGAAGCGGGACGGCACATCGGCTACCTGACCAAGTACCTCACCAAGTCCACGGGTGAGGTCGTGGAAGCCGACACGACGCGGCAGAGGGATCACCACGATCGGTTGCACGCGGAGCTGTCGGTGACACCCTGCTCGCCTCGGTGCGCGGTGTGGCTGCTGTATGGCATCAATCCCAAGGGCGCCAACGGAAAGACCACCCCAGGGCACTGCAAGGGGCGGGCGCATCGGCGGACCACGCTCGGCCTGCCGGGGCGTCGAGTGCTGGTGTCCCGGAAGTGGTCCGGGAAGACGCTCGTCGACCACAAGGCCGACCGAAAGGCGTTCGTCCTGGAGGCGCTGGCGGCGGTCGGGATCGAGAAACCCACACCCGACCCGGCGCGGCTGGTCTGGCGCAAGGTCGACTCCGGCGACCCGTCCGTGCCACCTCGGGACCACCTAGTCATGCACGCCATCTCCGAACGCATCACTTGGAAAGCCGAGTACGACAAGGCACTACTCGCCGCGCAGAGTCCGCCAAATCTTTCGGCAACTCCACTCGCGGCCTAAGGGGGATCACATGAACAACGTGCACGACATCGATCCACTCTGGACAGTGGAAGACGTCTCGGCCTATCTCGGCGTTCCTGTCGGGACGCTGTACCAGTGGCGCAGCAAGGGTTACGGCCCCGCTGGCCGCCGTATGGGCCGATACGTGCGGTACCGCCCCGAGGACGTCCGGGCGTGGGTCGATCAGCTGGCCGTCGAGGTGGCCTGATGCCTCGGCCTCAACTGGAGATCGGAACGTACGGGGAGATCCGGTATTCGCCTGTTCCGGGCGGGTACCGGGCTCGTGCGCTGTTCCGCGACTTCGACGGCAACACGCGGGAGGTCGAGCGGACTGGGAAGACAAAAGGCAAGGCTGCGCAGCGGCTCAAGGACGTCTTTCGCGAGTGGACTGGGTCGACGACTGGCGAGATCACGCGGGAGACGCACCTGAAGGTCCTGGCTGAAGTCTGGATGGACCAGGTGCGGCAGGACGTCGAGGACGGCAAGAAGTCGCCGACCACCGAAACCGCCTACGAATCGGTCCTGAATGCTCACGTCGTGCCCGGCCTCGGGGAGTTGCGCGTTCGGGAAGCCACCGTGATGCGGCTGGATCGCTTCCTAGGGGCTCTTCAGCGCAACGTCGGGGCGTCGACGGCGAAGACGGCGCGGACCGTCCTTTCGGGAATGCTCGGGCTGGCGGCTCGGTACGACGCGATCGACGGCAACCCGACTCGGGACACCCGGCGCATCCCGACGGCGAAGAAGAAGCCTCGCGCGCTGGACGCGGATGAGCGCGCTGGGTGGTTGGCACGACTGGAGGCGAACGAGAAGGCGGTGCGCTGGGACCTGCCCGACTTGTCTCGGTTCATGATGGCGACCGGTGTCCGGGTCGGTGAAGCGCTCGCGACGTACTGGGAGGACGTCGACCTGGTGGCGGGCACGGTCGACATCACGCACACGGTGGTCCGGATCAAGGGGCAAGGGCTGCTCCGTAAGCCGCGTCCGAAGAGCGAGTCGAGCAAGCGCGCGCTCCCGCTCCCCTCGTGGGCGGTGGAGCTGCTGACGAGGCGGGCGGCGGCGTCTGGCCCCATCTTCCCCAGCTCGACCGGCGGGATGCGCGACCCGAACAACGTCCTGCGGGTCATCCGGGAAATCCGCGGTGGTGACCACTTCCTCTGGGTCACCTCGCACACCTTCCGGAAGACGACCGCGACCGCGCTGGACGACGCGGGGGTGCCGACGAGGCTGATCGCGGACCAGCTCGGCCACTCGCGGGTGTCGATGACGCAGGACAACTACCTGGAGCGGAAGACTGTCGACCCGGCGACGGCGAAGGCCCTGGAAGGGCTCTTGGATAAACCCGTTCGCCCCAAAACCGGGGATAAACCGGGGAGATGATCTTGGTCTTGGCTGTCCACAACGCGTGGACCAGGCGAAAGAGTGGGCCGCCTGGGGCTCGAACCCAGAACCTACGGATTAAAAGTCCGCAGCTCTACCAATTGAGCTAACGGCCCGTGCGGCTGAGTCTAGTAGACCGCCGCCGACCACCAGGATGGCGGGGCGGCAGCTCCGGC
Organism: Amycolatopsis sp. NPDC039088; assembly: GCF_055598845.1. Taxonomy (NCBI): domain Bacteria; kingdom Bacillati; phylum Actinomycetota; class Actinomycetes; order Pseudonocardiales; family Pseudonocardiaceae; genus Amycolatopsis; species Amycolatopsis sp. NPDC039088. The sequence continues at coordinate 193,915 of NZ_JBVKAE010000006.1, read as the reverse complement.
GCCACGGAATTGTCGGGGGTGTCTGTCATGGTCGGGAGCATGGACACGATCCCCGAGGAGAACTACTCGCCCGCCTGGTCCGGTGACAGGCCGGAGGTGTCGCGCACGGCGAGCGAGCGGGAGATCTTGACGTCCCTCCTCGACTGGCATCGTCGCACCTTCGAGCTGAAATGCCAGGGCTTGACACCGGACCAGCTGGCCCTGCGGTCCACGGAGCCGTCGACCTTGTCGCTCCATGGGCTGCTCAGGCACCTCACCGGCACCGAGCGCTGGTGGTTCCGCATCCAGTTCGCGGGCGAGGACGTCCCTCTGCTCTATTACTCCGACGAGCGGCCCGAGCAGGACTTCGACGACACCGACGGCGACATCGAGGCCGCGTGGGCGGCGTGGCGCGAGGAGTGCGCGCGGTCCAGGGAGATCGTCGCGGGGGCCTCGCTCGACGACACGGGCGAGAGGCGCCGCGACGGTGAGCCGTTCTCGCTGCGGTGGCTGCTGGTCAACCACATCGCCGAGTACGCGCGCCACAACGGTCATGCCGACCTGCTGCGCGAGCGCATCGACGGGAGGACAGGCCACTGATGGACGGGGGTGCGATGCTGGGCCGATGAACGCCGATCCCGATTCCGGCCTCCTTTCCCCGGTCCGCGCGGGCACGCCCGCCGAGGCGGCGACGGGGGATCTCGCCTGGGTGCGGGCCCTGCTCGACACCGAGGCCGCGCTCGCCAGGGCGCAGGCGCGCACCGGGCTGATCCCGGCGGCCGCCGCGGACGCGATCACCGAAGCGGCCGCGTCTGCCGAGATCGATGTGGTCGCGTTGGCGAGGGCGGCGCGTGAGACGGCGAATCCGGTCGTGGGGCTGATCAAGGAACTGACCGCGGCCGCCGGTTCGGAGTACGTCCATCGCGGCTCGACCAGTCAGGACATCTTCGACACCGCGATGATGCTGGTCGCCGCGCGGACACGAGAGATCCTCACGGCCGACCTCGAGACGACGGCGGACGCGCTACGCGAACTCGCCCGCGCGCATCGCGACACGATCATGCCGGGCCGGACCCTCACCGCCCACGCCGTTCCGACGACGTTCGGGCTCAAGGCGGCGGGATGGCGTCAGCTGATGCTTGACGCGCTCGACAGGTTGAACCGCGTCGTCCTGCCGGTCTCGCTCGGCGGAGCGGCCGGGACGCGGGCCGCGTACGCCGAGTACGCGCGCCTCGCCAAGTTGCCCGACGGCTATCCGCAGCGGCTGCAGACGGCCTTCGCCGAAGAGACCGGACTCGCCGAGACGACGCTCCCGTGGCACACCCTTCGCACCCCGACGGCCGACCTCGCGGCCGCGCTCTCGTTCACCGCCGCCGCGCTCGGGAAGATCGCGGTCGACGTCCAGTTCCTGACGCGTACCGAGGTCGGCGAGGTCAGCGAACCCGCGGGTGAGGGCCGTGGCGGTTCTTCGGCGATGCCGCACAAACGCAATCCGGTGCTGGCGACGCTGATCCGGTCGGCCGCGCTCCAGGTGCCGGCGCTGGCCACCGGCGTCACCCAGGCCCTGATCTCCGAGGACGAACGGTCCGCGGGCGCGTGGCACGCCGAGTGGCAACTGCTGCGCGAATGCCTGCGCCTGACCGGCGGCGCCGCGCACACCGCGGCCGAACTCGCCCGCGGCCTGGTCGTCGACGACGGCCGCATGCGCGACAACCTCGGCCTCACGCACGGCCAGATCGTCTCCGAACGGCTTTCGACCGTTCTCGCTCCGCTGCTGGGCAAGGCGCGGGCCAAGGACGTCCTCGGGCAGGCGGCCAAACTCGCCCTGGAGCAGGATCGGCCACTCGGCGCGGTCCTTTCCGAGCTGCCGGAGATAACCGGAGTCCTTCCCGCGGAATCCCTCGCCGACCTGCTGGATCCCGCGAACTACACCGGGTCAGCCGCCGCGCTGACGGACGCCGCGCTGGAAGTCCGCGAAGAAAATCCGGGAACTTCTTGAACCGGTCCCGCGAGGGGCCCGTGTAGGGGATACAAGCTCACCGCGCCAAGCCGCGGAACCCCTACGAACAAGGAGAAATCCCATGCTTCGCAAGCGTTTCGTCGTCGCAACGGCGTCTGCGGCCGCGGGCCTGGCGCTGCTGTCGGCCTGCTCGGGTGGCAACGAGGCCACTTCGCCCGCCGTCGCGCCGGCCGCCGCAGTGGCCGGGGCGGGCGGGAACGCCCCCGCGGCCAAGGGTGAGACCAAGGTGGCCGTGGCCGAAGCCGGGGATCTCGGCCAGGTGCTCGTCGACAAGGACGGGTTCACCTTGTACCGCTTCGACAAGGACAGCGCGAAACCGCCGAAGTCCAATTGCGACGGTGACTGCGCGAAGGCATGGCCGCCGGTGCTCGCCGAGGGCGACGTGCAGATCGAAGGCGTGGACCAGGCACTGGTCGGCGAACTGACCCGCGCCGACGGCCGCAAGCAGGTCACTGTCGGCGGCTGGGCGCTCTACCGCTACGCCAAGGACGTCAAGGCGGGAGAGACGAAGGGGCAGGGCGTCGGAAGCACCTGGTACGCCGCGAACACCAAGGGCGGCAAGGCAGGGCAGGCGGCAAAGGAGGCTCCGGCCGAGCAAAAGGCGGAAGGTGCCACGAAGCTGGTCGCGAGCAATGTCGACGGCATCGGACCGGCCATTGTGGACAAGGACGGCTTCACCCTCTACATGTTCACCAAGGACAAGAAGAACAAGCAGCCGACCTGCAACGGTGACTGCGCGAAGGCATGGCCGCCGGTGCTCGCCGAGGGCGACGTCCAGCTCGAAGGCATCGACGCCAAACTGCTCGGCACTGTGAAGCGCGCGGACGGCACCACGCAGGTCACCGTCGGCGGCTGGGCCGTTTACCGCTACGCCAAGGACGCCAACGCGGGTGAGGCGAACGGGCACGGCGTCGGCGGCACCTGGTTCGTCATCGAGCCCGCCGGGTGCAAGAGCAGCGCGCCGGTGAAGGACAAGGCGGCCCAGAGCGGGAACGCCGCCCCCAAGAAGGAGGAAGGCGCTCCCGCCGAGTCCGGTGGTTCCGAGTCCGGCTACTGAGCCGCCGAAGACCTAGTGGGCCAGGCCCGGCGGTCGCTCTTCACGAGCGACGGTCGGGCCCTTTTCATGCTTCGGCAACCGCGAACCGTCCCGGACGGGGTCGACGGCCGTGGCGCTGTCGGCCCGGTCCACGACCACGGTTTCCTCTTCGTCCTCCGGCAGCAGCACCTTGTGCCGCGCGGGCAGGAACGCGATCACCAGACCGAGCGCGGCGAGGCCGAGGTGCAGCCAGTTGTCCGGCCCGTTGAGGTTGAACGGGTTACCCGCCGCTGAAACGGGGTTCGTCGAAACGGTCCCGGTGATCATGAGACCCCAGACGAACAGCGCCCCGAAGGCGACGAAGGTCAGGAAACCGAAGACCCGCGATCGTCCCGAACCGAAGGTCAGCAGCAGACCGACCAGGCCCAGCAGGACGAATCCGAGGTTGTAGAGGGGATTCACCGAGAAACCGAGGACGGTCGCGTCGCTGCGACCGGCGAAATCGGCGAATCCGGTCCGGGTGAAGCCCACGATCCCGAACACCAGGAAGGCCAGGCTCGCCAGCCCGGCCAGGACCTGCGCGGGCTGGAGCCCGGCCGTCCGAATACGAGCGCGTTGTGTACGTGCCATTGCTCCGCCTTCCAGAGTTGGCGACCTGAAGTCACGCTGGAGGCCAGGTACCCCCGGGGCGTCCCGGACAAACCGGAAAGACGCTCCTCGGCGACGCCACGCGTTCAAGGGGTTACAGAACCCGTGGTCAAACGAGACTCACGTCACACAAATGCCTCAACCGTGAACACGAACGGGTGAATCGGCCAACAAGTCGTGTGGGCAAGGTGAGCGGAGTCTTCCTTCTGGTGGGGCTGTGCCTGGGGGCCATCCTCGCGATGCTGTTGGTTCCGCCGTCGAGGCCCGACACGACGGTGGTCGCGGCGGCATCGGGAGCCGCGGCGATGACCGTCGAATCGGAGGCCGCCGAGCCCCCGGACTCGCCGCCCTCGACCCCGCCGGACCAGCCGGACCAGCCGGCCTCGGCGGAGGCCGGCAAGCCGGCCGACATCGACCCGAAGACCCTCACGGCACTCGTCCCCGGCGGCCAGGTGAGCGTGGTCGTCTACGACCGCGTCGCCAAGAAGAACACGGTTTCCCTGCAGCCGGACCGTTCCTATACCTCGGCGTCGCTGGTGAAGATCCTCATCGCGCTCGAAGCACTCAAAGGGGGCACGCCGTCGAGCACCGTGCAGCGGATGCTCTCGGTCAGTGACGACGAAATCGCCAGCAGACTGTGGTCCGAGCTCGGCGGCCCCGCCATCGTCACCCGCTGGGCGGTCAAAATCGGCCTCAGGGGCACCCGTCCACCCGAGGATCCCGGCCGCTGGGGCGACACCAGGATCACCGCCGCGGACATCGCGAAGATCTACCGCTACCTGCTGGAACAGGTCAGCGCGGGCTCGCGGGCGACGATCATGCGCGCGTTGAGCGGCGCGACGGAGAACGGCTCCGACGGGATTCGCCAGTACTTCGGCATTCCGGACGCCGTCGGCGACCTCCCCTGGTCGGTCAAGCAGGGCTGGGCGTGCTGCCGCGGCAGCCGGATCCTGCACAGCTCCGGGGTTGTCGGCAAGGACGACCGCCACATCGTCGTCGTGCTGACTTCGCAACCGTCGTCGACCACCTACACCAGCGGCGGTAAACGGCTGACCGAAGTGGTGAAAGCACTGGTCCCGGCACTGCCGCCAAGCTGACCCACTATTGACGGTCTGTAAACAAGGTGGGACAGTGGCTGTACGCCACTCTCTCGGGAGGTCGTCATGAGCACCGAAGCCCGCCTGCCCGCCATGACCCCGCTCGGCCCGGATTCCGTTGCCTGGCAAGTGGTCGGAGACCGGAGACTGTTGCTCGGCGCCGGGACGGCGCTCCTGTTGCAGGTCGCTCATCCGGTGGTCGGCGCCGGGGTCCACGACCATTCGAACTACACCGAGGATCCCTGGGGCCGCCTCGATCGGACCATCGATTCGTTGCTGTCACAGGTTTTCGGCGGGCCGAAGGCGAAGGCGGAGGCCGAGCGGCTCCGCGAGCTGCACAAGACGATCAAAGGCGTCGACCACCACGGCGAGCGCTATCACGCGTTGCACCCCGAGGCCTACCGATGGGTGCACGGCTCGACGTTCTGGACGATCGTCCGTATGCACGAGGTCTTCGTGCAACCCTTGTCCCGCAACGAAAAAAGCCGCTTCTACACGGAATGGCACCGGCTCGGCCTGCTACTCGGCCTCCGCGAACACCACCTGCCGCCGGATCTCGAAGGCTTCGAGACCTACTTCGACGACGTGGTCGCGAACCGTCTCGAAGACAACCACACCGTTCGGGAACTGCTCCACTCGATCACCATGCGGGACACTCCCCCGCCGCCGTGGTGGTTCTTGCCGGAAGCCCTGTGGCGCCCGGTCCGCCCGGCGGGCGGGAACGTCCTGACGCTGTGCGCGATCGGCTTGCTGCCTCAGGCTTTGCGTGAGCAGATGAGTCTCAAGTGGACAGACGAAGACGAGCGCCGTCTCCACCGGCTGGGCGCGGTCATGAGGGCGACCGGGAAGCGAGTACCCGACCGGCTTCGCCTGTATCCCCAGGCTTACCGCGCCAAACGCGGTTAGCTACCCGACGACGTCGACCAGCGCGCCCTTCGCCCCGGTGTTGGGCAGGGGCCACGGAGCGACCCCACCGTTGGTGGCGATCTTCTTGTCCTGCGGCGCGCACGGCGGCACGGTCCGCGCGCCGATCCACGCCAGCACGTCGGGCACCTGCGCCTTGAAGGTGTTCATGTTATGCCCGGCGTCCGGGATCCGCCACGACGAGAGCGTCGCGGGAGCGCGGACGGCCTTCTGGATCTGGTCGATCGAGAAGCTCTCGAAACTTTCCTTGTCCCCCGCGATCGCGAGGATGTCGACCGGAGACGGATGCTTCTGCAGGTTGATCGTGATCGTGTTCGCGTCGACGATGTCCTGCCTGCCCTTGAACAGGTTTTCCGTCTCCGCGTCCACCGAAGCCTTGTAGTAGCCGCTGACGCTCGCCGCCTGGCCGTACCACTGCGGATGCCTGGTCACCAGGTTCATCGCGCAGTACCCGCCCGAGGACCAGCCGGCCATCGTCCACGCCTTCCGCTGCGGGTTGGCGCCGAGTTTCTCGATCGCCCAGTCGCGGATGTCGGCGCTCAGGTAGGTGTCGTTGGCGGTGCCGTTGACCTCGTCGATGCATTCGGTGTCGTGGCCGACCTTCGGTTTCCCGGTCGGATCCGGGATGACCACGAGGGTCGGCGGGAGCACGTGCTTCGCGATGGCCGCGTCGAGCTTGGCCGGCAGTTCGTAGGGGCCGGTGGCCACTTCGGGACCGGACGGGTAGTTCGGGATCCATTCGATGACCGGGAACTTGAGCGACCGGTACGCGGGATCGTAGTACTGGGGCGGGAAGTAGACCGAGACGTCGCGGGTGAGGCCGGTGCGCTTGCCGGTCACCGTCATGTGCACGACGGAGCCCCTGCCCTCCTTGGCGCGCATCGCCCCGGCGTCGCGCAGCTTGTCGAGATCCGCGCCGTCCTGGCCCGCGACGGCGTCGACGGTCTCCCCGGAGTACACACCGGTGCCGAACAGGGCTCCGACCGTCGGGAAGAATCCGCCGATCATGTTCCCGCCCATTCCGGCGCTGACCACGATCAGCACCACGGCGGCCAGAATCGTGGTGCTGCGCCCGATCACCTTGCGGCGCCAGCGTTCCCAGAAGAACGGCACCGCGATGATCGCGAGCAGCGTCAGCACGACGACGATGACGAGGTTCAGCGTCGAATCCAGCCGGATGGCACTCAGTCCCAGTCCCATGGCGCCGTGTCCCTCCCCGCCGGGGCGCGTCACCGCGACGCATCTCCCACATCCGGATCAAGAGACGTGCGACCACCGGAAAGTGTTGTCCAGGGTGACGCGTGTCACCCTGGACAACAGTGTGATCCGGTCACTCAGTCTTCGAGAGCGTTCCGCAGGACCCCGATCGCCTGGTTGATCGCCGCGTCCGCGGCGTGCGTTTCGCGCAGGGTGTTGAGCATGACGAAGTCGTGGACGATGCCCTGGTACCGCACCGCCGTCACCGGGACTCCGGCCTGACGCAGCTTCGCGGCGTACGCCTCACCTTCGTCGCGCAGGACGTCGGCCTCCCCGGTGATCACCAGCGCGGGCGGCAGGCCGGACAGCTCGTCGAGGCTCGCCCGCAGCGGCGAAGCGGTGATTTCGGCGCGCTGTGCCGGGTCGGTCGTGTACTGGTCCCAGAACCACTTCATGCCGTCGAGGGCGAGGAAGTAGCCGTCGGCGAACTGCTTGTAGGACTCGGTGTCGAAGTTCGCGTCGGTGACCGGATAGAAGAGGACCTGCTGGCGGAAGGTGACATCGCCACGCTGCTTCGCCATGAGGGTGAGCGCGGCCGTCATGTTCCCGCCGACGGAGTCACCGGCGATCGCGATCTTCGTGCTGTCGAGCCCGTTTTCGGCGCCGTGCTCGGCGACCCACTTCGCCACGGCGTAGTTCTGCTCGATGGCGACCGGGTAGCGCACCTCCGGCGAGCGGTCGTACTCGGGGAAGACGACGGCCGCGCCGGTGCCGACGGCGAGTTCGCGGACCAGGCGTTCGTGGGTGTGGAAGTTCCCGAAGACCCAGCCTGCGCCGTGGATGTAGACGATCACCGGCAGTGTGCCGGTGGCGCCCACCGGCCGGACGATGCGGACCTCGACGCCGTCGACGTGCGTGGTCTCGACGTCCGCGGCGGGCAGTTCGACGTCGCCGCCCTGGACTTCGTCGACGGCCTTGCGTCCTTCCTCCGGCGGCAGCTGGAAGAGGAACGGCGGGTTCGCGGTGGCTTCCACGAAGGCCTGCGCGGCCGGTTCGAGGGCCAGGTTGTGCGGGTTGGCGGTCATTTCTGCCTCCTGGGAGCCGAAGTCGATGAACAGAAGGTAGCTCGCAACTCAGTTGTGCACAACCAAAATGCACACAAGGAGATTTAGGCCACTCAAGTAGCGATCTGAGGCATGATCGACGCACCATGGGGACGAGGAGGACCGATGCCGACGGACAACACCGGATCGCTGTGCCTGGACGATCAGCTGTGCTTCGGGCTCTACGCGGCATCGCGCGCCGTGACCGCGCTCTACCGCGTGGTCCTCGACGATCTGGGCCTGACCTATCCCCAGTACCTGGTGATGCTCGCGCTCTGGGAAGAGGACGAGCGGCTGGTCAAGGAACTCGGCACGCTGCTGAGCCTCGACTCCGGCACGCTTTCGCCCCTGCTCAAGCGGCTGGAGAAGTCCGGACTGGTCCGGCGTGACCGGCAGGCCGACGACGAACGGTCCGTTCGCGTCAGCCTGACCGAGGACGGCGCCCGGCTCAGGGACCGCGCGAGCGGGATCCCGAAGATCATCGGCGACGCGATGGGCCTCGACGCGGCCGGGCTCGCCCGCACCCGCGCGGAGCTCGACCGCCTGACGGAATCCGTGAACGCCTACCGCGAGGCCTACCTACCGGCCGGTTAGCATGGAATTTCCGGCGCGGACAAAGGGATGACGATGATCGATCACGACGCGGCGCTCAAGGCCGTCGAGAACAGCTTGGACCGGCCGTCCGCGGCCCGCGTCTACGACTACTTCATCGGCGGCGACACGCACTACGCCATCGACCGCAATTTCGCCGAGAAGGTGCGCGAACGTCTGCCGCTCATGGGCGAGTACTGCAAGACCAGCAGGCAGTTCCTCGGCCGCGCCGTGCGGCACTGCGCGGAACTGGGCATCCGGCAGTTCGTCGACATCGGCTCCGGCCTGCCGACCGCCGGCAACGTCCACGAGGTCGCCGACGAGGCGCGTCCCGAGGAGGACACGCATGTCCTCTACATCGACAACGAGCCGATCGCGCTCGCGCACTCGACGCTGCTGCTCGCCGACACCGCCGACCCGGACCGCCACCACGCGATCGCCGCGGACCTGTTCGACCCCGAGGACCTCTGGGCCAGGGTGATGGACTCCGGCATCATCGACGTCCGGCAGCCCATCGCGCTGGTGATCAACGCGGTCATGCATTTCATCAAGGACGAGCAGGACCCGGACGGGCTGCTGGACTTCTACCGCGACCGGCTCGCGCCGGGATCGCTGCTGGTGCTCTCGCAGATGACCAACGAGAACCCGGCCAACGACGAGGAACGTCAGGCGCTGCTCGACATCCTCGACTACTACGAGACCACCACGAACCCCGGTTTCCTGCGCACGATGGACGAGTTCCGGCGGTTCTTCGGCGGCTGGCCGCTGCTGGAGCCGGGCCTGGTCTACGCGCCGGCCTGGCATCCGGACGAGAAGACGGTCTTCGCGGCCTCGCCTTCGGAATCCCGCGTCATCGGCGGTATCGCCCGCAAGCCGTAGTAACCCGCTCGTCAGTACGTGAAGGCCCCCTTCATTGCGCCTAGGTACATGAAGGGGGCCTTCACGTACTTGTGACGCGCGTCGCCTTGTAATGCAACTAGGTGCATATGAAACTGGGTGCATGGCACTGGAGCACGCGATCCTGGTTTCGCTGTCCGAGCGGTCCGGCTCGGGCTACGAGCTGACGCGTCGCTTCGAGAAGTCCATCGGACTGTGGTGGAACGCCACCCACCAGCAGATCTACCGCGTCCTCAAGCGGATGGAGGACGCCGGCTGGATCGCCGTCGACCATGTCGCGCAGTCCGGGAAGCCCGACAAGAAGGTCTACACCGTCGGTGACGCGGGCCGTGCCGAACTGGCCCGCTGGCTCGCCGAACCCGATCCCGCCGCCTCGGCGCGGGAACTCGCCGTCAAGATCCGCGGCGCGACGCTCGGCGACCCCGGCGTCGTCGCCGCCGAGATCACCCGGCATCGCGACGCGCACGCCGCCCGGCTCGACGCCTACCTGCTGATCGAGAAGCGCGACTTCCCCGACCCGAGCATCCTCAGTGGACAGTCGTTGCATCAGTTTCTCGTTCTGCGCGGAGGAATCCGAACCGAACAGGGCCATGTCGAATGGCTCGAGGAAGTCCTCCAGGCATTCCACCACGATGCGTAAGGACCAGCGATGAGCCTGTACCCGAACCTGCTGTCCCCTCTCGATCTCGGCTTCACCACCCTGCGCAACAGGGTGATCATGGGCTCGATGCACACCGGCCTCGAGGACAAGGAAGCGCATTTCCCGCAACTGGCCGAGTATTACGCCGAACGCGCCCGCGGCGGCGTCGGGCTGATCGTCACCGGCGGGTTCGCGCCGAACCGGACAGGCTGGCTCCTGCCGATGGCGTCGAAGCTCTCGACGCGCGCGGAAGCCAAGGCGCACAAGCAACTCACGGATCCGGTGCACGAGGCGGGCGGCAAGATCGCGCTGCAGATCCTGCACGCGGGCCGGTATTCCTACCACCCGCTGAGCGTTTCCGCGTCGAGCATCAAGGCTCCGATCAACCCGTTCAAGCCGAGGTCCCTTTCCGGGTACGGCGTGCTGCGGCAGATCCGCGCGTTCGCCGATTGCGCCTTCCTGGCCAAGGAAGCGGGCTACGACGGCGTCGAGATCATGGGCTCCGAGGGCTATTTCATCAACCAGTTCCTCGCCGAACGGACCAACAAGCGCACCGACAAATGGGGCGGCAGCGCGGAGAACCGTCGCCGGATCGCCGTCGAGATCGTGCGGCGCACCCGCGAAGCGGTCGGCGAGGACTTCATCATCATCTACCGACTGTCCATGTTGGACCTCGTCGAAGGCGGCCAACGCTGGGAAGACGTCGTCGCGCTGGCCAAGGAGGTCGAAGAGGCGGGCGCGACGATCATCAACACCGGCATCGGCTGGCATGAGGCGCGGGTGCCGACGATCGTGACGTCGGTGCCGCGCGCGGCCTTCACGTGGGTGACCGGGAAGCTCAAACCGCACGTGGGGATCCCGGTCGTCACGTCGAACCGGATCAACATGCCGCAGGTCGCCGAGGAGGCGCTGGCCGGCGGCGACGCGGACCTGGTGTCGATGGCGCGGCCGTTCCTCGCCGACCCGGAGTGGATCCGCAAGGCCGAGACCGGGCGCGAGGACGAGATCAACACCTGCATCGCCTGCAACCAGGCGTGCCTCGACCACGCGTTCAAGCGGAAATTGGTGTCCTGCATGGTCAATCCCCGCGCGGGCCACGAGACCACGCTGGCACTGGCGCCTGCTCGGAAGACCAAACGCGTCGCCGTCGTCGGCGCGGGTCCCGCCGGGCTCGCGGCCGCGACCAGCCTCGCCGAACGGGGTCACGCCGTCGAACTGTTCGAGGCCGACGACGAGATCGGCGGTCAGTTCGGGATCGCGCGCAAGATCCCCGGCAAGGAGGAGTTCGCGGAGACCATCCGGTACTACACGCGACGGCTGGAGGTCACCGGCGTCAAGGTGCGCCTCGGCACCCGGGCGACCGCCGCCGACCTCGTCGGCGCGGGCTTCGACGAGGTCGTGCTGGCCACCGGCGTGACACCGCGCGTGCCGTCGCTTCCCGGCATCGGCCACCCGAAGGTTCTGTCCTATGTGGACGTGGTCCGGCACGGGAAACCGGTCGGCGGGAAGGTCGCCGTGATCGGCGCGGGCGGGATCGGGGTGGATGTCAGCGAGTTCCTGACGCACACCACCTCCCCGGCGCTCGATCTGGAGGCGTGGATGGCCGAATGGGGGGTCACCGATCCCGAGCAGGCAGCGGGCGGCCTCACCGAGCGGAAGGTCGAGCCGTCACCCCGGCAGGTCTTCCTGCTGCAGCGCAAGAAGTCCGGGATCGGCGCGGGACTGGGCAAGACCAGTGGCTGGGTGCACCGGGCGGCACTGAAGGCCAAACGCGTCGAGCAGCTCACCGGGGTCACCTACGACCGGATCGACGACGACGGCCTGCACATCACTGTCGGTGACAAGCCGCGCGTGCTCGATGTGGACACCGTCGTCGTCTGCGCGGGACAGGAGCCGGTGCGCGACCTCGCCGACGACCTCCGGGCGGCCGGACTGCCGGTGCATCTGATCGGCGGCGCCGACGTCGCGGCGGAACTGGACGCCAAACGGGCCATCGATCAGGGCACACGCCTCGCCGCTGTTCTCTGACGAGTGGCCTCGCAGGTGGCAGGATGAGCACTTGTGCGAGACGTATGCGTGATCGGGCTCGGGTTGATCGGCGGTTCGCTGCTGCGCGCGGCGCATTCCATCGGCCGCACCACGTTCGGGGCGACGACCTCGGAAGCTGACGCGGACGCGGCCAGCAGAGCGGGTTTCGACGTGACCACGCAGGTCGAGGCGGCGCTGGGCAAGGCGGCGGAGCGGGACGCGATGATCGTGCTCGCGGTGCCGCTGCCCGCGGTCGAAGACGTGCTTCGCACCGTTTCGCGGGTGGCCGGGCACTGCGTGCTCACCGACGTCACCAGCGTGAAGGGCTCGGTGCTGGACGGCGTCCGCCGTCGCGTGCCCTACGCGAGGTTCGTCGGCGGGCATCCGATGGCCGGGACCACGGAGTCCGGCTGGAAGGCGAGCAACCCCGCGCTGTTCGGCGGGGCCGCGTGGGTGCTCGGCGTCGAGCACGACACCGATCTGACGGCGTGGGCCGAGGTCGCCCGACTGGTGCTGGACCTCGGCGCGCACATCGTGCCGCTGCCCGCGGACTCGCACGACGAGACGGTCGCGCGGATCTCGCATCTGCCGCATATCTTCGCGGCCATCCTCGCCACGATCGGCGCGCAGGGCGGGCCGCTGGCGATGTCGCTGGCGGCCGGGTCCTATACGGACGGCACGCGGGTGGCCGGGTCGAGCCCGGCGCTGGTGCGGGCGATGACCGAGGGGAACCGGGACGCGCTGCTGCCGATCGTCGACGAAGCGCTCGGACGGCTGGGTGCCGCGCGAGGCTCGCTGGCGTCGACAGGCGGGCTCGCGGTGACGGTCAATGCCGGCTACGAGGGTGCGCAAGCGCTTGCGGCCAGCAAGGACGCCGAGCGCGCGGGGGTTCGCGTCAGCCTGACCGCCCCGGACGCCCGCGACGGCCTGATCGCCCTCGGCGAGCGCGGTGGCCGGATCACGGCGATCGACGGCGACACCGCGGTCGGCGAGGTCTCCTGACGCGTTTCGTCCTCTGAATGCGGTAGTTGCGTGTGCAAGGACCGCATTCAGAGGACTAAATGCGGTGGTTACTGGCCCTGGGGCGGCTGCTGCTGGTCCTGCTGAGGCGGGTTGTCCGGGGTGTCGTCGAACTTGTTGATGAAGCCCTTCGCCTTTTCGACCCCGGAGTCGATCTGGGAGTCGTGGCCGGAGAACTTCGACTTGGCGAACTCCGCCGCCTTGTCCACGCCGCCCTCGATCTTGTCGTTGTGCTCACGGAGAGCGTCGGTGGCCTTGTTCTTCAATTCATCGAAGTTGATGCCCATGGCCTCATCGTCACACAGGTACCGGTGAACCCGCCCGGACGATCACCCGTCGCGGGGACACGTTCAGAACGGCCGGTCACCCACGATGGCGACACGTTCGGCCACCCGCGCGTACGGGTGGTAGTCGTTGACGGCGTAATGCTGGGTGGCGCGGTTGTCCCAGAACGCCACCGAGCCGGGCCGCCAGGTGAAGCGCACCTGGAATTCCGGGATGTGCGCGCGGCTGAACAGGTACCGCAAGAGCCTGTCGCTCTCTTCGCGTTCGAGTCCGACGATGCGCGTCGTGAAGGCCTGGTTCACGAAGAGGGTGCGCCGTCCGGTTTCGGGATGCGTGCGGACGACGGGGTGCTCGACCGGCGGGAACGCGTCCTGGTGCCGCGAGAGCGCTTCCGGATCGGAGAACCGGGCGAAGCCGGGGATGAAGTCGTGCACCGCCTTCAGCCCGTCGATGCGGGCGCGGACGTTTTCCGGCAGGTTGTCGTAGGCGGCGGCCATGTCGGCCCACATCGTGTCGCCGCCGACCGGCGGGACCTCGAGCAGCCGCAGCACCGAGCCGAGCGCCGGCGCGGGCCGGAAGGTGACGTCGACGTGCCAGATGTTCTCGAACGCGGGCATGGTCGCCGAACGGGTGAAGCGGGTGGTGTCCTCGGTTTCGCCCTGGGGGATGAACGGGTTCGTCTCCAGTTCACCCCAGTGGGCGGCGAAGGCGCGCTGGTGGGCCGTGGTGATGCGTTGGTCGCGGAAGAACAGCACCTTCCACTCCAGCAGCGCGCGGTTCAACTCCGCCTGGAGGGCGGGCGTCAGCGGCTGGGCGAGGTCGACGCCGCCGATCTCGGCACCGATCACCCGGCCCAGCGGACGCAGCGCGAAAAGTTCGTAAGGGCGTTCTTCCACGCCTTCCGGCAGGCGGCGCAGTACGCGGGGCCCTTCGAGGATTCCGCCGTCGGGGACGGTCGCCGGGCGGAGGAGGACACGGTCGGGCAGTTCGATGGACATGCTTGGCTCCAGGGTTTCCGATTTCCGGGATGACGAAAGAGGCCACCTTCACGGATGGCCTTCGCTGGAAATGCGGTTACGCGGGCGGAGAGCCCAGCCGTCCACGGCGCAGGAGCAGAGCGGCGACGCCTTCACCCGACGAGCGGTGCGGCGCGAACTCCCAGATGGTGGACACGGGCCCATGGTGTCCCCTGGTCGGGGCCAAGGTCAACCTCGTCCACGAGACGGGACGCCTAGCGACGCCGTTCGTAGGGGAAGCTGCCCGACCATGCGTTCCGCTGTTCGCGCGGCCGCAGCGCCTCGGCCAGCACCCACTGTGAATGCGTTGTGCCACCCTGGCCGACCGGGCCGAGCTGGAAGGTGACCCAGCCGACCCAGTGCGCCGTCGTCGTCGCCCGCCACATCCCCAGCAGTCCGGGGACGGTGGTGGTCAGGTCGAGGCCGTCGGGAAGGCGGGTCTTCGCCGTACCGACCGGGTAAACCAGTCTGAGGTCGATCCAAACGGGCTGGTGGGGCCGGACCATGTGAAGGTGACGCGGCCCCGGCGGCATCGTGTCACCAGTGTCGAGCATGGCTCTGATTATGCGTCACTTTTCGAACATAGGTTCGAGACCATGCTCACGCTCCCCCGCACGGGTGGTTCGGCTGGGTCTCAGGCTCGGCGGTGGTACGGCAGGAACCGCCGGACCAGTCGTAACGGTGCGCGTTCGACGAGATCGGGACCGCGCACGGCGTCGAAGGCGGCACCGATCTGGTCGACCACGCCGGACAGTCGCTCGTTGTCGGGCATCGGCATCTCCGCCGGGTCCCGTTCCTCGCGGACGGCGGCGGCGAGTTCGGCGAGCGCGGCCGTCAGGAGGGCGATGTCGGCGTCGCCCGGGGCGGGGGCGCCACGGCCGAGGGTGACGCCGACCTCGGTGACGGCGTCCGCGACGCGTTCCAGTCCGGCGATCACCGGCCACCAGGCGACCGCTTGCCGACCAGCCGCGGAGGGTTCGACGACAACCTGCTGGAACGCGGTCCGCAAGTCGGCCAGCGCGCGGTAGGCGCGGCGACGAGCGCGTGAGCGCTCCAGACGCGCTTCACCCGATGGCGCGAGCACGAGACCCTTGTCGACGTATTTCACCAGGCAGTCGAGGCTGTCGGCGAGTCGTCCGCCGACCTGCGGGCGACGGCTGCCCGGCCAGAGCAGGTAGCCGAAGACGAGGACGATCGCGCAGCCCAGCACGGTGTCCACGAGCCGCGCGAGCACGATGTCCCAGCTGCCGGTGCTGGCGAGGTCCATCTGCAGGATGATCAGCGGCGTCACGAAAGCGCTGAGGATGCCGTAGTTGCGGACCTTGCCGACCGCGACGCCGCCCGCGAACACGGCGATCAGCAGTACCAGCAGCCAGCCCTCGCCGCCGGCGGCGAGCACGGCCGCGCCGATGCCGACACCGATCACCGTGCCGATTCCGCGCAGCACCGCGCGGCCGAACACCGAACCGAAGTCCGGTTTGAGGACGATGCCGACGGTGAGCGTGATCCAGTAGGAGCGTTCGAACGGAACGATCAGCGCGACGACCTCGGCGATCGCGACGCACAGGGTGAGGCGGAGCGCGGCGAACCAGGTGAGCGGACCGGAGATGAGCGAGGCCGCCCAGCTCCGGAGCCGTTTGTGCCACGGCTGGACCTCGCGCCGTTTCCGGTTGTCGCCCTTGCCGATCCTGGCGAGCCCGGCGTAGAGCGCGGCGAGGACCGGGTCGACGTCCTCGTCCGGCGGTGACGGCGGTTCCGGGAGCGGCTGGTTCGCGAGCACGGCGGCCGACGTCGCGATGAAGTGGTCGATCACGTCGTCCGGTGCCCGGCGGCCGGCGTTGACCATCGCGACCGACGCCTCGACGGCCGGGGTGCTGGCCGAGAGCAGGTTGAGCAGCTGGCGGTAGGTGGCGTCGCGGCCCGAGAGCCAGGACCGCGCGGTGAGCAGCCGGTCGTACGCGGTGTTCATCGCGGTCGTGAGCTGGTGGCGCGCGACACGGGAGGTGGCTTCGTCGGTCGCGGACAGCATCGCGGCGAGTTCGACGTAGACGTGCGCGACGGCGCCGCGTTCCGGGCTGGTCGCGCGGAAGGTCCAGGTGGCGAGCGCGATGAGCAGGCTCCAGGCGGCGCCGACGCAGAAGTAGCCGAGGAGGAGTTCGACGCGCAGACCGGTCACGTGCTGGCCGGTGCCGAGCACGCAGAAGACGAACATCTGCAGCCCGGCGACCGAGGCGTTGCTGCCTGCCGCGCTGATCAGCGCGGACACCGCCGCGACCCCGACGACGACCGGGATGGAGGCGGCCGGGACGCCGCCGGTGATCAGCCCGGCGAAGTAACCGAGGGCGGCGGCCGCGGTGGCGCCGCCGAGACGGCGGGCGCGGTAGCGGTACGGGCCCGCGGATTCGGACAGGACGGTGGGCAGGGCGCCGGTGGAGATGAGCGCGCCGACGCCGATGTCGCCGAGCGCGTAGCCGACGGCCAGCGGCACGGCCAAGGCGAGGACGGCTCTGGCGACCATGTTCCACGGGATGGGAACCGGCGTGCTGCGGAGCAGCTGCACCAGCCAATGCGGTGCGGCGATCTCGCGGCGCGTGGTGCTCACGCCCCTATCTTGACTTATCCGTCGCGTCCGGAGCGGTTATCGTCGCCACATGGGCAAGACGTACTCCTTCGAAATCAACCGGACGAGCAGCGCCTCGCCCGCTTCCCTTTTCGCGTTGGAAGCCGACGGTTCCCGGTGGTCGGAATGGGCGAAGCCGGTGGTGTTCCACTCGCGCTGGGCGCGGGAACCGGGTGAGGACGGGGTGGGTGCCGTCCGGGCTGTCGGCCTGTGGCCGGTGTATCTGCACGAAGAGACGCTGGAGTACGAACAGGACCGAAAGCACGTCTACGGCTTCGCGGGCATCGCGCCGCTGAAGGACTACCGCGCCGAGGTCTCGTTCACGCCGAACGCTTCCGGTGGCACGGATCTGCGCTGGACCGGCCGGTTCACCGAATCGCTGCCCGGCACCGGCGCCGCCGCCTGCGCCGCGTTGCGCGCCGTGGTCTCGCTCCTGGCCACTCGCTTGGTGAAACACGCCGAACGCGCCTGACCCCACCCCCGCCCTTCCCAAGGGGGGCGACCCCGAGTCCAGTCTACCGGCGGTGGGCGAAGGAAAGGGCTGGTCGGCGAGGTTGTCCACAGGTGACGGTGGTTGTGGACAACTCCCCGCGGTGTCATGAGGGGTCCCCATAGGACGAATTTCGTCCCCTCATGACACACCCGGCCGCGAAACAGCCCCGAAAGAATCAGCCCGCGCCGAGACAAAGGAACGGCCGCCGCAGCGGATCGGCGGCGGTCGCCTCGGCGAGCGCCAGAGCGGGCGAAGTCCCCGAAGCCAGCCGCCGGTGCAGGTCGGACATCGCGTCGGCGGCCGCCTTGTCGCCGACCCGCGCGATCGCGCCGATGACCGTCCGCGAGCCGCTGGCGAGCAGCGTCCCGGCGAAGCCGAGCGCCTCCTCGCCGGGCCGGATGTGACTCATCGCGAGTTCGCACGCGGCCAGCACCACCCGTTCCGGCGGATGCGCGAGCCGGGCGGTTTCGTGCGCGTACAACGGTCCACCGACCAGTTCCAGCCGCGAGAACAACGCGTTCGCCGGTTCGTGCGCGCCGTGCGCAACCAGATGCGCCATCCCGGAACCGTCCAAAGCGGACAGTACGGCCGCGCTGGTCGCGTCCTTCCCGTCGACGAGCCGGGCCCGCGGGTACACCGACCGCAGGTTCCGCACCTCGCCGACCGAACCCGGCACGCCGGGCCCGCCGGCGAGCAGGACCGGCCCCTTGCTGCGTCGTCCGGACGCGGTCACCCAGGCGGTCGCCGATGGCGCGATCGACACCGGATGCCCTTGCAGTGACGGCAAAGCACCCCAAGGCAGCGCGTACAGCGAACCTATCGGCACGATGATCAGCTCGCGGTTCTCCAACGTCTTCGCCAGCGACGCGGAGATCAGCTTGTCCAATTTGTCCGCTCGGCGCCGCGCGGAGCCGGTGACGACCTCGACCAGCGGCGCGGGCAGGTTGTCCGGGGCCAGCGCGTCGAGGTCCGCGTGCAGCTGCCGCGCGGTCTCGACGATCTCCCCGAGCGGACCCAGCTTCACGAGCCGGAACCGGCCGCGGTCGACGACCACCGCGTACAAGGTGTCGCGGTAACCCATCAGGCTGACCAGCACGCGGTCCCCGAGTTGCTCGACCACCTCTTCCGGCGCCGAGACCGGCCGCGGGCGACCCCATTGGCTGGTGTACCACCCGAGCCGCGTCGCTTCCTGCTGCAAGCGGTCGTAGCGTTCCTCGAGACTCCCGACCGGTTCGCCGGACAGCCGCCGTGCCTGGATCGTCCCCTGCACGTGCCGCATTTCGTTGATGTGGCGGGCGAGCGCGGGGTCCTCGATGACGGGAAGCGGTTCGTAGCGGTACACCTGCGCGCGTGTGCGTTCGAGCCACGCGAACAGGCTTTTCGCCCCGGCACCGCTGCGCCTCGCCTTCTTGAGCACCAGGGTCAGCGCGAGTTTGCCCAGTTCCTCGCCGTGCGCCGCCGTCCCGCAGACGAGGTCGAGCCCGCCCATGCGGTCGCGGATCTGCCCGAGTTCCGCCAGCCCGGCCCGCGCCTGGGCGAGCGCCGACCGCGGCCGGTGCGACGCCACCGCGAGTTCGGCGCGGCACAGCCGCAACAGCATCCGGTGGTCGATCGGTGTGGTCTGCCGCGGTTTCGGCACCTGCGCCAGCAGGTCCTCCGCGGCGGCCGTCTCGTCGCGGCGGATCAGCAGCCGCACCGCGAACATCCTGGCCGCGCCCGCTTCGTCGCGCAGACCGAGTTCGGCCAGCCGGATGGCGAGATCGGCCAGCTGCCCCAGCAGTTTCGCGGACGGTTTCTTCTCCCGGTCAGCCAAGACCTTCACCGCGTCAGCGCGAAGCCTGGTCAACTCCGCGATCTCGGCCCATCGGCGGTTGCCGCGCCGCAGGAAGCTCCGCCGTGCGGACGTCGCGAGCTTCTTCGCGAGAACGTGGTCACCCTCCAGGATGGCGGTCCCTGCTCGCGCGACCTCCGCTTCGGCGACGACATGGAACGCGCCGTTGCGGCGAAGTTCGGGGATCGCTTCGTCGAGATGCCGCGCCGCCTCCTCCGCGAGCCCGGCGGTGAGCAGGGCCTTCGCCTGGTCGAGCCGGACGAGTGGCAAGGAGCCGGGTCCGTCGGTGACGAAGATCGAGGCCGCCTGCTCGTAATGTCGGAGCGCTTCGGGGATGTCACCGAGCAGCTGGGCGTGATCACCCAGGTTGTGCCGGATCTTCCCTTCGAGCACCCGATGTTCGTGCTCGACCGCGAGATCCAGCGCGTCGACGAGGTCGCGGTGCGCTTCTACGGGATTGGTCTTCTGGAGCTGGAGCCAGGCCCGGTTCACCAGTGTCTGGGTCAGCAGGAGGCTGTGCCGGTCCGCCTCGGCGACGAGCTGGGGGATCACCGCGTTGTAGAGCGCGAGCGATTCGTCGAGCCGCCCCACTCGCATCATCACCAGCGCGCGCTGCAACACGACGATGAAACCCAGTTCTCGCCGGGCTTCACCGCCCGGCAGCAGAAGCCGTGTCCGCTCGGCCTCGTTCAGCCGGACGAAACCGTCCTCTTGCGACGTGATCTCCGCTTCCGCGGCCGCGAGACTGACCAGGATCCGGACCCTGATCTCCAGACGGCCGGGGCTGTCCGCCTCCACCGGCCCGAGACGGGCCAACCCACGCTGGAGCAACCTGATCGCCGCACCCGGCCCATGACCGGAAGCCGCGACCCTGGCCCGACGGTGCAGATCGGCCGCCGATTCGACTACGGCGTCGACGACGGGAAGCTGCGCGGGCACACGCACTATGGGAGCACACCCGCGCCGCATAACGGAACAGCCGTCCGGTTAGAGCACCACTGTGGGGGTCACGACGGTCCTCCGGCAGGACACGTCACCGAGGTGGATCACGATCTGCGTGGTTCCCTGAGGAACGTTGTCCAGCACGAACCGGCCACCCTCGTCGGCGGTGGTGGAACTCGTCCCGTGCTCGGCGACGCGCACCTCCACCCCGTACTCGCCGGCGGGCACGAGCCAGCCGTCGATCCGGTGCTTCTTGCCGATCTTGGTCAGGTTGATCATCACGGTCAGGTCGCTGACGGTGAAGGTGATCGTGCCGGTGTCGCTCCCGCGAACTCCCGCCGTGGCGTCCATCCGTTCCCAGCGGGCGACCTCGACGTCGAGGTTTTCGAGCGCGAGCGCGAACTGAACCCGCTGCACCAGATCTCCCGGTGGCGGGTCCATTTCGTCCATGAAGCGTCCGATATCGGCCAGCAAGGCCTCATCGCCCGGGGAGGTCATCTCCCCCGGCGTCCCGAGGTCGTTCATCGGCTTCCCCCTTCGTGGGCCAGCAGGTCGCGCATCGATTCGAGGCAACGGCCCCTGGTCGGTCCGACACTTCCGCGCGGCATGCGGAGTGCTTCGGCGACCAGTTGGTATTCGGCCCGCCCGGCGAGCACGGTCAGCCGAAGAAGCTGCTGACAGCGGTGCGGCAGGCGGAGGAAGGCGCGCCAGACCCGGCGGTCCCGGTCGGCGCGGACGGCTTCCTCCTCGGGAGCCGGATGGGTGCTCTCCATGCTTTCGGCCAGCTCGTCGGTCAGCGGTACCGGCTGAGCGCGGCGGCCGAACGGGTGCTGTGCTTCGCGTCTGGTGGTGGTGATCAACCACGCGGCGAGGGCTTTGGGGTCCCGAAGTTTCTCGAGTTGGCTGAACAGGGCGAGCCACACCGTCTGGACTACGTCCTCGGCGGTCAGGCGATCGAGCCCGTTCGCACGCGCGACATGCCACACGAGCGGGGTCAGCTCGTGCACAAGTCTGTCCATCGCCTGGCGGTCACCGGCGCGAGCCGCGCGCATGCAGGCGGCATGCAGATCGGCACCGGTCAGTCCTTCCCATGGCGGGTCTACCTCGGTCGTTTGCACGTCGGTCACCGTATCTGCCCCACTTCGGACGTGTCTTCGTGTCGGCGCTGGCAGTATCGCGGGCCCTTCGGGGAGAAGGAGCGTGCTGGAGGCTCTGGGATACATCAAGTCACTAACTATTTTGTGTCGGATATCCGGACATCTGGCGTATGGGCGGTCGGGACGAAGGCACCGGCCGGCGCGAGTGGTGTGGACTGCGCACCGGCCGGCCCTTTTTCCCTCCCCCCGGGCCCGCTCCCCAACGGGCCCGCGTCCGGGCGTCCCCCTCCCCCGAAGGAGCACCCGGAGGCAATACCCGGAGGCCCCCTCGGCCTCCGGACATCACCCGTCTTGTGTCAGTTCAGTTCTTTGGCGGGTTGGTGCCGTACGGCTCCCAGTTGCCGTCCGGGCTCGTACCGGGACGGGGCGGGACCGGAGCCGCGATCGGCTTCGGCTTCGGCGTTGCTTCGAGGTCCTCGGTGGCTGCGGCCTCGTCCTCGACGGGTGCGGTGTTGGTCTCGGTCGTCATCGGGTGTCCCTCATTTCCTCGACTGCTCCATAGGACGCAACGAGGCTGCCACCAGATACACGCAGAGCCAGGTTTTTCGGATAACTTTCTCGATTTGTGGCAGGCGGGTGACCTGATCAGCGGTTTTCCGGCGAAAAGGTGTCACTGAGTAGTTGGTGGGTCACGTCCGCGAGTTGCCCGGCCCAGCGCCGGTAGCCCTCCGGACCGGGGTGGAAGCGGTCCTCGGCGAAGGTCGCGGGGTCGAGCATCGCGGCGGGCATCGGAACGTGGACGACGCCGGGCAGCAACGCCAGCCGGGCGGCCGCGGCGTCGAGGGCGGCCGATCGCGCGCCGAGGACGTCCCGCAGCGGCCGCGGCAGGGCGGGGAACCGGCCCATCGGCGGCACCCCGGCCAGCACCACCGGGATCCGCCCGGCGCGGCGGCGCAGCGAGACGATCAGATCGAGCAGGTCACGCCGATACCGCGCGGCCGAGTGGAGTTCGATCGTGTCGTTGACGCCGAGCGCGATCACCACGACGTCGGCGGGTTCGAGCAGCGGCAGCAGTTCCTCGCGCACCACGCGTGCGTTGGCCCCGGTCTTGCCGACGGCCTGCCAGGCGACGGCGCGGCCGTCCCGCGCGAGCTCGTCCGCGAGCCGGCCGGTCAGCGCCTCGGCGTGCGTCGCCGCGCCGACGCCGTCCACAGTGGACTCGCCGAGCACCGCGAGCCGCAGCGGGCGGCCCTCGCCCTTCACGAGGCCGCTGACCGGACCTGTCGCGCCGGGCAGCCTGGGCGTCGTTCGGCGCACCCGGACCGCTTGCGCGAGGAGGATCGGGGCGAGCACCACCGCACGGCTCATCACCCGTTTGAATGGTGCGTCGGGCGGCTGGGAGTCCGGACGGCGACTCACTTGGCGATCAGCTTCGCGGCGTCGGGGGCGTAGACGGTCATCCAGTGCGGACGCAGCCGGTAGTAGAACACGTCCTTCTCCCACTCGGTCTGATCGCCGTAGAAGTCCTTGAAGTACGTGAGCAGGTCTGGCCAGTCCGCGGCAGGCTCGCCGTCCTCGGGGTTGAGTATCTCCACCGTGCCGTGCGTGAACACTCCCAGGTCCTCGCCGCGCATGTGCGCGACGCTGGCGGCGGGACGGGCCGCGAGGTGGCGGGCCTTGGCGGCGCTGCGTGCTGTGCCGAAGTACCACTTGCCGTGCAGGAAGTGCCCGTCCACGCCGCTGATCCGCGGCTCGCCCTTCGCCGTCACGGTGGACAGGGCGAGGGTGCACATGCCGACCAGGATCCGGGTGAGCTGCTCGGCGGTCGAAGTGCTCTCGGTGACGATCGAACGGAGGTGCTCGGTGGAGCGGGCCAGGGAGGCGTCGAGCAGGGCCTGGAGCTCATTGAGTTCTTCGGGTGTTTCACGCATCAGCTTCACAATAACCACCGGCGACAACCGCGTTTAGAGGACTAAACGCGGCGGTCAGCCCTTGGCGATCGAGACGGTCTGGCGGATGAGCGAGTCGTCCGAGGCCACGCGGAGCAGGTAATCGGCGACGTCGGCGCGGTTGATGCTGAAGCTGCCGCGGACGTTGCCGTCGGTGCGGGCGGCGATCACGCCGGTGTGCGGTCCGTTCAGCAGCCGCGGCGGGCGCACGATCGTCCAGTCGAGGTCGCTCGCGCGCACGACTCGTTCGGCGGCGACCATGTCGGCGAACGCGTGCCGGAGGACCCTGCCGAGGATCGGCTTGACGACGTTCCTGGTGAAGAACCCGTCGCCGTCGACGAACGGACCGCTGGCGCTCACCAGGAGCAGCCGACGGCCACCCGCCGAACGCAACGCGCTGAGGGCGGCGTGCGCGCCGTCGGTGACGACGGTCGTCGGGCGGCGCTCGCGGGCGCCGAGCGCCGAGATCACCACGTCGCGCCCGGACACCGCCTCGGTCAGCGCGCCGTGCTCGGACAGCTCGGCGACGACGACTTCCAGCAGTTCGCCCTCGACGTTCAGCCGGGACGGGTCGCGGACGACCGCCGTGACGTGGTGGCCGGCGGCCAGCGCCTGCTTGACGACCTCGGTACCGACCCCGCCAGTGGCACCGAAAACGGTGATCTTCATGGTCACGCCTTCCTGGTTAGTGAACACTCACCCACTATGGTGAGTGTTCACCCACCACTTGTCGAGCGAACGCTGAGAAGCCCTCAGGAGCGAACATGGGAAGCCGCGAGGAGATCGTCGCCGCGGCGGCGAAGGTGATGCGCGAGCAGGGCTACGCGCATGCCACCACCAAGGCCATCGCACAGGCGGCGGGCTACTCGGAGGCGTTGCTGTACAAGCACTTCAAGGACAAGACCGAGATCTTCACGAGCGTGCTGACCGAACAGCTGCCCGCGCTCGGGACGACGTTGGACGAACTGATGGAGGCAGCGGCGGACGCCCCGCTCGCGGCGAACCTCGCCCGGCTGGCGCGGATCACGCTGTCGTTCTACCTGGAGAGTTTCCCGATCGCGGTGTCGTTGTTCTCCTCGCGGGAGCTGCTCGCGACACACCGGGAACGGATCATGAGCAGGCAGTCCGGCCCGAACGTCCCGCTCGCGCGCGTCATCGAGTACCTGGGCGAGGAGGCGCAGCTCGGCCGGATTCGCGAAGGGGCGGACCTGGAGGCTTCGGCGTCCCTGTTGCTCGGGGCTTGTTTCCAGTACGCGTTCCTGGCGTCCTTCGAGGACCGGGAACCGAGCCCGGAGGAGCTGGACGAGTGGGCGGAGCGGCTCGCGGGAACGCTGGTGGTCACGCTGGTCGTGAGTGGCGATTCGGGCTAGAGAGGGGAAGTCGAACGTGTCGTGGCGTGGAGCCGGTGTCGCTCCTGTGTACGCCTTGCTCGAAGGTCCGTGAAGGCCTCCTTGAGGGACTCTGAGTCCCTCAAGGAGGCCTTCACGGACTTACTTCTGACCTGCACGAGGGTGGTGGTCGTCGCCCCGGTCTCACACCTTGATCAACGGAAGATCCGGGACACTCAACGTCCCCGATCTTCCGTTGATCAAGCTCGCGTCCCTCACGATCTGCGGACCGGCGACCGAGCGGGGAAGATTCCGGCCGTCCAACGGCCGGAATCTTCCCCACCCGACCACACCGGCCACCCGCACAAGCTCCACACCAGTGAGTAAACAAAGACAAGTCCTCCAAAGAGGCCTTCACTACCATCGGATGTGAGCCCTGGTGACAGTGGGACGGCTGTGACCTCGGCGGCCGGTCGTGAAGCACATGAAGGCCCCCTTCCTTGCGTGTCGGGGCGGACCTGGCGGGAGCGGGCTCAGGCAAAGGGGCCTCACCCGGCTCTTGACTGTCTACAAGGGACACTTTTCGAGACGCATGCGCCCGGTTTGGGCGACTTGCACGGTTTCGCGAGAGGGTCGTGAGTGATTTGGGTCGTTCTAACCCTCATTCTCACTCACGACCCCGCGCAGAAACGTACATAGCGGTATCAATCGGACGCTCGATCGCTTGGGCGTGTCCTTTGTGGACAGTTAAGTCCGCCGGCGTCCACAATCAGGCCTGCCGTACCTCGACGTGACTCGCGTGCCTGCGAACGTGACACGCGAGATCCGGGTCCGAGGACGCCTTATCCCTCAAGAGAACCCGAATCGCCGCTCACGACCAGCCGCACCGAACGGCCACCCCCGCCTCGCCGCTCACTTGCCCTGGCCGGCCCGCATCTCGTGCCACTTGGCGTACATGTCGTTGAGTTCCTTGATCATGAAACTCAGGAAGTCCCGCATTTCCGCGACCCGCTCGCCCGCCGGCGTGCCCTCGCCGAGCGCCGAAACACCCTCGTCGGCGGCGTCGCGCCACATGGTGATCATGCGGTCGCGTTTCATGAAGGTGGCGTACCAGAGGTCGTCGAACAGCCGGTAGTGGTCGCGGCGCGAGCCCGGCTCGCGTTCCTTGGCGACCAGTCCGATCTGTTCCAGGTAGCGCACGGCGCCGGAGATCGCGGCGGGGCTCACCGACAGCTGGTCGGCCAGTTCGGCCGCGGTCAGGCGGCCGGCGTCGGTGGTCATCAGCGCGGCGAACACCCGCGCGGGCATCCGCTGCATCCCGATCTGGGAAAGCGTGAGACCCAGGTGTTCCACGTAGCGGCGGACGGCGTCCTCGTCTCTCTGGGTGCTCGAAGCACTCTCAGGCGTCGTCATGAACAACATCCTCTCGTACAACCCCCAGAGTGATCACACCATCCATACGTTTTCTTAACTTCACAACTTCGTGAAATCACTGTACCTTCAGACGCATGGAAAACGCCATCTCCATCTCCGGCCTTCACAAATCCTTCGGCCGGACCAAGGCTCTCGACGGCCTTGATCTGCAGGTACCCGCTGGGGAGGTGCACGGTTTCCTCGGTCCGAACGGCGCGGGGAAGTCGACCACCGTCCGGGTCCTGCTCGGCCTGCTCCATGCGGACTCGGGCGACGTCCGCCTGCTCGGCGGCGACCCCTGGAAGGACGCGGCGAGGCTGCACCGGCGCCTCGCCTACGTCCCCGGCGACGTGAACCTCTGGCCCAACCTCTCCGGCGGCGAGGTGATCGATCTGCTGGGGCGGCTGCGAGGCGGGCTCGATCAGCGCCGCCGCAAGGATCTCATCGAGCGTTTCGACCTCGACCCCAAGAAGAAGGGGCGCACCTACTCCAAGGGCAACCGGCAGAAGGTCGCCATCGTGGCCGCGCTGGCCTCGAACGTGGACCTGCTGATCCTCGACGAACCGACCTCCGGCCTCGACCCACTGATGGAGGCCACCTTCCAGTACGCCATCCAGGAGGAGCGCGAGCAGGGCCGCACGGTGCTGCTGTCGAGCCACATCCTGGCCGAGGTCGAGGCGCTCTGCGACAAGGTCAGCATCATCCGCAACGGCCGCACCGTGGAAACCGGCACGCTGGCCGACCTGCGGCATCTCACCAGGACGTCGATCTCGGCCGAACTCGCCGGACCGCCCAACGGGCTGACCCGGCTGGAGAACATCCACGATCTCAAGGTCGAGGGCAACCGGGTCCGGTTCGACGTCGAAACCCGTTCCCTCGACGACGCGCTGCGACGGCTCACCGAGGTCGGCGTCCGCAGCCTGACCAGCCAGCCGCCGACACTGGAGGAACTGTTCCTCCGTCACTACACCGCCGAAGCGAGCGCGAAATGACCGCGACGCTCGACCGGCCCGCGCGCGCGGCCGAATCGTCGGCCACCCGGCTGGTCGGCACCTGGCAGCTGACCAGGCTGGCGTTGCGACGGGACCGGATCATCCTGACGATCTGGGTCTTCCTGCTGGGCATCGCGCCGTCGAGCACGGCGGGCACCTTCGAAACGCTGTACCCGACGGCCGCCGAACGCGCCGGGCTCACCACGACCATGGGCGCGAACCCGTCGATCGCGGTGATCTACGGGCCCGCCTTCGACCTCACGACGGCGGGCGGGTTCACCGCCTGGCGGCTCGGCGGGTTCCTGGCGCTGCTCGTCGCGTTGATGGCGGTCTTCACCGTCACGAGGCACACCCGGGCGGAGGAGGACTCCGGCCGCGCCGAACTGCTGGCGTCCGCGGTGGTCGGCCGGTACGCCGCGCTGACCGCGGCCGTGCTCGTCGCCGGCGGGGCGAGTGTCCTCATCGGACTGATCGAGACCGGGCTGATGATCGGTGCGAAGATGCCCTCGGCCGGGGCCTTCGCGCTCGGCGGCGCCACCGCGGCGACCGGGCTGGTCTTCACCGCGATCGCGGCGGTCGCCGTTCAGGTCGCCGAATACTCGCGGACGGCCAACGGGATCGGCGCCACCGTCGTCGGGGTCGCGTTCCTGCTCCGCGCGGTGGGCGACTCGACGGCCGACGCGGGATGGGTCTCGTGGCTGTCTCCGCTCGGCTGGGCGCAGCAGATCCGGCCGTTCGCGGACGAGCGCTGGTGGGTGTTCCTGCTGCCGCTCGCCGCGGCCGTGGTCGTCGGCACGATCGGTTACGCGCTGATCCCGCGGCGCGACGTCGGCACCGGCCTCCTCCCGCCGAGGCCCGGCCCCGCAGTGGCGGCCTCGTCCCTGCGAAGCCCGTTCGCGCTGGCCTGGCGGTTGCACCGGGGGCCGTTGATCGGCTGGCTGATCGGGACGGCGATCTGCGCCGGGGTGTTCGGTTCGGTCGCGAACGGCATCAGCGACATCGTCGGGCAGAGCGAGCAGGCTCGGCAGATCTTCCAGCGGATGGGCGGCACCGACGCGCTGGTCGACGCCTTCATGGCGGCGATGACCGGCATGTTCGCGATGGTCGTCGCGCTCTACGGGGTGCAGGCCGCGCTGCGGATCCGCATCGAGGAGACCGCGGTCCGCGTCGAGCCGCTGCTCGCCACGGGTGTCGGCAGGCTTCGGGTACTGGGGAGCCATCTCGTGTTCGCCTTCGGCGGCACCGCGCTGATGATGGTCGTCAGTGGTGTCCTCTTAGGACTGACGAACGGGATGCGCGCCGGGGACGTCGGCGGCTCGGTCGGTGACCTGGTGGTCGCCTCGCTCGCGCAACTCCCGGCGGTGTGGGTGATCGTCGGCCTCGCCGTGACGCTGTTCGGCCTGGCGCCGAAGTTTTCGACGGCGGCGTGGGCGATCGCCGGGCTGGCGTTGCTGCTCAGCCTGTTCGGCCCGGTGCTCAACCTGCCGCAGATACTGCTCGACGCGTCGCCGTTCTCGCACGTTCCGAAACTGCCTGCCGCGGAGTTCACCGCGACCCCGCTGATCTGGCTCGCGGGGGTGGCGGCGGTCGCGCTCGCGGCCGGGGTCGTCGGCTGGCGACGTCGAGACGTCGGCTGAGCCGGGGGTAAAAGGGGAAACCGTGAAGGCCGCTCCTCCAGGGGAGTGGCCTTCACGGTTGTTGCCGTACCTCGCCTCCCGGACCGACGACCAGTTTCACGACCGGCACCCCGCCGCCGCATGCCTCACCAGCCGGGTAGCCGAGCACCGGTGTCACGTCGAGGAAGTGGGGTTTCCCGTCGTCGAAGGTCACCGTGGTCTTCACCGGCGTGAGCGGCAGGCCCTGGACGGGTACGGCCGCGTGTTTGCCACCGGTGGACACCGCCTTCCCCGAGCACACGTCGCCTACGCACCCCTGGTCCTCGGTACGGCTGCTCGGCGTCAGCTCGGTGGCTTCGGTCACGCATTTCCCCGCCCAGCAGAACTCCATCGACACGCGGGTGAGTCCGGCGGCAGCCTCGGGCGGGACGTCGAGCGACACCCCCTCCATCAGTGCCATGGCGGGGCAGTCTTTGCCACCGCCACCGGAGGACTGGCCGCACGCGGTCAGTGTCGCGAGAAGGAGCACGAAAACCGGTATCCGCCGCATACCGGGCAGACGAAACGAGAGGCCCTTCGGGTTGCTTCAATCGCGCCGGAATTCCGTGGCCGAACTCGGCGGGAGCGCCGGCGGGGTGGCCGACGACGTCGAAGTGGTCGACGGCGTCACGGTCCGGGTCACCGTGCTCGGCGGGGCCGTGCTGGTGTGGGTGACCGTGAGCGGTTCTTCGACGATGCCCGGCACGGTCACCGTGACCGGACCGACGGAGTGGGAAGTCGTCGGGGAAGGGGTCGTACCGACTTCGTGGACGCGGGGCTGTGGTTCGCGGCCGGCCACCAGGATGGCGGCGACGAGCAGTCCGGTGGCGAGCCCCGCGAGGGCCGCGACCGTGACGGAACCGGTGGTGGGACCCTGACCGAACATCCGGCACCCCCTCGCCATGCGAAGCGCAGGTACGAGGACTTCTCGCGTTGATCTTACGTTTTGTTACGCAGCGTGCAACTTGAGTGGAATGTGCGCAGGCCGTCGAGCACGACGCGGACGAGGTTCCTGCTTTCCGGCGAATACCGTTCCGCGGCGAGGCAACCGGCGATCAGGGCGCGCAGGTCGTCGCCGTCGATGTCCTCGCGCACCGCCCCGGCGGCCTGCGCCCGGAGCAGCAGCGCCTGCAGTGCCGACCGGAAGTCGGAGCCCGCGCTCGCCTTGAAGCCCAGCCCGGTCGTCTCGGCGAGCGCGTCGCAGAGGGCCCGGTTGAGGGACGCCTGCTTGACGACGCGTTCGAAGAAGTCGAAGAACACCGCGCCGGGGTCTTCGGCGGTCAGCAGGCCGCGTGCTTCCCGCGCGTACTGCTCGATGCACTCCAGGACGACGGCCTGGAAGAGCGCTTCCTTACTGGGGAAATGCCGGTACACCGTGCCCGCGCCGACCCCGGCGAGGCGCGCGATCTCGTCGAGGGGGACGGCGAGGCCGTCGATGGCGAAGGCCTCTTCGGCCGCCGCGAGCACCTTCGCTCGGTTGCGTCGCGCGTCGGCGCGCAGCACGGGCTTGTCCACGTTCCGCTTCAACGCCGCCGACCGCGAAGGCATTCCCCAGAGGCAAGCACTCAGTGGACCGCGGTCTGCGTCCCGTCCGGCGTGAGGAAACCCTGGACGGTGGTGAAGAGGTAGTCCCAGACACCCGGGATCAGCACCACCGCGGCGATCGCGAACAGCGGGAAGATCAACCGGTTCTCGACGTTCTTGCCGGTGCGGAAGCGCAGCGGCTTCGGCGGCCGGATCTCGTACCAGGTCTCGCCCGCGATCGGGATCGGGAACAGGAACGGGCAGCCGGACTCGGTCAGCGCGTCCCCGAGGCAGTGCACGAAACAACCGGCCGCGACGGCGATGCCGAGCCAGCCGGAGATCTCCGCGAGCTGCGCCGCCTTGTCCGGCGGTGCCGTCCACACCCACCAGCCGACCGCGGCGCCGCTGACCGGCAGCAACCAGTCGCCGAGGGCGCCTTCCGCGAGCAGCAGACCCAGTACGACCACGCCGAACACCGCCCACGGCCCGCCTTCGGTGGTGCCCCAGGACGTCAGGAAGCCGAGCCCGACGGCGAACAGCACGGTGTGCGAGAGGTGCCGGTGCTTACCGGTGACCTTCTCGTCCCGAGGTCCCTTGGTCAGCGCGTACAAAGCCGCCGAGACACGCCGCAGCAGCCAGGAGATCGCGCCGGTGAACCAGCCGAGCAGCTTCGACGCGCGAGCGCCCGGATGGTCGAGGTCGGGCAAGAGGGCGAAGCCCGCCGTGGTCGCGGCGAACACGACCGCTTGGTGCACCGTGCCCGCCCCGACGACCGGTGCGAGCGCGAGGCCCGCGCACCAGCCGGTGAGGGCATGCGTCCGCCCCATCATCGTGCTGCCCCCAGGTGTCGCGGATCAAGAGCCCACGACCGTAGCGGGGGTTCAGGCGGGAGGCTCCTCCGACACGCTGAGGTGCTCAGCGACGCCGGTGAGCTCGATCACTCGGCTCACCTGCGGGCTGGGCACCACTTCGAGCTCCACCTTCTTCTCGGCGGCCTGGCGCTGTGCCTGGAGCACCACGTTCAGCGCCGAGGAGTCGAAGAAGGTCACCCCGGTCAGGTCGGCGACGACCCGGCCGGACGGTTTGTCCGTGATCAGGGCCCCGAGGGTCTCCTGGAGCTGCGGGCTCGTCAACAGGTCGAGCTCACCGGTGACCACCACGCGCGGTGCTGACGCGTCGGTCTCCAGCGTGATGCTGAAACCGGGCGGCGTGGTGTTCTGCTCCGCTGCGGGCATGCACATTCTCCTCATCAGGTGAGAACCAGCGCTCAGCGCCGGAGCTCGCCTGTGGTCTCAAGCTACGGCCGTGCCCAGTCCGGACACGGACGCACGCTCTTCTTCGGCGGGTAGGCGTGGCTGTCCCCGCAACGACAGTCCCAACCCTAACCCAGTCCGGACGGCGCGCCACGATCGCCGTCGCGCGCGTCGCCGACCGGTGTGCGGAACGCGCTCAATGCGCGGTCAACGTCTTGCGCCCGGCGCGGCGTTCCCGCAGGAACAACTCGCGGCGCTCGATCTCACCGAGACCACCCCAGATGCCGTACGGCTCCTGGACCGCCAACGCGTGCTTGCGGCACTGCGCCAGCACGGGGCAGGTCTGGCAGATCGCCTTGGCACGGGATTCGCGCCGCTCACGGGCCGAACCGCGCTCGTTGTCCGTATGGAAGAACAAGCTGCTGTCGGCGCCTCGGCACGACCCACGGAGCTGCCAATCCCACTCTTCCGCCACCACGTTCGGCAGCCGGCTCACGTCAGCCATGTCGGTCCCCGCCTTCCAAGGAGATCGTTTGTCGCCCGTTACATGCCCGCCGCCTGTGCGAGTCAAACGTGGGTTTGGTTTGCTCACACCCAGGGCAACCGAGCAGACGGCAGCGCGCAGCCGGAGAGAGGACCAACACGTGGTGGACAACACCCCGCCCAGCGGCGAGGGCGCTCAACTCATCGAGGTACGCACGGCCGCGGTACCGCACGTGGTACCGACTCTCCGGACGATCGTCGCGGAC
Source organism: Amycolatopsis sp. NPDC039088 (assembly GCF_055598845.1). Lineage (NCBI taxonomy): Bacteria > Bacillati > Actinomycetota > Actinomycetes > Pseudonocardiales > Pseudonocardiaceae > Amycolatopsis > Amycolatopsis sp. NPDC039088. The sequence goes on along the minus strand of NZ_JBVKAE010000006.1, from coordinate 161,588 downwards.
ATCGCGATGCGTCAGGATTTCGACCTGGACGCCGTCGAGGATCTCCGGATGGCGGTGGACGAGGCCTGCTCCATGCTGCTTCCCTCGGCCGCCGACGGGCACTTGACCTGTGTCTTCTCCTGGAAGGACGGCCGGATCGAGGTGACCGTCTCGGTCATGTCCGATTCTCCGGAGCCCGACGACGAGACCGGTCTGTCCTGGCAGTTGCTCACCGCGCTGGCGACGTCCGCGCGGCGGAGTGTCACCCCGGCCGACGGCGGCTACCTGTCCAGGGTCGAGCTCATCCGGGAAAGCGAGGCGGCCCGGCCGTGAGCGATCCCGTCGGGCAAGACGGCGCGGATGTTCCGGCCCTGTTCGAGCGCATGTGCGCGCTGCGCACGGAAGACCCCGAGCGTGAACGGCTCCGGGACGACCTCGTGCGCGCCCATCTGGAACTCGCGCGCAACCTGGCGCGCAAGTTCCGCAACCGTGACGAGTCGATGGAGGACCTGGTCCAGATCGCGACGATCGGGCTGATCCACGCCGTCGACCGGTTCGATCCCACCCAGGGCAGCGACTTCCTCGCCTTCGCGGTGCCGACCATCTCGGGTGAGCTGCGCCACCATTTCCGCGACAACAGCTGGTCGGTCCGGGTCCCGCGGCGGCTCAAGGAGCTCAACGCGAACATCTCGGCCGCGCGCGAGGAGCTGACGATCCGGCTTTCGCGCGCGCCGAAGCCCAGTGAGATCGCCGCTCACCTCGGTGTCGGCGTCGACGAGGTCTTCGAAGGTCTTCGCGCCGGCCAAGGTCGTTACGGGGCTTCGCTGGACAACCTGCTGGAGAACTCGGCGCACACCCGCTTCGGCGAGGCGGACGCCAACCTGAGCCAGGCGGAACTGCGCGAAGCGCTGCGCCCGATGCTGGAACGCCTGCCCGACCGCGAGCGCAAGATCGTCGCGCTGCGGTTCGGGTCCGGGATGAGCCAGTCCGATATCGCCCGCCGTGTCGGGGTTTCCCAGATGCAGGTGTCCCGGCTGCTCGCCTCCACCCTCCAGAAACTGCGTGAGGGACTGACCGAGACGGAACTCACGGACGGAGTTTGATTCGACCATCGCCCTTGTGGGTATCAGGGAGACGAACACCAGGATCTGGGAGTCTCTCGCGAGGGGAGGTGCGCAACCATGACGATGTCCAAGACGCGATCGGAGGGCTCGTTGCCGGTGGTCTCCCTGCCCCTCCCGGTCGATGTCACCGCCCCCGCGGTCGCGCGGCAGGCGGTGCGGGCCACTCTCGCGAGCCTCGGCTTCGACGACCGCTCGGTGGACGACGTCCTGCTGGCGACCTCCGAACTCGTGACGAACGCCTTCGAACACGGCGAAAAGCCGGACAAGCTCGAGGTCGAGTACGCCGAAGGCAGGCTCACCCTTCGAGTCTTCGACTCCGGCTCGGGCCGGCCGAAGCTCAAGGAACCCTCACCGATGGCGGCACGCAGCCGCGGTCTCCAGCTCGTGCACGCCTTGTCCGAGGACTGGGGACACGAACTGTGCGCGGGCGGCAAGTACGTCTGGGCGGTCTTCAGTCTGCATCGGATCGCCGCAGGCTGAGCGCGGCTTCCGTTTCCCCGATCCGTTCCCGGAGCGACTTCCGCTCCAAGGCCTCGACGGCGGCCACCAGCACTTCCCTGAGCGGGTACGGCAGTTCGGCTTCCAGCTGATCGGCCGCGGCGCTGGTCGCCGCCCACTCGGCTTCGAGCGTCGGCATCAGCCGTCGCGTCTTCTCGGTCAGCGAAACAATCCTCTGCCGGGCGTCGGTCCCTGGTTTGAGCGAGACGAGGTCCTGGCGCGCCATCTGCGCGACCGTCTGGCTGGCCGCGGAATGCGTCACCCCGACCTCGGCGGCGAGGTCGCGGATGGACATCGGTCCCAGCGCGACGATCGCGCGGACGACGGGGGTGAACCGCGGGCGGTACTCCCCCAGCCCGATGTCCTGGAAGAACGCGGAGACGTCCGCTTCGGTCACTTCGAGGACATGCCTCAGCAGCGTGCCCATCCCTCGTTCCCGCGGCGGCGTGCCCACCGGCGGATCATAAGGCACTTAAGATCTCGATCATGGAGACACGGAAGATCGCCCGGCTCGGCCGGGACGTCGGCGTGGTGGGACTGGGCTGCTGGCAGCTGGGCGCGGACTGGGGCACGGTCGACGAGTCGGACGCGCTCGCCGTCCTGCACGCGGCGGCGGACTCCGGGGTGACCTTCTTCGACACCGCCGACGTCTATGGCGACGGCCGCAGCGAACGGCTCGTCGGCCGATTCCGGGCGGAACGCGGCGACGACGCGATCTTCGTCGCCACCAAGATGGGGCGTCGGGAAGAACAGGTGCCGGAGAACTACGTCGCCGCGAACTTCCGCGCCTGGAACGACCGTTCGCGCGCGAACCTCGGCATGGACACGCTCGATCTCGTGCAGCTCCACTGCCCGCCGACGCCGGTGTACTCGTCCGACGCGGTGTACGACGCCCTCGACGCGATGGTCGACGAAGGCCGGATCAAGGCGTACGGCGTCAGCGTCGAGACCTGCGAAGAGGCCCTGACGGCGCTCGCGCGGCCGAACGTGGCTTCGGTGCAGATCATCCTGAACTGCTTACGGCTCAAGCCACTCGAGCAGGTGCTCCCGGCCGCTGAGAAGGCGGGCGCGGGAATCATCGCGCGTGTCCCGCTCGCGTCGGGCCTGCTTTCGGGCCGCTACACCGCTTCGACCACCTTCGGCGAGGACGACCACCGCAACTACAACCGCCAGGGCGCCGCCTTCGACGTCGGCGAGACCTTCTCCGGCGTTCCGTACGACGTCGGCCTCGAAGCGGTGGAGCGCTTGCGGGCGTTCGTCCCCGAAGGCGGGACGCTCGCGCGGTTCGCGCTGCGGTGGATCATCGACCGGCCCGGGGTCAGCGTCGTCATCCCTGGGGCGCGCAACGCCGAGCAGGCGCGGGCGAACAGTTCGGCGGCCGAGACGGCACCGCTGACGGCCGAAGCCACGGCCGCGGTCGAAGAGGTCTACGACGAGCTGTTGAAACCGTTGATCCATCCGCGTTGGTGATCTCGGCAGAGCGCGTCCTTCGGCGACATAATCGCGGGATGATGACGCCCGAAGAGCTGCTGACGACCACCCGGACCGTCCGCAAACGACTCGACCTCACCCGGCCGGTTCCGCTTGAACTGGTGAAACACGCCCTGCAGGTCGCGCTGCAGGCGCCGAGCGGGTCGAACACCCAGCGCTGGCACTGGCTCGTGATCACCGATCCGGGGCAACGGGCGGAACTCGGCAAGCTCTACCAGCGGGCGTGCCGCGAGTACCTGGATTCCCCGAACGCGGCCGGGAAACTGTTCGCGGACGACCCGGAGCGCTCGAAGGTCCAGAAGCGCGTCGGCTCCAGCGTCGAGTACCTGGCCGACAAGATGGGCGAGGTGCCGGTGCACGTCATCCCGTGCCTGGAGACCAAGAGCACCGAGCTGCCGGCCGGCAACCAGGCCGGGCTGTGGGGGAACCTGCTGCCCGCGGTGTGGAGCTACATGCTCGCGGCGCGCGCCGTCACCCTCGGCACGGCGTGGACGACGCTGCACCTCGCGTACGAGAAGGAGGCCGCGGAGATCCTCGGCCTACCGGAGAACGTGCACCAGGCCGCGCTCATCCCGACGGCGTTCTACACCGGCGACACCTTCAAGCCCGCCCCGCGCCAGCCGCTCGAAGACGTCATGCACCTGGAACGTTGGTGAGGTAAGACTCCAGACGGTCCGCCAAGGCCTTCGGATGGCTCAACGGCACGGAATGCGAGCCCTCGATCTCGTCGGGCGCGAAACCGAGCCTTTCCTGGACGACCCGGCGCTGGAACTCAGGCGTGAAGAACCGGTCTTCGCGCGCGATGAGGACCTTCGTCGGGACGTCCGGCCATTTTTCCAGCGGCCAGGGCTGTCCCCACTCGGCGCTGACCTGGTTCCTGCCGTGCGAGCCTGCCTCCGCGACGAGGTCCGCCGGGACGCCATTGAAGAACTTTTCCTCGTCGCTGAGGTCCTTCGCGTCCTGGAAACCGGTGTTGCCCCACCAGTCCCCCGGCGTCTCGCCCGGCTTCGGGATCATCGGCGTCAGCAGGACGAGCAGCCGTGCCGAGTGCTTCTCCGCGACCAGCGGCGCGGTGAAACCGCCGTAGGAATGGCCGAGCACCACCAGGTCTCCGCGGCCGCCGATCGCCTTCGTGACGGCGTCGACATGCTCGGCGAAGCCCGCCTTCTCGTCTTCGATCGGCAGGTTCACCGCGACGACGTCGTGCCCTCGGCCGGTCAGTTCCGCTTCCAGGAGGTGGAAGTCCCAGGCGCTGCCGCCACCGCCGTGGATCAGTACGAAAGTCCCCATCGGCCCAGCTAAGCCGAAGACGGGGGGATCAGCAACGACCGAGCATGTCGCTCAGCGCGCTCTTCTCCGCCGTCGTGATCGTGAGGCCGTAGTAATGCTTCACGGTGATCCAGTCCGTGGCGTAGGTGCACCAGAAGGACACGAGCGGCGGCTTCCACTGGTCCGGCGCCTTGTCGCTCTTCTCCTGGTTGACGTTGTCGGTGACCGCGAACAGCTGCGGCCGGGTGAGGTCGTTCGCGAACTGCCGCCGCTTCTCGTCGGTCCACGACTTCGCGCCACTGACCCAGCTTTGGGCGAGCGGGACCATGTGGTCGATGTCGACGTCGTCCGGCTTGGTCCAGGTCTCGCCGTCGTAGATGCTGGTCCAGCTGCCGGAGGTCGGGGCGCAGTCGGAACCGGCCTTGACGTCCTTGCCGTCCCGCTTGAGGACGGTCTCGCGCGTGTTGCAGTTGTTCCCCTGGTTGTCCCAGTGCGGGTACTTCTTGCGGTCGTAGCCGTCCATCGAACCGCGCGGCGCGACGGTGAGCTCGTCCAGCTGCTTGCGCGCGTCGGCGGCGCTGGCCGGGTTCGAAGGCGTCGGCTGCAGCGCGGCGCCCTTGCCGGACACGAACCAGAACACCGCGAGCACCACGGCGAAGAGCGTGATCAGCAGGAGCAGTCGCTGCGCCGTGGTCATCTGCCGGGTACGCGTGGCCACCGCACGATTCCTCTCGACGGGGTTGGGGAGTGGCCAAGTATCGCCGTACCGCGTGCGGAAACCGGGTGCGACACGACGATGACAGCAGGTAGTTGTTGTCACATCGCGACCCTGATCTGCGACTACCCCAAGGACGCTGCCGGAAGGAGCGGGTTTGTGGGCGCCGAAAAACGCAAATGGAACACCCGGGTCGACGACTATCTGAACCGGAAGGCCGCGGAGCGCGGGCACGTGATCGCCATGGCACGGATGGGATCCACCGCGCTGGAACGCGGTGACCTCGACGAGGCCGAGGCGTGGTTCCGCAAGGCCGCCGCCGGCGGGGATCGGGTCGCGATGGGCAACCTGGCGCACCTCCTGCGCGAACGCGGCGCGCCCGAACAGGCCGAACGCTGGTACCGGGAAGCGGCGACGGCCGGTGATTCGCATGCCATGGCGCAGCTGGGAAATCTCTGTGCGGGACGGGGGGATCTGGACGACGCCGAGGAGTGGTGGCGCCGGGCAGCGGGTGAAGGCAGGGTCGAGGCGATGGCGGAACTCAGCCGGTTGCTGCACCGGCGAGGCGAACTCCAGGAGGCCGAGCACTGGGCGGGACAGGCCGCGGAGGCGGGCAACGTCGAAGGGATGATCACGCTCGGCGCGTTGTTGTGCGACACCGGACGGACCAGGGAAGCGGAACCGTGGTGGCGCAAAGCGGGTGAAGAGGCCGACGCGGCCGCGCTGTGCAAACTCGGCCACCAGGCCCAGCAACGGGACGACCTCACGCGCGCCGAAAGCTGCTACCGCGCGGCCGCGGCGGCCGGTGCTCCCGATGCCGCCGTCCGCCTCGGCCTGGTGCTGCACCGGCGGGGTGAACTCGACGCCGCCGAGCATTGGTACCTGAAGGCCGCGAAACGGGGCGACGCCGCCGCGATGACGAACCTCGGCGTGCTCGCCAACGACCGGAACGACCCCGGCGAAGCCACCGCCTGGTACCGGAAGGCCGCCGAACTCGGCAGCGTCCCCGCGTACACCAACCTCGGCAGGCTCGCCGCCGACCACGGGAACTTCCAGGAGGCGGAGCACTGGTTCCGGGCGGCCGCCGACACCGGTGACGAGGCCGGGCGACGGGATCTGGAGGAGCTGTACCGCAACTCCGGCGCCCGGCACCGTCAGCAGTACTAGGCCCGCCAGTTCCGCATCGCCGCGAAGCCTTCGCGCAGCCGCTGGAGTTTGCGGCTGCGGTACGGGTCCTCGCCGTCGTCGAGCCGCCACCGGTCCTCGACGCCGGCGCGGAACACCGCGAGGCCTTCGAAACCGAGCCCGGCGGTGAAGTCCGCGATACTCACGTCGACGCGGCCCGACCCGTCAAGATCGAGACGGAGCAACCATTCCGCCAGTTCCTTGGGCTCCGGCGGCGAGTCCGCGCAGGCCTCGGCGTACAACGCGAGCGCCTTTCTCACCTCGTCGCTGAGCGTCCCGAAGGAGTCGTCGACGAAGTCCAGCGCCTCCACGACCAACTCGACGACGCGGCACAACAGCGGGCCGTCCATGACCTCCTCGGCGGTGGCGAGCACCTCTCGGACCTTCTCTGCGTACGCGAGCGTGCCCTGGAACCCGACGAAACCCCGCAGCCGCAACGTCCCCTCGACATGACGCCGCAACGCGTCGAGGTCGTCGCGGCCCGCCTTCAGCGACAGCTTGCGGAACAGGACGGGATCCTCGTTCGCGTGCCCGACGAGCAGTTCGACCAACTCGGCGCGGCTGAGGGTTTCGACGTACCCGCGGATGTCGGCCGCGCCGCCGTCCGCCGCGCCTTCGAGGACGAGCAGGCCGACGGCCACGCAGTGCTTGCAGAAGAAGCCGTCCGCCGCGTGCGGGCAAGAGCACTCGCCAACCAGCTCGCCGTCGACGTTGCGCAACCGGACCGTGTACCGGTCGGTGCCGCTGACCACCGCCGTGACCCCGCCCGCGACGTCGTCCAGCGTCTCCACCGACTCCAGGTACTTGGCCCCGCGCGCGAACGAGACGTCACCGGCCTGCCTGCGGAGTTCGTCCTCGCTGAACCACGTCACCGGCCTATTGAACCCCTTGCGCCGGCGGACCGAGAAACAACCCGCCGCTCGCGTCGAGGACCTGCCCTGTCACCCAGCGGGCGTCGTCGGACGCGAGGAACGCGACGACGTCCGCTATGTCTTGTGCGACGCCGAGCCTTTGGTGCGCGGTAAGGCTCGATATCGCGTCCTCCAGCTCCGGCGTGAAGATCGCTTCGTTGTCCGCGGTCTTGGTGGCGCCCGGTGCGACGGCGTTGACCGTGATCCCGCGCGGGCCGAGCTGCTGGGCGAGCGTGCGGGTCATGGTCTCGAGCGCGCCCTTGGTCATCGCGAACGAGGTCTGCGCCGGGTTGGCCATGCGGGTGGCGACCGAGGAGATGTTGATGATGCGGCCGCCGTCGTTCATCGGCGCTCGCTGGATGAGGAAGTACGGCGCCCGCACGTTGACCGCGAAGAGGTGGTCGAACTGCTCGGGGGTGTCCGTCTCGATCGGCCCTTTGGGTGTGGTCGCCGCGTTGTTGACCAGGATGTCGAGGGTCTCAATGTCCTCCAAGGCTTTGTCGACACCTTCCATGGTCGACAAGTCGGCCTGCTCGCTCGACAGTTTGATCGTCCGTATGCCGTCCTTCTCGAGCCTTCGCGCGATCGCCGCCCCGATCCCCCGCGAGGCTCCCGTCACCAATGCAGTCTTCATACGCACCCCAGATGTTAGTGACTAACACTTTGATAGTGTCTACCACGTGAACCTCCGCGACCGCCAGCGCGCCGAAACCCGGCTTCTTCTGCAGACCCACGCCATCCGCCTCTTCACGGAGATCGGCTACGACGAGACCACCGTCGCCGACGTCGCCGCGGCTGCCGGGGTGTCGGCGATGACGGTCTATCGGCACTTCCCGACGAAGGAGGACCTGGTCCTCTACGACGAGTACGACCCCGTGACGGCTTCTGCCGTGCTTGGACAGCCTGCTTCTTCGTCTCTGGCCGCGAGGATCGGACGCGGTTTGGAGTCGACCGCCGCTTTGGGTTCTTCGCAGGAGAAGGCGTTCCTGCTGGCGCGGCTACGGCTGATGATCTCGGTGCCGGCGCTGCGGGCACGGCATCTGGACAGCCAGTACGCGACGGCCGATGCGATCGTGGCCGCTCTTTGTGGGCCCTCCCCTTCGCCGGACGAAGAGTTCCCGGTGCGGGCCACGGCTATGGCGTGCCTGGGGGCGGCGCATGTGGCGCTTGTGCGGTGGGCTGAGACGGACGGGGAGGCGGACCTGGCGGGGTTGATCCGGGAAGCGCTGAGGAGCGTCTTCGGCGGCTAGCTAGCCAGCCAACTTGTGAAGACGCGTGTCAACTCGCCCTTCAGGTGCTCGGGCGCGCAGTAGGTGAGCGGCCCGACAAAGGTGCGGCCCACACCTTTTGTTGGCACCGCCTCGATTGGCGCGACGACGAACGCCTCCCCTTCGTCGATGAACGACGTCCTTGCTTCGACTAAATAAGCGAGCGCCTGATCATAGCCACTGCGCAGGTATTCTCCTTTGTCGGTGTACTTGCATTCGATAACCACACCACGCCGTTTCGCGTGATCTATCAAGAACAAGTCCGCTCCCCGGACGGAACCTGGTTGCGCCAAGCCATGGGTTGCCTCGATATAGGGTTCTGTCTTCCCGGACGAGCTCCACACTTCCGCAGCTTCGAACCAGAGATCCCATGGACTACTACCGGGCACTTCCACCCGGAACGCAGCACCGTGCGACCGTCCAGCCAATGGGCGGCGACTAATCGGCGTGCAGTCGAGATCTCGCAGCGCGCCAAGCATTGTTCCTAGCACGCAAAGATGGAAGAGCCGCCACCTGAGATCCTCATCAGGAGCCAACAATTCAGCGGCAAGTCTCGCGAGATCGCTGGTGTCTTCCTGTCGGAGTTTGTCGGCCAGACCGCCGACCACTCGCCAGAGCGGTCCAGCACGACGAATCCCTTCCACCGTCAGCAAATCCGGCAATTCTGGGGTTACGGCTTGCAATTCTGGTCGCGCGGCGAGCGCATTGAGGGTAGTTAATTGAGTCTGCACCTCGTCACCGACGGCCGGCCGCATCTTCTTCGCATGTCGGTGCACCTCCCGAAGACGCTCAACTGTCCACCGCAAGCTGCTCAGCAGCTCATCGTCCACGCTACGCCGACGGACTCTCCCGGAGAACTCGGTCGGCGGCCAGCCCTGTCTCCGAGTATTCGGCCAGTCAATGGCGCCGCGAGGAGAGCGGCTACGCACTATTTCGGCCTGGGTGACCACAGGGAGGACGCTCAACCAGTCTTTGATGGCCTTAGGCAGTTGCTTAATCAGCGGTCGACACTGCTCGAAGAGAATAAGGTGCGCCCGGCGAACGACATCCTTCTCAGTCCACTCGAATTCGTCCTCGCTCAGTACCGCCGCCAGACCCGCGTATAACTGCCCTTTGCCAGACCAGCTACGGAAAAGCTCGGCAAGACCATCCTCAGGAAAGGACAGCTTCGTCATCGAAGAGCCTTCAGGTGCTCTAGCAGCCAAGCCCACTGGTCACCCAGCACGTCACCCGCACCCAGCACAGCTCCCAACTGCTCTAACGTAGTTCCGTCATAGCCGGACAACCAAGAACCCATACAGGCCAGGTATCCCTCGGCAACCAACTGCGTGAGGTTCGCGTCGGGGTCGGCCAGCAATCCCGCGGCAACATAGTCCGAAACGTCAAGAAGAGCAGCTGGCCCCATCGGGTCAAGCATCCTCGTCTGCGCAGCGTAAATGCGCTCCAAAATGGCACGGAGTCGACCTGCTTGCGGCTCCTGGATCGGCGCGTCCGCCCCCGTGGTCCTGTTCCTCAGCGCCGTTGCGAACTCTTCTCCCACCGGCGCCGACACCGGAACATGACCGAAACGCCGACCAAGAGCCTGACCAAACCGGAACACTCGCTGCGCGTCGACCGCGTTATAGGTCCCGATGAGCCGCCAGTCAGTCCCCGCCACGTAGTAGATCGGCTCATTTGTAGTATTTTCCGCTCGAAGGCGTTCCTCGCCAACCACAACACTTTCCGGGTCTGATCCCCAGGTAAGAATGATCGGACTGGACTTCGGATCCGCGCTTACCCGACCAACCATGACTTCCTTGCCCGAGAGCCAGGTGAGCAGGCCACCAAAGATCCGGTCCAGATCAGCCCGGTTGGCCTCATCCAGAACCAACCATTGGTCTTGGGCGATGGCCTCCAGCACGTGGCCGGGGCTGAACCGCAGCCGCCCTTTGTCGTCAACTGTGTCGCCGCCGACTAGATCGCGAGTCGTCCACGACTCATCCGGCGTCACGATGAGCGGATCGTGAATAAGCCCCATACCGAACGACTCGGGGTCTCGGCCAATGTCCTCAATGAGCTCGCCGACCAACTGCGTCTTGCCGGTACCGGGCGGCCCGACCAGCATGACCGACTTGCTGGACCGCACCGACAACCGCAGCATCCGCCGAATCCGCTGGTCGATGACCAGCGGATGGGCAGGGGTCCTGACCGTACGATCAGTGACGATGACCCGCTCCAGCGTTATTCCGAAGAACTTGGCCACCTCATCCGCGGACGTGACCTCGGCCCCGGTCTGCATGCCGACCCACTTGACTTCCCAGCCAGCTTCACCTTGACCGAGCAGAAGCGCCGCCGGGGTATCGCTTGAGCGCAGGTACTTGCGGAGTTGACCGACCGTGCGGTCGGTGTCGACCGAAGGCACAACCACCACGACGAGCTCAGCGTTCTCTACCCTCGTGGAACGCTTCAACTGGCCAACCAGCTCGGCCGCTCGACCGATTTGAATTGCGGCAACGCGAGTCGCCCGGATGAGCGCAACACCAGCCAGGTAGTACTCAAGACGGGAGAACTTCGTCCCGCTGGGAGAGCTCAGGTCGACCTCGTTCAGACCATCTCGGAGCAGCCTCTCAGGCGTCCATTCCGCCGCTTCAGTCATGAGAACCGAAGGTACCGGTGAGCAGCCCACCTCTTCGTCACGCCACGCGCAGTGACAACGCTGCGAGCGGGCCGCTCCCGATCGTGGACACGCTTCGCGGCGAGAGTTGCGCGTACGCAAGCTTCGCACCACTACACTGAGTCGTCTGCGTCACGCGGAGGGGTGGTTGTGGACGAGAAGGGCCTGCACGAGCAGCTTCGTCAACTTCAGATCACGAAGGTGGGGAGCAAGCTTGCGCTGCATAAGCCTTTGTTGCTGCTGTGGCTCTTTGGGCGGTACGTCGATGAGCGTTCGTCCACCACGACCTTCGAAGCTGCCGAAGCTTCGATAGGTCAGTTGATCAATCGGTTCAGCCCGAGCAAGGTCCCGGCAGCGCAGCCCTTCTGGGAACTTGAACGGACGCTGTGGACGCCGACAGATCGAGACGGCACACCTCTCGCCGACGACCTTCCCCGTTCAGCGAAGTGGCTACGAGACTCCGGAGCGCGAGGCAGCCTCCACGATGAAGTTGTGGACGTCCTCGACGAACCTCGAGCCGCCTTCTCGGCAGCCGAGGTGCTCTATGAGTATTTCGACCCCCGTGTGGTCAGCACGCTCAGCAACGCAGTCAGGCTCGTTCCGCCGGCACACTTGCGCGCTGCTGCTTTGAAGCGCGAGACACCGACCAAGACCGCGAAGCTTCCCGGGGCGTCAAAGACCAAGAAGCTAGAGGTTTCCCTCGAGTTCGAACGCGACGTCCGCAACGCGGTCTTCGCTTGGCTCAGGACTTTGACAACGAAGAACCAGGGGCCAATCCCCTTCGCTCAGTTGACCAACTTCATCTTTGAAGGTACGCGAATACCGGTCCTCAACCCACAGTCTGGAATTCACAAGCCCGCAAAGCTCACCAGCGCTCTGTCCATCAAGACAGTCTTCAGGCGACCCACCGAAGCTCGCCCTTACGAAGACGAACTTGACGAAAAGGGCCGCATTCTCCGCTACAAGTATCGAGGCGAGGACCCGCTGCACTCGGACAATGTCGCCCTTCGCAACGCCATGGAGCGAAAACTCCCCCTGTTCTGGCTGAAGGGTGTCGACCCGAACGCAAACTACGAAGCTCACTTTCCCCTGTGGCTGACGGCCGAACGGCCAGAGCAGCACCTCTTCGAGGTGTCCTTCGACGGACCTCCAAAAGACTAGGCCGGCTCCCGACAACGCCACCCAGAAAGGCGTTGCGCCCCAGCGTTCCATCAGCCATAGTTAGCGCACTCGACCAATCACGGGAGCAGCCATGACGAACATGCATCAGCGAAAGGCGCAGCGCCGGCATCCGGCCATCGCGTCCGCTGCTGCCTGTCCGTCGATCCCCGGTCGACGACTGTCATCCTGGCCTGGCCAGTGGCTTCTGGCCTGCGAAGGCTCCCCATCATGACGCCATAGCATGCGTGATACCAGGGAGCCGCCCATCGGGAAACCGATCCGGGCGGCTTCTCTTTTTGGTATGCCCGAATTCATTTCCTTATCGGCGAGCTTGGGAAGCGGAACGGCCTCCAAAACCGTATCCAGGGGGTTCGACTCCTCCCGCCGGTGCTCGACGTTGCCTATTCCAGGGCGAACCTTGATAACTAAAGACATTTCCCAAAAGTTCGTCCCCGTCGCCGAATGAGGCGGCCAGGCCGAGCGCCGGTGGAGGCGTGCATGCGTCTCCGCCTCGCCCTTGTAGCTCAGGTGGACAGAGCGCCGCACTACGAATGCGGAGGTCCCAGGTTCGAGTCCTGGCAGGGGCACTGGTCGGCGTGTTCGAGGGGGATACGCCGGTCGACGGATGCGAGGGGCATTGGCGACCCCGCCTGATTTGGGTTCAGGAGTCACCGCGTTCGACTCGCGGGCGTCCGACTGAGCAGCACAACAAGGAGGATTGGCCGAGCCCGGTAAGGCAACCGTCCCGAAAACGGTGGTCGGCGCGAGAGCGCCGCGCAGGTTCGAATCCTGCATCCTCCGCAAGGCCCTCGTGGTCCAACGGATACGAAGCCGAAGGAGACGAGGTTCCGGACTGTGACTCCGGGCATTAGCCGGCGCAAGTCCGGTCGATCACCCCAACTCGGCCCACTTCACGACGGTCGTGCGGCGGCCTGCAAAGCCGTTGGACTCCGGGTTCGACTCCCGGGTGGGTCTCCACAGGAGCCTCCAATCGGGCGACGGTGTTGCGCTCGCGGCACCAGAGTTCCACCGTCGCAAGCCCATGCGCTACCTTCGAACCTACGTTCGAACGGGAGGTCAGGTGTCCCTAAAGGAGCTCACGAGCAGCGACGCCGTGGTCGAGGTGTTGCGGCGGCCCGATGCAGTCGACCTTGAAGCAACTGCACCTGGAGCTGGCTCCCTCGGGGGTTACCTCCTCGAATTCGAAGGCAAGTACTACCACCCGGAGAAGATCGCTAGCGCCGCCTATGGCGTCCAACATCCAGACCGTGGCCTGCTCCCTCCCGCCAAGTTCGACAAGACTGCAGCCAACATCGCGCTTCTCTTCGAGCAGCTGGGCTTCACGATCACCACGACTGTCAAGTTGCGACCGCCCAAAGTGGGAGACGAGTACCCAGACCGAACTGCCATCTACCACGCATATGGCGGCATCAAGTATGCAGGAATCATCAAGTTTCCTCGCGAAACTGTCGTCAACGCCTTCTCAGACGAAAAAGGGCCCTACTCGGACGAGCCGCCAAGCATGGTGGAGCCGTTCGAGTACCGCGGCGAGGGACAGTATGGCCGTCAACGACTGGACGCACCAGGCAACAAGATGCTTGAGGAGGCTCGCAGGAAGCGCCGTGCAGTGCGGTACTGGTATCGCCCGTTGGGTGGCGTCTTCAGGTTCGTCACGTGGGTGGCTGTCCTCAACCGAGCGCAGGTGTGGTCTCCGGACAACAACAAGAAGTTACGCCTCGAGTACGCGTTTCAGATGATGGCGGTCCCAAGCCCCGATGTGCGGACTTGGTCGTCTGACGTGCAGTCACTGATCGATGATCAAGAGATCACAGATACTTCTCCACCCGAGCCGCCTGCGCAGAACGCCAGCAAGAAGGCCCGCCAGAAGACCTATCAAGATTATCTGCAGGACATCGGTGATCCGTCGAAGGATGGCGAGGAAGAATCGGCGCCCACCAAGCGGAGCCGCAACCACTACCGCCGCAGCGTTAAGTCCCGTCAAGCAGTACGCGTTCGCGCCAACAATGAATGCGAAAACGATCGGTGCACTGGCATGCCAGGAGACACCAAGCCCGACGGCACCGCGATCCTTGAAGTTGACCACATTGACGATCGCGCGCGCGGTGGTTCCGATCACCCCACAGCCATGATCGCCCTATGTCCCAACTGTCACGCCGCGAAGACGTACGGGCGCGACCGAGTGGCCTTCAAGAAGCACCTTCGGGCCAGGCTCGCAGCACTACACCAGTAGACAGCCCAGCACGGCAATCCACAACGGACAGACAAAAAGGCCCTCCCGCGAACGGGAGGGCCTTAGTGCTGTCTCAACCAGACGTGCGCCCGAAGGGATTCGAACCCCTGACCTTCTGATCCGTAGTCAGATGCTCTATCCAGCTGAGCTACGGGCGCTTGTTCAGTTATCAATCTAGCACCTGCCGGAACAGGGGCCAGCGGAGGCTCCGGGATTTGAACCCGGGAGGGGGGGTTACCCCCAACCGCATTAGCAGTGCGGCGCCATAGACCAGACTAGGCGAAGCCTCCCAGGTCGAACGACCACTGCCCAGATAGGTTACACACCCGGAGAACCCCCGCGAAAGGGACCCCCCTTAGGTGCGCTGCAGCGCTCTGAGCAGGCGTGATGGGCGGCCGCCGAGACCTTCGGCTTCGAAGACGGCGACGCCGACGCGGGGTAGGTCGCGCGCCGAGGGGTAAGCCAGATAGCGCGGGACCCAGCGGGGCTGGAACTTCGCGTTGAAGCGGTAGAGGGTCTCGATCTGGATCCAGCGTGAGAAGAATCGCAATGTCTTCGCGGACAGGCGTGCGACGGGGCCGGCGCCGATGCGTTGGCCCTGTTCCAGGACGGCGCGGAAGGCGGCGAAGTTCAGGGACACGTGCTGTGCGGGGGTCGTCAGGAGCAGTTCGGAGATCATCAGCTCGTTGACGCCGTTGTCCGCGGTCCGGTCGCGGCGCATGACGTCGAGGGACAGGCCCTTCTCACCCCAGGGGACGAACTGGAGAACGCCTCGGACGACGCCCTCGTGCTCGGCGGTGACCAGGACCGAGCCTGGATCACCCATCCGGCCGAGGGCCATGGAGAAGCCGCGTTCGGTGTCGGTGCCGCGCCAGGTGGTGGCGAGGGCGCGGAGTTCGTCGAGTTCGCCTTCGGACAGGTCTTCGGCCTTGCGGATCTGGACGGTGTAGCCGGCCCGTTTCGTGCGTGAGACGGCTTGGCGGACGCCGCGCATGACGCGGCCGTCGAGGGTGAAGGTCGCCGTGTCGACGACTGCTTCGTCGCCGATCTCCAGTACCTCCAGTCCGAAGCGTGCCCAGACGGTGGCGCCCAGTTCCGAACAGCCCATGGTCGCCGGGGTCCAGGCGTACCGCCGGCAGACGTCCAAGTACTCCTCGATGGCGCCTGGCCACGCTTCCGGGTCACCGAGGGGGTCCGCCGAGCACAGCGCGACACCGGCGATCACCCGGTAGGTGACCGCGGCCTTCCCCGACTTCGAGAAGACCACGAACTTGTCCCGGCGCAAGGCGAAGTACCCCAGCGAGTCTCGCTCGTCCAGCAGCGCCCTGAGCCGCTCGACCTCGTCGTCGGTCAGTTCCGGCGCGGGCTCGGCCGAGCGCAGCAGGAAGTACGCCGGCAGCAGGACCGCGCCGATGCCGAACAGCACGCCGACGGCCGCCGACAGGTCCTCCAGCCACAGCGCCCGGAAGACCGCCGGACCGCTTACGCCGACCAGGGCCAGTACCGATTGCAGCAGGCGGTCGCCCCATCCCAGGGGATCCAGCGCGCGGGCGACCGACAGCAGGGTGAAGTTGATCGCGATTCCGGCCAGCACCAGTTGCAGGAAGACCCGGATCGCGCGCCATCGGCCGGTCACCGGGTCAGGGAGCGCGATGAAGTGGCGCCGCGTCGCGATCAGGGCGATCAGCAGCGCGAGCGACACGAGGCCGGCGCCCAGAACATGGCGCAGCCCGAGGTGCGACACCGTCAGCAGTACGGTGGCGGCGATCGCGAGTTGCCATGCCCTTCGCTTCCGCCGTTTGAGGCCGGCGGCGAGCAGCACCAGCAGCACGCCGGTCACCAGTACGACCGTCGCCGCGCCGACCGTGGCCTCGTGCGGCAGTTCCAGCCATTCGGCGACACGTCCGCGCAGGGTGCGCCGCCCGGCCGGGACCAGCACCGAGACCAGGGCCAGCAGTCCGGCCAGCCGGGTCACCCAGGTGATCACCAGCACCGAGGTGGCACCCGCCACCCGCCACGCGCCCGCCAAGTCCCGCCCCCGTTAACTCCTTGCCAGCTCTACGAACGGTACAAGGGCGTCGGGATTCAGCAGCGCATCCCTGCTGACGGCGCGGTCAGGTGAAACACCCGAAAGGATCTTCTTGACCGGAACCTCGCATTTCTTGCCGTTGAGCGTGCGCGGTACCTCGCTCACCTGGACGAACCGGTCGGGTACATGCCGAGGCGAGAGGGCACCGCGCAGCTCCTTGCGCAGGGCGGGCTCGACCTCGTCGAGTGAGACGCCCTCGGCCAGGACGAGGAAGCACAGCAGCTGTCCGTCCTCGTTCCCCGCCGCCGAGGTGTCGATCACCAGCGAGTCGGCGACCTGGTCGAAGGACTCGACGACGCGGTAGAACTCGGCCGTGCCCATCCGGACGCCGCCGCGGTTGAGCGTCGAGTCGCTGCGCCCGTAGATGACCGCGGAGCCGCGGCCGGTGATCCGGATCCAGTCACCGTGCCGCCAGATCCCGGGGTACATCTCGAAGTACGCCTCGCGCAACCGCGAACCGTCCGGGTCGTTCCAGAAGAACACCGGCATCGACGGCATCGGCTCGGTGATCACCAGTTCTCCGACTGTCTCCACCACGGGTTTCCCCTCCTCGTCGAACGCGGCGACGGCGGCGCCGAGCGCGCGGACGGAGAGTTCGCCCAGCCAGACCGGGACGTCCGGGGCCGCCGCGACGAACGCCGCGCACAGGTCCGTGCCGCCGGACACCGAGCAGATCTGGACCCGTTTGCCGACCTCGTCGACGATCCACCGGAAGCCCTCGACGCTCAGCGGCGCACCGGTGGATCCCAAGGCGCGCAAGGCGGTGAGGTCGTAACGCTCCGCAGGTTTGATCCCGGCCTTCAGGCAGCTCTGGATGAACGGCGCCGAAGTGCCGAAGTAGGTCACGCGGTGCTGTTCGGCCAGATGCCACAACACGTTCAGGTCCGGATATCCCGGGCTGCCGTCGAACAGCACGATCGTGGTACCGGTCAGCAGCCCGGAGATGAGGAAGTTCCACATCATCCACCCGGTGGTGGTGAACCAGAAGAACCGATCGCCGGGACCGAGATCGCTTTGCAGGGCAAGGGCTTTGAGATGTTCGAGGGTGATCCCGCCGTGCCCGTGGACGATGCCCTTCGGCAGGCCGGTGGTCCCCGAGGAGTACAGGACCCACAACGGATGGCCGAATTCGACGGGCTCGAAGGCCAGTTCCGCGCCGTCGTTCTCGGCGAGCAGGGTGTCCCAGTCGAGGGTGCCGTCGAGGCGGCCGCCTGCGTAGTCGACGAGCACGGTCGCTTCGAGGGTGGAGATCTCGTCCCGCAACGAGTTCACCGTCGACCTGCTGTCGAACCACCGTCCATTGTAGACGTAGCCGTTGACGGCGATCAGCACCTTCGGCTCGATCTGCGCGAACCGGTCGGCGATCGCCCGGACACCGAAGTCCGGCGAGCACGACGACCAGACGGCGCCGAGGCTCGCGGTGGCGAGGAAGGCGATCAGTGTCTGCGGGCAGTTCGGCGCCAGCGCGACGACCCTGTCCCCTTTGGACACTCCCAGCTTCCGCAGTCCCTCCCGCGCGGCGGCGACGGCGGACCGCAGGGCGCCGTAGGTCAACTGCGACGAGAGGCCGTCTTCGCGGTGGAAGATCACGGCGATCTCGTCGTCGGCCTTGGCCGCGCCCGCGACGCCGGGCATGAGCGAGTGCTCGGCGTAGTTCAAGGTGCCGCCCTCGAACCACCGCGCGTTCGGCATCTCACCGGTGAGCACCGCACCGGGCCGGTCGTGCCAGCGCATGCCGAGGAAATCGGCGACGGCCGCCCAGAACTCGGGCCCGCGCCGCACGGAGAACTCCCACAACGCGTCGTAGTCGTCGACCTCCACGCCGCGTTCGGTGCGCAACCACTGGCGGAACGCGTCGATCTTGGTGTCGGACAGGCGGCTCGGCTCAGGGCGCCAGAGCACTTCTGGGGCGTCGGCGGTGTGCGTCACCCCGCGATGTTAACCCTCGTTAACCGACTTAGCGAGCTCCGGTGAACAGCTCGTACGCCATCGTCTTGAGCCGCGCCGCGTCGAGCGGGGTCACCGTGAGCCAGCCGCGGTCACGACGGAGTCCGTAGCGCCCCTCGTGCGTGTCCACCCAGGTCAGCGTGCCTTCGCCGCGCACCCAGCGACCCTCCCACGACTTCCTGGTCGCGCCGAGCCGCCCGCTGCGGATCCGCTGTGTCGCGATCCTCACCAGCACGATGACCTCGGGTTCACGCAGCCCGGCGTCGCGCAGGACGTCGGAGAACGCCGGCTGCCCACCGCGCTCCCCCGCCGCGCACGCCGCCGTGTAGTCGTCGACGCGCAGATTGACCGAGAGGCCGCGGCCCTGCTCGCACGGGGGCAACGCCTGCAGCAGGGTCGCGGCGACGAGCGGTTCTCGCAGGGCCGCCAGCTCGACGTCGGTGCCGGCGACGCCGATCGCGACGGCGCCCCGATCGGACACGCAGCCGACGGCCCGGTACGACGGATCGCCGTCGAGCCGCAGGTCCAGCGTCAGTTCGCTGTTCGCGAGCGTGTGCAGCAACCGCACCAGTTCGGGCGAAGGCGCGTCGACCGTGCCCAGGCCGCGTTCGGACAGTGTCCGGCTCGCCGTCGCCGCCAGTTCGGCCCGGAACTCCGGCGTCCGCCCGACGTGCGGCACCTCCAGCACCGCGGGCAGTTCGTCGCGTCCGTGCGCCGACCACAGGAGGAACAACTCGCCGATGTGCAACCGGATCCAGTCCATCAGCGGCCGCCCCTCGGGTCTTCGCCGATGACCGGCGGGGTCACGTACCCGCCCAGCCCCCAGACGTCGGAATCCTCGACGAGGTAATCCGGCGCCTTGTGCTCGTCCTCGTTCTGTTTGCCCTGCTGAGGCGCCATTCCCATCGGCATCCCGCCGAATCCGCCCATCCCCGCGGCCGCCGCCCGCGAACCGGCGACCTGGCCGGGCTGTCCCGACGGTCCGAAGCCACCGGCGCCGGAGCGGCCGCCTTGGCCGAGCTGTTCGTGGGTTCCGCCGGAGGTGCCGGGCGGTGGTGGTGGCGGTGGCACGAAAGCGCCGCTGCTCGCGCCGGGTGAGCGTGGCGCCTCGGTCGGCTCCCGCACCTGGATCGGGGCGAGGTCGTCGACCCCGCTGCTGCGCGTCGAGTCGTCCGGCGGCGTCTCCGGTTCCGGCTTCGGTACGGGTTTCGGTTCGGGCTCCGGCTTCTCTGGTGTCTTGAGGATCTGCGGCTGCTTGCCGTACGAAGTGAAGCGAGGGACGTTCTCGTAGACCTCGCCGGAACTCCGCTGCATCCGCGTCATCACGTCGGCGGCCTGGCGGTGCAGATCCTGCGAGCTCTCGTCGGTGGGCTCGGCGACGATCCGGCCTGCCTCGGCGAAGTCGGACTTCGGCGGCGAAGACGTCGACATGGCCTGCGTCGAATCGGACACCGGGATCGGGCGCCGCGGGGCCGGCTCCGGCACCTTGGGTCGCGAGGAGACCCCCGGTGGCTCGGGCATCGTGCGCCGCGCGGTATCGGCGATGTCCGCCTGGCGACGCACGCAGTTCGCGACGTTCTCGGCACGCCAGCCGGTCTCGCCCGCCCAGTCGACGAGTTTGATCGCGGCGTCGCGAGCCCTGTCCGCGCCCTCGCCCGTCCAGCCGTCGGCGGTGGCGACGATGGCCGCCCTGAGCTCGGAACCCACCCTGTCGAGGAACGCGCTGATCTTCGCCCACTGCGCGGCGACGACTTCCGCGCCTGCCAGGTCCAGCTCGTTGTGGACCATCTCGTAGAGCTCTCGATGCGAGTAACTCATCCAGTCGATGTCGGCGTTGAGGTGATCGGGGCCGGGCTGAGGCTCCGGCTCGGGCGGCGGCCACGGCGTCGGCATGATGCGCATCAGCGCTCGTCCTTCCGCTCGTGTTCGACGATGTCCTCCATGTCGAAGCGGCGAGCGACCCGCTCGAGCTGCGCCTGGCCTTCCTCGTCCGCGGCGACGTACATCTTCCGCGCCGCCATCACGGTGAGCTGGAAGTCCTTGAGCACCTTGGCGAAGTCGCCGAGGACGGGTACGGCGGCCTCGGTCCCCTCCGTCGCGGCGCCCTGGAAGCGTTCGCTCATCGTGCGCCCGACGAAGTTGTCGCCCAGTTTCAGGGGGGCGTTGAACTCCGTCGAGTCCTTGATCAGCGCGTTGAGCTCATGACGGGCTTTCAGCAGCGCGTCGACGAGCTTTTTGGCGGCGTCTTCGGTGACCTTGACGGTCCCCTTCTTGGCAGCTGTCTTGGTGTCCCGGATCTGACCCGCCACCGGCGCCAGTGCCGGCGCCGAAGCGCCGAACGCGGCTTGTGGCGTCACGGGCACCTTGGGTGACTGTGCCATTTGACCCTCCCCTGTCACATCTCAGGGGAATGTTAGCGCGGATGGAGTCATCGCAGGTGGGCGTCGAACCAATTCAGCGTGCGCTGCCAGGCCTCCGCGGCCGCGTCGGGGTCGGCGTCGAAGCGGTGGTTGGCGCCCGGGTAGCGGACGACGTCCGTCGCGACCCCCGCCGATGCCGCCGCGTCGCGCAGCTGCTCGACCTCGGCACCTCCGGCCTCGTCACCCGCGTCGCCGTACATACCGAGCCACGGACTGGTCAGCCGCCCCGCGATCTCGACGAGGACCGGCAGTTCGGCGACGCCCTGCCCGCCGACACTCACCGCCGCGCCCAGCCTGCGGTTCGACGCGACGACCAGTGCCGCCGTCCCGCCGAGGTCGAAACCGACGACACCGATGAGATCCGCCTGGACACCGCGCTCGGACAGCCACGCGAGCGTCGCGTCGGTGGCTTCGAGCAGATCCTGCTGCGTGAGGTCGTCGCGATCGAGATGCGGGGTGACGGTGAGCCAGCCTTCGCCGGCGAGACCGCCCAAGAGCAGGCTCAAACCCTCTTCGACCTCTTCGGCCTCCTCGTGCAACACCACGAGCCCGCCACGGACGACGCCTTCCGGTTCGGCGAAGGTCAGGCGCAGCGTGTGGCCGTCGACGTGCTGATGTTCCACGGTGGTCGTCAGGGTCATTCCTCCATCAGACCACTCTTAGGTAAATATTCGGGGCTTGCCCCGGCGCGGGAGGATACGGTGTCGGAGCCGTCCCCAAGACGTAGGAGCGCCGAAGATGTCCCCTGTTTCGCCGCGTGCGGATCTCGAATCGTTGCCGAAGTACGTCCCTGGCCGGACAATCCAGGGTGCGATCAAGCTGGCGAGCAACGAGGTTCCCGGTGGACCGCTGCCGAGTGTGGCGCAGGCCATAGCCGAGGCGGCACAGGGCATCAACCGGTATCCGGACATCACCTCGTCCGGGCTCGTCGAGCGGCTGGCCCGCGAACTGAACGAGCCGGTCGAGCGCATCGCCATCGGCTGCGGCTCGGTTTCCCTTTGCCAGCAGATGATCCAGGCCCTCTGCGGACCGGGTGACGAGGTCGTTTTCCCGTGGCGTTCGTTCGAGGCGTACCCGATCGTCACGCAGGTGGCGAACGCCGTCAGCGTGAAGGTGCCGCTGACGGACGGGCACGGGTTGGATCTCGACGCGATGCTCGCCGCGATCACACCGAAGACGCGGCTGGTTTTCGTGTGCAACCCCAACAACCCGACCGGGACGGTCGTGCGGCGCGCGGAACTGGAGCGTTTCCTCGACGCCGTGCCAGCCGGTGTGCTCGTCGTGCTCGACGAGGCCTACAAGGAGTTCGTGACCGACACCGAGGTGCCGGACGGTGTCGAACTGGCGCGCGGCAGGGACAACGTCGCGGTGCTTCGGACCTTCTCGAAGGCGTACGGCCTCGCGGGTCTCCGCGTCGGTTACGCGGTGGCGCCGGAACCGATCGCCATCGCGCTGAAGCAGGTCTACGTCGCCTTCTCGGTGAACATGATCGCCCAGGCCGCGGCCATCGCCTCCCTCGACGCGGCCGACGAACTGCTGGAGCGCTGCAAGGAGATCGTCTCCGAGCGGACCCGCGTGCGGGATGCCTTGGTGGCCAAGGGTTACGAGGTTCCGGAGACGCAGGCGAACTTCGTCTGGCTGCCGCTGGGCGAGCGGACGACGGCGTTCGCGGAGCACGCCCTCGAGCGGAAGCTGATCGTGCGCCCGTTCGCGGGCGAAGGCGCGCGAGTGACCATCGGGACGCCCGAGGAGAACGACCTCTTCCTCGAAGCGGCGGGGGATTTCCCGCGCTAGGACGTGAAGTACATGATGGCCCCCTTCGTTGCGCTAGGCGCAAGGAAGGGGGCCATCATGTACTGGGGAAGGTGTGGCTGGTGCTGCTGAGGCTGGTGATGGCCTTCCGGGACGCGTGAGGGGAAAGTTGAGGGACTCTGAGTCCCTCAAGGGGCCCTTCACGGCACGTCGCGATCCGGGCTTTCCTACTTGAGGAGCAACTGCACCATCGCGGCGAGGCCGACCACGACGATGACGGCGCGCAGCACCTTCGGCGAGAGCTTGCGGCCGATCTTCGCGCCGATCTGGCCGCCGATCGTCGATCCGACCGCGAGCAGCGCGACCACCGGCCAGCTGACCGGTGCGATGAAGGCGTAGATCGTGCCGGCGACGATGTTCACGACGGCGGAAAGCGCGTTCTTGACGCCGTTGAGCCGTTGCAGCGACTCGGACATCAGCATGCCCATCACGGCGACCATCATCACGCCCTGCGCGGCCGTGAAGTATCCGCCGTAGATGCCGATCAGGAAGATCAGGAACAGCAGGAGCGGCCCGATCTTGTGGACCTTCCCGTTCTCCTCGCGGCGCTTCGCGACCCAGGCGGCCACGCGCGGCTGGACGATCACCAGCACCACCGCGAGCCCGACCAGCGCGGGCACGACGGTCTCGAAGGCGTCCTTGGGCAGCGAGAGCAGCAGGATCGTCCCGCAGATCGCGCCGAAGAACGACGCCACGGCGAGTTTGACGACCTCCGGCCAGTAACCCTTGAGCTCGTGGCGATAACCGATCGCCCCGCTGACGGTGCCCGGGGCGAGACCGATCGCGTTGGACGTCGTCGCCGTCAGCGGCGAGTAGCCGAGCGCGACGAGGACCGGGAACGTCACCAGCGTGCCCGAACCGACGACCGTGTTGATGGTGCCCGCCCAGAGCCCCGCGATGAAGATCAGGACCGCGTGCCACCAAGTCATAAAGCACTCACTCGCGCACCATAAACAGGGTTACCTCCTTTCGCGCTCTGGATGTGTCTAGTCGAACATTCATGTGCCCGTTATGCCCCGTTCGGCGCGAACACACAGAACTCGTTGCCTTCCGGGTCTTCGAGCACGTCCCACTCGACCTCGCCCTCCGCGGGCCGCACGAGCTTCGCCCCGGAGGCGACGAGTTCGGCGGTCGAGCCGAAGACGTCGATGTGCATGCGGTTCTTCACGGTTTTGGTCTCGGGCACCGGGTTGACCCAGATCAGCGGGCCGCGACCGGCCGGATCGACGATCGCGACCGGCCACTCCCGTGGCCGTTCCTCCTGATGACGACGGACGTAGCCCATCGCCGCACACCACCAGTCGGCGAGGGCCTGGTGGTCGTTCGCGTCGAGGCAGATGTCCTTGAACACCGCCGTCATGAGTTCTCCTCCGGCAGATGGGCCGCGGTGATCTCCGCGGCGACCGTCCAACCGAGCGCCAGGTACAGCGCCCGTCCCTCTTCCGTCGCCACCAGGACAGCTCGTTCCGCCCCGGCGGCGACCGCCACTTCGTCGAGTCGTCGCATGACGAACCGGCCCAGCCCGCGCCGCTGATGTTCGGGCTCCGTCACCACCTGATCGACCACCGCCGTGCCGCCGGCGATCGCGACCCGGCCGGTGGCGGCGCGCGAGCCGTCGGGCGCGCGCACCACGACGTCGGTGACCACGCCGTCGCCGACCAGTTCCGCCCGGTACGGCTCGGGCGCGGCCATGACGGGCCGCATCGCGAGCGGGGTGCTCATCAGATACTCCGGCGGGCCGACCTTCCAGTTCGGCGGCACCGTCTCCACCACCTCTTCACGAGAACCGCTCACCTTCAGCCACGTTCCGGGCTCGCTCAGCGCGCGGGCCCGCCGAGCGGCCGACGCGGCGTCCGCCAGCACGTATCTCACGCGATGCCCCGGACGCCCGACGTCGAGCCGGTAGCCGTCCGGTTCGGCAACCGGGAGCCCGACGCCGCGGGAAAGCGCCCAGCCGTGCACCCATGCCTTGATCAGCCCTGCCACCCCAGTCATCGTCCGATGATGACACCGGCCACCGACAATCCCGGCCGGTTCGCCGAACCTGCGAGGATGGGGCCGTGGCCGACGACGAGCGCGAAGCCCGCGCGGAGCAGGTGTGGAGCGCGACGGTCGATCATCTGCGCGCGATGATCGACTCGGGCAGGCTCCCCGCCGGGTCGAGGCTGCCCGCCGAACGGGCGCTCTGCGAACAGCTCGGGATCAGCCGCGGTTCGCTGCGGCAGGCGCTGCGGGTGCTGGACTCCATCGGCTACGTGCAGGTGCGGCCGGGTTCGGGCACGTACGTCCGCGAGAACCTCGACGAACGACCGCTGCGCAGCTGGTTCTCCGAACACGAGCAACTGGTCGAGAAGCTGTTCGACCTGCGGACCACCGTCGAACCGACGCTGGCCGAGCGGCTCGCGCTCCAGCACACGCCGCGGGTGCTCGCGCGGCTGGAGAGCACCGTCGACGAGATGGAGCAGGCCGCCGCCGACGGCGACATGCTGCGGGTGATCGCGGCCGACGCGGAATTCCACCGGGTGATCGCCGGCAACGCGGGCAACGACGACGTCACCGATCTGCTGCGTTCGGTGCTCTCGCTGGTCGGCGAGGAACGGCGGGCGGCGCTGCGGCTTCCCGGCCAGATCCGCAAAGCCGTCGACGAGCACCGCGCGATCCTCGAAGCGGTGCGCCGTTCGGACGCGGCCGCCGCACGGGAGATCACCCGGAAGCATTTGCTCGACGCCAAGACCTACGTCCACGACTACACGACGCGGGATTAACGCTTCCTTGATGGCGGACCCGGATCCGCGCGAGTAGAGTTTTCAGAAGGTTGTGAAACTTCTGATAGGGGTGTGCGGTGGAGAAGGTCCGATTCACCGAAGAGAAGGCGACGATGCTGGCCACGTTGTACGGCCGTGCGCTCGACGCCCGCAGTGACCGGCCGATCCTCGGTGACCAGGCCGCCGACGAGGCCGTGAAGCAGATCGACTACGACTTCTCGAAACTCGGCGTCACCGAAGACATGGGCTTGACCGTCGCGCTGCGGGCGAAGCCGATGGACGAATGGGCGGCGGACTTCCTCCGGAAGCATCCGGACGCGACGGTCGTGCAACTCGGCTGCGGGATGGACAGCCGCGTCTACCGCGTCGACCCGCCGCCTTCGGTGCGCTGGTTCGACGTCGACTACCCCGACGTCGTCGACCTGCGCGGCCGGATCTATCCGGAGCGGGAGGGCTATCGGACCATCGGCTCGTCAGTGACCGACTTCGGCTGGATCGACGAGATCCCGTCGGACAAACCCGGTCTGGTGATCGCGGAAGGGCTGACGATGTATCTGCGGCCGTCCGAGGGCGAAGAGCTGCTGAGGCGGTTGATCGCGCGTTTCCCGCAGGGCGGCGAGATGGTCTTCGACACCTTCAGCAGGCTCGGCATCAAGCTGCAGAAGCTGAATCCCGTGGTCCGCAAGGCGAACGCGACGCTGTACTGGGGCATCGACGAGATCTCCGAACTGGAACGGCTCGGGCTGACGCTGGTCACGAAGCTCGACGCGACGGACTACGCGACGCCTGAGGCGAAGGAGCGTCTCTCGGCGTCGATGCGGGCGCAGTTGTGGCTCGTGGGGCTGATCCCGGCCTTCAAGAAGATGGGACGCATCCTGCGGTTCCGGTTCTGAGGCGCGGTAGAACGCGTTTAGTCCTCTAAATGCGTTCTACCGCCGGGGTATCAGCGGGACTCAAGTACTCGCTCGACGAACCGGTGCAGTTTGTCCTCCAGCCGGAAGACGCGCTCCTCCAGCGTCAAGGACTCGAACGGCTGCGGCACGTCCGACGTCAGTTCGCCGCGGATGTACTGGCTGCACGCCAGATTCGCGCACGCGTAGATGCCGAGCGTGTTCCCCTCGCGCCCGGATTTCCCCGCGCGGCGGCCGGAGAACAGCGCGATGTCGGCCAGCGGATGTGTCGTCGTGCACAGGCCGCACATGTTGCTCAGCAGGACCCGGCCCTTCGGCCGGGGCGCGGCGCGAAGGGACAGTCCCACGATCTCCCCTTGATAGGGCAGCACGAGATACGCGCGGGAAGCCGCTTTCGGATCGCGCCAGCCAAGGAATTCCCTTTTCTCCCAAGGGATCTCGTCGGGCCGGGCGGGCAGCGTGACCCCCTTGGCCTCGCCACGTGTGCAGTTCACAAAGGACGCCCTGATCTCGTCCTGGCCCAGCGGTTCCATGTCTGCACGGTAACCACCGCACGCGAGAACTGGCCAACCGTTTTCCGCCGGAGGTCATACGATCACCGGGTGCGTGGGAAGACGATGTCGAGCCGGTTCCGGCTGGTGCTCAGGACCAGCCTGGGCTTCGCCGCGCTCGGCATCGGCTCCAGCGTGTGCGGTGCCGGAGTCGTGGCGTTGCTGCTGCTCGTACAGGGTCTGCCGAGCGAGGTCGGCGACCGCGGCTGGATCCTCTCGGTCACCGCCGCCGGGATCGTGGCGTTGTCGCTGGTGGTGGGCACCCTGTGGACGGCGTGGCTGCAGCGGCGCACGGCGGTCTGGTTCGTCTTCGGCCGCCCGCCGACGAAGGCCGAGGCCGAGCGGGCGCTCCGGCTCCCGGTCGACATGGCGATCGTCAGCGGGACCCTCTGGCTGATCGCCACGATCGCGCTCGGCTCACTCGCCAGGGTGCTCGGGTCCTGGATGGACTCCCTCGGGATGGCGCTGGTCATCGGGCTCGGCGGGCTGACCACGGTCGGCCTCACCTATCTCGCCGCGGAATGGGTCGCGCGTCCAGTGATGACGATCGCGCTCAAGGTCACCCCGCCAAAGGGGACGCTCAGGGTCACCGTGCGGACCAGGGTGGTCGTCACCTGGTCGCTGGCGAGCGGGGTCCCGTTCCTCGGGGTGCTGCTGGTGGCCACGCCGCCGGACCTCGGCCAGGGTGACCACGTCGCGAGCCTGATCATGCTTTCGGTGATCGGGCTGAGCGTCGGCGCGATCGGCACGGGCCTGCTCGCGAAGGCCGTCGCGACCCCGTTGCACCGGCTCCGCGTGGCGCTCGACGAGATCGCGCGCGGCAATAAGGAGATCGTGGTCGACGTCGACGACTCCAGTGAGATCGGCCTGCTGCAGAGCTCGGTCAACGACCTCGCCGCCGGGCTGCGCGAGCAGGAACGGATGCGCGACCTGTTCGGCAGGCACGTCGGGGACGAGGTCGCCCGGCACGCGCTCGAGTACGGCGCCTCCCTTTCGGGTGACGTGCGCGAGGTGACGGCGCTGTTCGTCGACGTCGTCGATTCGACGGCCTTGGCGAGCCGGACCCCGCCCGAAGACCTGGTGAAGACGCTCAACCGGTTCTTCACCAGCGTCGTGCACGCCGTCGGGGCGCGCGGCGGGCTGGTCAACAAGTTCCAGGGCGACGCCGCGCTCTGCGTCTTCGGCGCGCCGACCAGGCTCGCGGACGCGCCGACGGCCGCGCTTGCGGCCGCGCGGGCGATCCGGAACGCCGTCCAGGAGACCGGCGAGCTGGACCTCGGCATCGGGGTCGCGAGCGGGCGGGTCTTCGCCGGCCAGCTGGGTACCAGCACGCGGTTCGAGTACACCGTCATCGGCGACGCGGTGAACGAGGCCGCACGCCTGACCGAGTACGCGAAGTCCGCCGAGGGCCGGATCCTCGCGAGCGAGGCGGTGCTCAAGGCGGCACTGGAAAGCGAGCGCTCGCACTGGGAGCCGTTCGCGGAACTCGAGCTGCGTGGCCGCCGGGAACCGACGCACGCCTGGGCGGCGAGCGCGCTCAGCCCGGAATGACGTCCGGCCAGCGCAGCAGCGTCGAGCCCCAGGTCAGCCCGGCCCCGAAGGCGCCCATCACGACGCGGTGACCCGGCTGCAGCGTCCCGTCCTTGGCCGCGTCGGCCAGCGCGATCGGGATCGACGCCGCGCTCGTGTTGCCCACCTTCTCGATGTTCGAATACATCACTTCCTCGGCGAGCCCGAGCTGCTTCGCGCAGGTCTGGAGGATGCGGATGTTCGCTTGGTGCCCGATGAACCGGTCGATGTCGCCGACTCCCCAGCCCGCCGAGTCCAGCACCGTGCGGGCCGATTCGGCCATCCGGGCACAGGCGTGCCGGAAGACGGTCTGCCCCTGCATCACCAGATAGTGGTCACGCGGGTCTTCCGAGCGGCGGTTCTTCGCGCCACCGGCCTCGACCCAGAGCAGCTCCGCGAGTTCGCCTTCGCTGTGCAGGTCGAACGCGCCGAGCGCGCCGAGCTCGTCGGCCCCGCCCGCGCGCAGCAGGACCGCGCCCGCGCCGTCGCCGAAGATCGGCACCGTGCCGCGGTCGTCGGGGTCGACGAGCGAGGTGAAGACGTCCGCGCCGATCACCAGCACGCGGCGCGCGATACCGGCGGCGATCAGCCCGGCACCGGTGGCGAGCCCGTAGATGAACCCGCTGCAGACGGCGTTGACGTCGAACGCGGCGACGCCGTTCAGGCCGACCTTGGTCGCCACCTGCGGGGCGCTGGCCGGGCACAGCTGGTCGGCCGTCGAGGTCGCGAGCACGACGGCGTCCGCGCCGTCCTCGCCCGCCGAGGCCAGCGCCCGGCGCCCCGCCTCGGCCGCGAGGTCCACAGTGGACGTTCCGGGATCGACGACCCGGCGTTCGGCGATGCCGGTACGCGAGCGGATCCACTCATCGGAGGTGTCCAGCCGCTGGGCGATCTCCTCGTTGCCCACCACGCGTGGCGGCAGCCAGGAGCCGAGACCGGCGATAACGGCCGCCTGAGATGAGGGCACCAAGGAATCCTTTCGCGCGGAAAAAGACAGGTCTGTCATTCACTTGTAAGCGCTACCATTCAGTAGACTGACCAGTTGTGTTCCGGGTCACATTTCAAAGAATTCTCACTTTTCCCGGCGCACCGGGCCGTACCAGCGTCAACCACCGCTGACCTGGAAGAACGTGGTGACCGGGCACACCCCGTGGCGCGCGGCCGCGGATCGGGCGGCCCGGCCGGTCGTCCGGTTAGCCTGACCGGGTGCACACACCCGACCTCGACCGCCTGGACGTCGCCATCCTGTCCTGCCTGCAAGCAGACGCCCGCACCATCGCCGAGACCATCGGCGCGAAGGTGGGCCTGTCCGCCGCCGCCGTGCAGCGGCGGATCAAGCGGTTGCGCGAGGCCGGGGTGATCGAGCGCGAGGTCGCGGTGCTGTCGCCGCAGGCGCTCGGGCTGACGATGACGTTCGTGGTGATGGTCGAGATGGAGCGGGAGAGCCTCGCGGTACTCGACGGGTTCCGGCGGCAGGTGCTCGCCGACGACAACGTCCAGCAGTGTTACTACGTGACCGGCAACGCGGACTTCGTGCTCGTGGTGACCTGCCGGGACATGGCGGGGTTCGAGACGTTCACGCGGCGGATGTTCTTCGACAACCCGAACGTCCGGCACTTCACGACGTCGGTGGCGATGGACCGGGTCAAGACGGGGCTGACGCTGCCGCTGGAGCCTTGACCGGGAGTCGATCTTCGCTATTCTGGCCTGCTGCCTTCTGGGGGAAGGACCACAGCAGCCATGCAGAGACAGCTCCGCCTCTTTCTCACCGCCACCTTCATCGACGCGCTCGGCAGCGGGATCTGGCTCCCGTTCGGGTTGCTCTTTCTCGTCCACGGCCAGGGCTTCGGCCTGATCGAAGCCGGTACGGCGCTCAGCACGGGCGGTCTGCTCGCGCTGGCGACCGGTCCGCTGGCGGGAGCCGCGATGGACCGGTTCGGCCCGCGCGCGCTCCTGATCGCGGGCAACCTGCTGCGGCTGGCCGCCTTCGGCTGCTATCCGCTGCTGACCTCGGTCTGGCAGGTCGTCGCCGTCACCCTCGTGGCAGGCGTCGGCGACCGGCTGTTCTGGACCTGCAACGCCCCGATGGTCGCCGCGCTCACCACCGGCCGCGGCGCCGAGCGCGTCCTCGGTACCCAGACGGTCGGCCGGTTCGCCGGCGCGGGCGTCGGCGCGGCGGCGAGCGCGGTGCTGCCGGAGATCACGAGTCCGGCGGCGTTCCACCTCATCGCCTACGCCAACGCCGCCACCTTCGCGGTGGCCGCGGTGCTCATCGGATTCCTGCCCGCCGCAACCGGTGTGTCCGAAAAGGACCGTCCGACGGGCTGGAAGACCGTCCTCTCCGACCGCCCCTACGTCGGGTTCTGCCTGACGCACATGAGCTTCACCCTGGCCAGTGCGAGCAAATTCGCCATCCTGCCGATCCTGGTCCGCGACTTCCTGCACGGTCCACAGTGGATCGCCGGAACCGCGATCACGATCGGGACGGTCACGGTGGTCTTCGGTCAGAACCTCGTGATCCGCGTACTCGCCGGATACTCCAGGACCACCGGGCTCGTCGCCTCCGCCGTGGTCTTCGCCGTCTCGTTCGCGCTGCTCATCCCGGTCACCTCGGTCCCACTGCAAGTTGCGATCTGCCTCATCCTCTTCACGAGTTCGACCTTCTCGGTCGCCGAGGCGATGTTCGCTCCGCTGTCCACGGCGGCCGCCGCCGAAGCCGCGCCACGCGGGGCCGAGGGGCGTGCCAGTGCGCTGTTCCAGTTGTCGTGGGGGCTGCCGATGGCGCTGGCCCCGGCCATCCTCGGCGGCCTGCTCTCCGTGAGCGGGCCACTACTGTGGACGTGTCTCACCGCGACCTCGCTGCTCGCCGTTCCCGCCCTCCTCGGCCTGAAGAAAAGGCTGCCGGACAAGCCGCCACAACGGGTATCGACCTGAACGCAAGGGGTCTGTGCCCGGCGTTACACCACTATGGACATATGCAGCCGATAGCGTGAACGTGCCCATAGTCGCGTCATTCGCCGTGTGTCCGGGCATCTCCTTGCCGAGACGAAAAGTTCGCGCCGCGCGAACCACGAGCACTTAGGAGTGGCCGTGCACACCGACGCCGTTCACCAGAGCCAGTTCGTACTGCTGAACAACAGCAGCACCCCCGTTCTGTCCCGCCTGTCCTTCCACGTGGACGAGCCCTACGCCGTCACCGTGTCGTTCCGGACCGAGCGCGGCCGGTGGGTCGAGTGGACCTTCGCGCGTGAGCTGCTCGCCGCCGGTCTCACCGACCCCGCCGGACTGGGTGACGTCCGCGTCCGCCCCGACCTCTCCGAGGACGAGGCGATGCTGACGCTGGAAATCGAGTCACCCGACGGCTATGCGTCGTTCGAGCTCGAACGTGAGGACGTCGAGTCCTTCCTCGACTCCACGTGCGACCTGGTCCCGCTCGGCTCCGAGAGCGAGTACTTCGACATCGACGCGCTGATCGAAGAGATCAGCAACGTGTAGCCACCGCTCCCGCGGTACGAAAAGACGAAGGGCGGACCGAGTGCTCTGGAGGCACTCGACCCGCCCTTCGTCCTCTTCGGCGGTTCTCGGCGGCAGGGGTGGGGTCAGCCGAGGACCAGGGAGGTCCCGGTCGCGGACAGCGCCGGCCGGACCGGGAAGAAGTACGTCACCGAGGTGTTACCGCCGGACAGCATGCCCTGGGCCTGGTTCCCCGCGATGAACGAGCCACCGGAGTCGCCCGCCTGGGAGCGCACGTTGGTGGCGGTCATGCCGTAAACCGTGCCTTCGGCGTAGCGGACGGTCTGGTTCTTGGCGCCGACCGTGCCGCAGGTCCAGCCGGTGGTCGAACCCGACTTGCAGATCGAGGCGCCGGTCGCGGCCTCGCTCGAGCCGCTGACCCGGGTGCCGTTGTTGATGACGCCGCGCGGCACCCAGTTGCTGTTGACCCGGACGTGGCCGTAGTCGTTGCCGGGGAAGCTGGTGCGGGCGAACGAGCCCATCGCGACCCGGTTGGACCCGGTCACCGTGCCGGGACCGCAGTGCCCGGCGGTGAGGAAGCCGCCGTTGACCGAGAAGCCGATCGAGCAGCGCGAAGAGTTGTTGATGTAGTAGGCGTCGCCACCGCGGACGTCGTACTTCAGGGTCGGCGCCCCCGCGGTCTCGACCACCGAGACGGCGGACTTGTCGACGCCGGTCTTCTCCAGGAACGAGTCGACGGTGCCGCTCTTGCCCGGCAGGACGTTCACCGTCACGCGGTTGGTCTTGGTGTCGACACCCCAGCCGGTGATCGCACCGTCCGCCGCGCGCTCACCCGCGTTCAGTTTGTCCACAGTGGAATCGAGCTGGGTCGCCGAGAAGCGCACGAGTTCCGCCTCCGCACCGCTGGCCAGCACCTGGCCCAGTTTCGCCGCGTCCGTGACGCCGACGCGGAGTTTGCCGGTGGCCTCGTTGTAGCTCGCGCCGCCGAAGCTGCCGGCGAGCGCCGAGGCGAGTTTCTGTTCGAGCGTGCCGGCGGCGGTCTCGCTCTGGATCCTGGCGAGTGCCTGGTCGGCGGTCAGGCCGAGGTCCCGTTGCAGGGCGGGAACCATCTCGGCGTTCAGCAGGGTGTCCGAGGACGCCGCCGCGGGGGTGCCCGTGACCAGCGCGCCGGTGGCCAGTGCTGCCGTCGCGGCCACACCGAGGAGCTTCGTGATCTTCATGCTTCTCCCTCGTCATCACGCACGGCTCCGGTTCGCCATGCGATTGCCCTCCCCTGAAGGGTGAGAGTTCTGGAACCGGAGACCGCCCGCAATCAGGGTCGGCGCGGGATAGGTATACCCATTCTTCGGCTGCCGAATCCCCTGCTCCAGGGGCGGTCACCTAGAGATGGCACCCGTACGGACACGTCCGTAAGTAGGGTTTCGAGCGAATACCTTCCGTAGTCATTGCCACCCCCTGAACGTGGGATGAATCGCCGAATCGGGTTTCTCGCCGATGTTTCGGGTGCCCGGTGATTTTCCAACCGACGATCCGTCAGCCAACCGGTGACGGTGCGTCCGCGGACGGCCTCATCGGGTGCCCATGCTGTCCGTGTTGGGAGGTTTACGACCAGGTGGGCAGTGCTTAGGCTCCGCAGGACAACGCACAAGATCGTGTCGGGCTCACCGGGAACTCCCAACCGAGGAGCGCATGATGTGGCTTGCCACCCCTCGCCCGACCTCGGTTTCGGTCCGCGCCGGATCGACGGCACTGGTGGGCCGCGACGTCGAGGTCTCGGCGATCGTGAAGATTCTGCTGCGCCGTCCCGCCGCCGTGCTGATCGAGGGCGAACCCGGGATGGGTCGCAGCAGGCTGCTCGAAGAGCTGGCAGGACGCCGTGAGTTCGCGGCCGGCCGAGTGCTCTTCGGTGCGTGTCAGCCGATGCGCGAGCCGTTCCCGTTCGGACCGGTGCTCGAAGCGCTGCGGTCGGCTGATGACCGGCCGCTCGGCCCGCTCAGCCCGGTCGCCGGGGTGCTGAGACCCTTGCTGCCCGAACTCGCGGAAAGCCTTCCACCCCAACCGGAACCACTCACCGACCCGTGCGCCGAACGACACCGCCAGTTCCGCGCCGTCCGGGAACTCCTGATCGCCTGCGGACCAACGCTCGTCCTGATCGACGATCTTCAGTGGGCCGACGAGGGCACCCGTGACCTGATGCGGTTCCTCGCCGCGGCCATGCCGTCCGAACTGGCCGTCGTCGCGGCATACCGGACCGGCTCGCCGTCCAGGCACGGAGGCGCGGGCATCCCGTTCCGTACCCCGCCGAACGTCCAGACCGCCCGCGTCACACTGGGTCCGCTCGACGTCGAGGCCGTCGGAAAGCTGGCGGAGGAACTGCTGGACCTGCCGAGGGTTTCCGCGTCGTTCACCGCGAAACTCCACGAAAGCACCGCCGGGATCCCGTTCGTGGTCGAGGAGACCCTGCGCGCGTTGCGTGACGCCGCCGGGCGGCTGCCCATCGGCGAAGTGCTCTCGGACCGGCTCCTGGAAAGCCTCGAAGTCCCGATCTCCCTGCGTGAGGCCATCACCGAACGGCTCGAGACGCTGCCGGAACCCGCGGCCCGGCTGGCCTGCGCGGCGGCGGTGCTCGCGGTCCCGTCCGAACCCGCGGTGCTCGGCGAACTCGCCTGTCTCACCGGCGACGAACTCCGCTCGGCACTTCTGTCCACATTGGACGGCGGCGTCCTCGGCGAACTCGGGGGCGACCGCTACGGCTTCCGGCATCCCTTGGCGCGCAAGGCCGTCTACGACACGATCAGCGGGCCCGAGCGGACACTGCTGCATTCACGCGCCATCCAGGTGCTCTCCGGCCAGCCGATTCCCCCGCTGACACTGCTGGCGAACCACTCCCGCGCGGCCGGGCGGGCCGAACAGTGGCGCCACTACGCCGAAGCCGCCGCCGACGAGGCCATCGCCCACGGTGACACGTCCCGCGCGATCGACCTGCTCCAGTCCGTGCTGGCCGAGGCCGGGCTCGGCGAGGACGCCATCGCCCGGCTGGCCACGAAACTCAGCCAGGTCGCCTTGCGCGGGTTCCGCCCGGACGTCATCGAGACGCTGGAGCGGATCCTCGAAGACCTCACCGGCCTGCGCCCGAGTGTGCGCGGGACGATCCGGCTCAGCCTCGGGATGCTGCTGGTGCGCACGATCGGACGACTCGGCCGCGGCCGGGTCGAGGTGGAGAAGGCCATCACCGAACTGGTCGACGAACCGGAACTGGCCGCCCGCGGGATCAACCTGCTCGCCCAGCCGATCGACGGGCTGACCCCGTTGTCCTGGCACGAGGTCTGGATGGAACGCGCCCGCGAGGTCTTCGACCGGCTCGAAGACCCGGAACTGCGGCTGGCGCTCATCGGCGACCGGATCTCGACCAGGGCCCATATTGGCGACGGCTCGGCGTGGGCCGAGTTCCAGGAGCTGCCCGACCAGGGCAGCGGCGTGGCCGAACGCGTCCAGCTCGCGCGGTTGTGGTGCAACCTCGCCGACGCGCAGTCCTGGGCCGGGCATCTCACCAGGGCGGAAAAACTGGTCACCGAAGGGATCCGCCGCGCGACCGACGCCGGTGCGCTCTACGCCGCCGGACTCGCGCAGGGCACCCGGGTCCGGCTGGACTGGGTGCGCGGTGAGTGGTCCGGGCTCGCGGAGGCCACCGAACGGCTTCGTGACACCTATCCGGACCTCGGCCCGATCGTCATGGAATCGTCGCTCGTCCTCGGCGGGCTGGCCGCCGTCCGCGGGGAATTCGCCGCCGCGCAACGACATCTCGCCGCGGCGAGTGTGCACGCTCCGGAACACGGGCCCATCCCCGTCGTCCTTTCCGCGGCGGGTGTCCTGATCCGGGTACTCCTCGCGACCGACGACGTCGAGGGCGCGTGCGTGGCGGCCGACAACGCGGTCGCCGCGGCTCGGCGCAAGGGCGTCTGGGTGTGGGCGGCGAGCCTGATCCCCGCCGCGGCCGAGGCCTACACGCGGGCCGGCCGCTGGTCGGAGGCGGACGCCGTGGTCGAGGAATTCGCCCGCGGTGTCGAAGGCAAGGACTCGCCCGTCTCTCACGTCGCGCTGCTCGCCGGCCAAGCGATCCTGCTCGACGCCCGCGGCAAACATCCCGCCGCGGCAACGGTTTTCGACGAGGCGGCGGCGGGCTATGAAGCGCTGCCGATGCCGTACCAGGCCATCGGCGCCCGGGAGCGGGCGGCGCTGTGTCGTCTCAACGCGGGTCTTCTCACCGCGGGCGACCGCAAGGCGATCGAGGAACTCGCCGCGGCCGCGGAGGCCTACGAACGACTCGGCGCGACCCGGGACGCCGGACGATGCCGCCATCAGCTGCGGGAGCACGGCGCGTGGGCGCCTTCGCAACGCGGGCGGCGCGGCTACGGCCAGGAGCTTTCGCCACGGGAACTCGAGGTCGCGAGAATGCTCTCCGACGGGCGCACGAACCGGGAGATAGCGGACGGGCTGTTCCTTTCCCCGCGCACCGTGGAACAACATGTCGCGAAGGTCCTGCGGAAACTCGGCGCGCGTTCGCGGACGGACGTGGCCCGCCGGATGTCGACCTACGCACCCGCGGCGAGTAGCTCGTGAGTGATTTGGGTCGTTCTAACGACCCAAATCACTCACGAGGTCTTTTTCCTTTAGGGGCAAGAAAAGTGCCCGATCGGGCACTGTGATCCATTCCATCGGCTGCACCGGTGTTCGTATGGTTCCGTACAGTCATGCGCTGTGCTAGTTTGTTTTCGCCATTAACAAAGTCGGCTCTCTTTTTGCAGGTCAGCCGATCGGGACGGGGTCGGACCCCCGTGAGGGAGTAGCGCAGAAGCATGGCTGAACGAGCCGATTTCGCGCTGGGGACGGTAGAGGCGACCGTGGTCGGGCAGGCGCTCGGCGTCGATGTCCGGTTGTTTCCCTTACGCGTCCGCAACACTTCGATCGACCCGGAGCGGTACACCGCGATCATCCGGAAGGTCTATACCGATCTCGAACAGCGCCGCCTGTCGGTCAACGGCGAGCTGAACCCCGCCATCCGCACCGCGTTCGCGCTGCTCGCGAACCACCGGATCACCGTTTCGATCAACGGCATCGACGGTATCGGCCAGGACATCGCCGTCCTCACCATCACCGACGGCGCGCAGGCGCTCGGCATCACCCAGGCGCACGGGGAAGACGTCCTGCAGTTCGCGCTTTTCGCGGACGAGGAGCTGGTCGAGGTGCTGGCCGGCGTCCTGCCCCGGATGCGGCCCGCGTCGACTGGCCGCCGCACGATCGTGCAGAAGGAGGAGCGCGCCGTCTCCGCGATGGCCGCGCGCCGTCAGGCCGAAGCGGAGTTCGACGAAGAGGAGACCGACGCGTTCGGCAACCTCCAGTTCACCGGCGTCGTCCGCGCCCGGCCCGAGCCACCGGCTCAGCCGCGTGGCGAAGAGGGCGATGTCGCGGTCCTGGAGAAGGTGCTGTCCGGGACCCGCCTCGGCGGCGGGCACATCATCGTGAGCGGCATCGGCCGCCGCGGCGAACGGCTCCGGTCGACGCCGTTGAGCTGGCTCGACACCGAAGACGGCCGGTACCTGGTCTGGACCGAGACCGACGAGGCCTCCGGCGCCGTGGTCGGGCACTACGAACCGGCCAGCCAGTCCCGGATGGCGAACGCGATCCGGGACGCCATCGCGGACATCTACTGATCTTCCTGAACCCGGCGAGAGGACCCTCCGTTGACCGAGGAAGCACAACCGGTCCAAGCGAAACTGGCCGACGCCACGCCGATGATGGCGGCGCGAGTCGGACTCGCGGGCGCGCAGCTGAGGGACATGGCGAAACAGGGCGGTTTCGCCGTCGACGAGAGCACCGGCGCGGAGATGATCCGTTCACTTCAAGGAGTGATCGACAGTCTCGAAGAACGCTGGAGCGCGCTGACCAAGCTGCGGACGACGCCGCCGATGAGCTCCACCGCGACCGCGCGCTGGGTGTCCGGGCACATGCACGGCACCGCGACGGACGCGCAAGGCCTGCTCACGCAGCTGGAGGCGGCCCGCGCCGAATTCCCGACCTACGTCGAGGCGATCGAACTCGCCAAGCGGAACTACCG
The DNA here is from genome assembly GCF_055598845.1 of Amycolatopsis sp. NPDC039088. Taxonomy (NCBI): domain Bacteria; kingdom Bacillati; phylum Actinomycetota; class Actinomycetes; order Pseudonocardiales; family Pseudonocardiaceae; genus Amycolatopsis; species Amycolatopsis sp. NPDC039088. Next base: position 123,430 of record NZ_JBVKAE010000006.1, on the reverse strand, counting down.
GGAACGCGACGACGAGAACCAGCGCACCCTGACACGGATCGACACCGAGATCTAAGAGGAGAGACCCGTGACGGAATCCGCGGAGAAGACCGCGAAGGTCTCCGATCCCCAGTCCGAGGACTACAACCCGGACGACCCCTTCTACGACGTCACGGCCGACTCGTCGTCGGCCTATTACGTCGGGCCGCTGGCGGACAAGGCCGCGTCCGGTGACGAGATCCGGGCCGGGGCCTCGGCCGGGACCGACCTCATCTTCAACCTCCTCGGCTGGGGTGACACGGCGCTCAACGGTTTCAAGGACACCTTCACGCAGAAGGTGTACGAAGGGCAGCTGGAGAAGGCGCGCGAAGGTCTCGACAAGAACCTGGAGATCCGCAATCCCGGGCAGCCGCCGTCCACGGTCTGGGCCAACGCCACCCACGAGCAGATGCAGGCCGCGATCGTGGACGACGCGGACTCGGCCGCGGTGGGCGAGACCTCCGAGGAATGGGTCCGGGCAGGCAACGATCTCGCGACGCACCAGCGCAACCTGGCCAAGGCGATCAACGCCAGCACGGCCAACTGGCAGGGCGAAGGCGGCGACGCGGCGCGCGAGCATCTCGCGGGGGTCGGCAAATGGCTCGGCTCGACCGCGAACGGCGCGACGCTGGCCGGACGTCAGCAGCAGATCCACTCGCAGACGTTGAACGAGACGCAGAAGCAGATGGCGGCGAATCCGCCGGTGCCGTTCAACGTGCAGGAGGCCAACGCCAACCTGCAGACGATCACCAACCCGTACCAGTACATGTCGCAGCTCGGGAAGGATCTCGAAACCTTCAAAAAGCAGCAGGACGCGCGTGACCGGGCCGCTCAGGTGATGACGCAGTTCGACAGCACGATCGGCTCGGCGATCGCGACCCCGGCGTTCCCGCCCCCGCCGAAGCTGCCGTCCGCGCAGGCGACCCGGCAGTTGCAGGGGACTCCGGCCGGCGGTGGCGCGGGTTCACCCGCCCACGCGCTTCTCGACCGCAAATCGCCCGAGAACGCCGATGGGACACAGCGTCCCAGCCCCTTCGACGTCGGCTCGAACGGCGCGGGCCCGGACGGCATCGCCGCTTCGACGGACGGGACGACGCACGGCGGCGGAGCCGGTGGTCCCGGCGGCGTGTCGCCGTTCAACTCGCCGAACGGCCCTTCCGGCGGAACACCCGGTGGCGGCTTCCCCGGCGGTGGCGGCCCTGGTGGCGGGCCCGGCGGTGGCGGTCCCGGCGGCCCCGGTTCGCACCCGAATCTGCCCGGCATCTCCGTCCCGGACCTGCCGAACAGTGGTGACGGCTACCGTCCCGCGGCGGCGTCGGGCCCCAGCATGCCGAACCTGCCCAAGATCGACGACGGGACGCACACCACGGGCTACACGCCGCCGTCGATCCAGCCCCCGTCGTACCAGCCGCCGAACGTGCAGATGCCGACCATCCCCGACGGCGGCGGTCCGCGCACCGGCCCCGGCGGCGGCCTCCCGTACACCCCGCCGAACATCCCCATCCCGAACCGGCCGACCGGCGGGCCGGGACCGGTCATGCCGAAGATCCCGCCGATCGGGAACCCCGGTGGCCCCGGCGACAACATCAGCAGGAGGCTCGGCGGACTGCCCTCGATCCCGGAAGGCGGCTCGTACAAGGGCACGCCGTACACCCCGCCCAAGCTCCCCACCATGCCGAACATCCCAGGTGGTGGCGGTAGCGGCGGCAACCTCGGTGGTATCGGCGGTGGCGGTACCGGCGCCGGTGGCGCGGGTGGCGGCGGCCTCGGTGGCGCCGGCAGGTCGACGGGCTCGCTCGGCATGGGCGGAGCCGTCGGCGCGGGCGCGCTGGACGCCGAAGCGGCCGCGGCCCGTGCGGCCGGTTCCGGCAAGGCGGGCACCCCCGGCACCATGGGCCCGATGGGCGGCATGGCACCCGGCGGCGCCAAGGGAAAGGGCGAAGACGACAAGGAACACAAGGTCGCCGACTACGTCGAATCCGACGACCCGTCCTTCTTCGCCCCGGACGAGGTAGTGGCGCCACCGGTGATCGGTGACTGGAAGAACAAGGACTGGAAATGACGGCTTCGTTCGAGGTCGATCCGGACGACCTGACCGCGCACGCGAGCCATCTCGAAGGGCTCGTGGACCGGTTGGACACCGCGCACGGCGCGACCGGTTCGGCGATGTCGGCGGACGCGTACGGCCTGCTGTGCGCGTTCCTCCCGCCGATCGTCAACCCGACCGGTGAACGCGCGGCGGAGGCGATCAAAGCGGGCGCGGAAGGCATCCAGGCGTTGGCCGACAACGTCCGCACCGCGTCGAAGTCCTATGTGGACGGTGACAAGGACAACGCGGAACCGTTCAAGGCCGACTTCAAGGCCTTGCACATCGGAGGAGTGAAGTGACCGGCGCGAACGGGCTCGGGGAGCTCATGCGGGACCCCGAAGAGGCTCAGCGCAAGCTGGACCAGTGGGCCGAAGGGCTGGAGAACAAGGCCCAGCGCTACGCGGCCGCACAAGAGCGGACCGAGCAGTTGCGGCTGACCGCGTCCAGCTCCGACGGTGCCGTCAAGGTCACCGTCGGGGCGGACGGCGGCGTGACCGATCTCGAATTCGGGAACAAGGCGAGGACGTACCCGCTGGAGGAGCTGTCGCGGCAGATCCTCGCGACCATGCACCAGGCGCAGTCCGGGATCGCGACCCAGGTCGCCGAGGTCATGCAGGAAACGCTCGGTGACGAGGACCAGGAGACCCGGTCGCTGATGATCGGCACCCTCCGCAGCCGCTTCCCCGAGATGGAAGAGGAAGAGGAAGAGGAAGAGCCTCCGCCACCCGCTCCCCCGGCGTCCTCCGCCGACACCCCGCCGTCACAGGCGCCTCGCGAGAAGCGCCACGAAGCCCCGGAAGACGAAGGCAATTCACCCTGGTGAGCCGGTCTTTCCTGAACCACTGAGAAGGTCGTTGTGGGTAACCCGCTGGTCGCCGAGGTCAAGGACTCGACGAAGGCGTACACCGGCTCGTCACTGCTGGAGTCGGCGTTCGATCTGAAGTCCGCCATCGAAAGCGGCGACTGGGCGTCGGTCGCGCTGGGCGCGGTCGGGACCGCGCTGGACGCGCTGTCGATGGCGATGGATCCCTTCGGCGCGATCCTCGCCAACGGTGTCGGATGGCTGATGGAGCACGTCGGTCCGCTCAAGGAGGCGCTCGACGCGCTCACCGGCAACGCCGACGAGATCGCGGCCAACGCCGAGACCTGGAAGAACATCGCGACCGAACTCGGCGAGGTCGGCGCGGATCTCGCCGGGATGGTCTCCGCCGATCTGCAGAGCTGGACCGGGGTCGCGGCCGACGCCTACCGTGACCGGGCCAAGGACACGGTCACGCTGCTGGACGCGGCGAAGGCGGGTTGCGAAGGCGCTTCCAGCGGTGTGAAGACGGCGGGCGAGGTCGTCGCCGCCGTCCGCGCGCTGGTGCGCGACATCATCGCCGAACTGATCGGGCACATGATCAGCTGGGCGTTGCAGGTGCTGTTCACCCTCGGCATCGGGCTGACCTGGGTGGTCCCGCAGGTGGTCAACGCCGTGGCGAAGACCGCGAGCAAGATCGCGAACCTGACTAAGAAGACGGTCAAGGCGCTGCAGGCGCTGATGCCGCTGCTGAAGCGGGCGGACGACCTGTTCGGCGACGCGGCCAAGGCGTTGAAGAAGTTGCAGCCGGGCAAGGGCGCGCCCGGGCCCAAGCCGAACAAGCTGGACGAAGGCACCACCCCCAAGGGCAGCCCGGAAGGCGGCAAGGGCGGCGGTGACGGCACGACCCCGTCCGGTTCGCCGCCCCCGAAGCACGATCCGCCGCCGCCGGCGAAGCACGATCCGCCGCCCCCGCCGAAGAACGAGACCACGGACGGGCCGACCACACCGTCGGGTTCGCCGCCTCCGCCGCCCAAGGATCGGGGTGGCTCGCCGCCACCGCGGGACAAGCGGATCAAGGACGGCGAGAAGGCTCCGGGGGACGCCGTCCCGCCGAAGAACCGCAAAGACTGCGGCGACCCGATCGACGTCGCGACCGGTTCGATGATGCTGACCCAGGACGACGTCGTGTTCGCCGGGATCCTGCCGCTGACCTTGTCGCGGACCCATCTTTCGTCGTACCGGTTCGGCCGGTTCTTCGGCTCGTCGTGGGCGTCCACTGTGGACCAGCGGATCGAGGTCGAAGACGACGGCCTGCACCTCGCGCTCGCCGACGGGACGCTGCTGACCTATCCGGTCCCGGTGTCCGACGCCCCCGTTTACCCGGCGTTCGGCCAGCGACTCGCGTTGTCCAAAGTAGACGATGGCTACATCGTGTCCACTCCGGACGGTGTGCTGTTCTTCTCCGGCACCGGGGACACCCTTCCGCTGCGCGCGATCGCCGACGGAGACGGGCACCGGATCTTCCTGCACTACGACGACAACGGCGTCCCCCGTGAACTGGTGCACTCCGGGGGTTACCGCCTTCTCATCGAGTCGAAGGACGGACTCGTCACCGCCCTTCGGCTGCCCGGCGCGGAAACCGCGCTGCAGAACTACCGGTACGACGAGCGACGGCGGCTGGTCGAGATCGTCGACGCCGCCGGTTTGCCCCTGCGGTTCACCTATGACGCCGAGGGCCGGATCGTGCGCTGGGAGGACGTCAACGGCCGCTGGTACCGCTACGGCTTCGACTCCGCAGGCCGCGTCGTACGCGCGCAGGGCTCCGACGGCGTCCTCGACGTCGGCATCGAGTACGACCGGGAGAACCTGGTCACCTCGGTCACGAACTCGCTCGGGCACGTCACCCGCTACCAGCTCGACGAACTGCACCGGGTCGTCGCGGAGACCGATCCGCTGGGCAACACCACCCGCTACGAACTCGACCGCTTCGGGAAGCTCCTCAGCCGCACCGACGCGCTGGGCCGCACGACGCGGTGGGAGATGGACGACGAGGGCAACGTCGTCGCCGTGATCCAGCCGGACGGCGGCCGCGCGCTCGCCGAGTACTCCGCGCTGAACCGGTGGACCAGCATGACCGGACCGGACGGCGCGGTCTGGCGCCGCGAGTACGACGCCCGCGGAAAACTCGTCCGCGCCACGGATCCGACCGGCGCCACCACCACCTACGGCTACGACGACGCGGGCAACGTCGCGGTCGTGACCGACGCGCTCGGCGGCGTCACGCTGATCGAGTCCAACGCGGCCGGTCTGCCGATCGCCGTCACGGACCCGCTCGGCGGGGTCACCCGGTACACCTACGACGAGTTCGGCCAGACCACCTCGGTCACCGACCCGCTCGGCGGGGTCACCCGGACGAAGTGGGACGGCTTCGGCGAAATCGCCGAACAGATCGACCCCGACGGCTCCGTCTGGCGCTGGAACCGCACCACCCAGGGATACACCGACGAAGCCGTGGACGCCCGCGGACTCGCGGTGCGCACCGAGTACTCGCAATTCGACCTGCCCGTGGCCGAGATCGGCCCGGACGGCGACCGTCTGTCCTATGTGTACGACACCGAGCTGCGACTCGTGGCGGTCACGAACGAACACGGCCTTTCCTGGCGCTATGACTACGATCCCGCCGGGAATCTGATCAGCGAGACCGACTTCAACGGCCGTACCACTCGCTACGGCTACGACGCGGCCGGGCAATTGGTGCTGCGCGCCAACAGTCTCGGCCAGACGGTCGCCATCGAACGCGACGCGCTCGGCCGGGTCGTCAGCCGCCGGGCGGGCGACGACGTCGCCACGTTCACCTACGACGCGGCCGACCGGATGACCTCGGCGCGCAACGCGCATTCCGAAGTCACCATCACCTACGACGCGCTGGGCCGGGTCGTCGCGGAGTCGCTCAACGGCCGGGTCGTCCGCTCGGAGTACGACACCGTCGGCCGCCGCGTCGTGCGGCGCACCCCGTCGGGCGCCGAGTCGTTCTTCGCCTACGACGCCGCGAGCCGCCCTGTCGCGCTGCGCACCGCCGGACGTACCGTGCGCTTCGAGTACGACCCCTCGGGCCGTGAAGTGCTGCGACGCCTCGAAGGCACGCCGGTGGAACTGCGCCAGGACTGGGACGCCGCCGACAGGCTGACCTCGCAGATCGTCTCGAACGACCGGGGTATCGTGCAGCGCCGCGAGTACGGCTACCTGCGAGACGGGCTCGTCTCGCAGATCTCGGACCTGCTGTCCGGGCCGCGTTCGCTGAAGGTCGACCGCGCGGGCCGCGTCGTCGACATCCAGGGGCAGGGCTGGCGGGAAAGCTACGGCTACAACCTCGCCGGCGCGATCACGCAGGCGGGCTGGCCCGGCGCGGATCCCGCCGTCGGACCACGGCACTACCAGGGCACCCTGGTGACCGGTGCCGGGCAGACGTCGTACCTGCACGACGCCGAAGGCCGCACGATCGCCCGCCGCAAGGCAGGCCGGGACTGGACCTACCAGTGGAACTCCGACGACCGGCTGACCGGCGTCGTCACCCCCGACGGCGAGCGGTGGCTCTACCACTACGACGCGCTCGGACGGCGGATCGCCAAACAGCATCTCGACACCCAGGGCCGGATCCTCGAACAGATCGACTTCACCTGGGACGGCGCGTACCTCGCCGAAGAGATCCGGGGCGGCACCGTCATCGCCTGGGACTGGGAGCCCGGCACGGATCGGCGGCCGATCACCCAGATCGAACGCACCGCCGGGCAGGACGTCCGCTTCCACGCCATCGTGACCGATGTCGTCGGCTCGCCCAGCGAACTACTCGACGAAGCGGGCAACGTCGCCTGGCATCTGCACACGTCGTTGTGGGGCAAGGTGCTCTCCCCGCCGGGGCAGGCGTACACGCCGTTGCGTTTTCCCGGCCAGTATCACGACCCGGAAACCGGGCTGCACTACAACTTCAAGCGCTACTACGACCCGGACACCGGCCGGTACCTCTCGCACGACCCGCTCGGCCTCGAACCGGCGTCGGACTCCCTTGCCTACGTCGGCAACCCGACCGACATGATCGACCCGCTCGGCCTCGCCCCCACGAAGCCGCAGAAGGGCACTTGCGGCAAAGGCAAGGGGCGGGCAGGCGGCGGCAAGACGAAGTCCCCCGGTAACCGGGTCACCAAGCCGAAGCCGACGCCAGGACCGAAGAAGCCGCGGCGTCCTCCGCAGAGCTACCTCGACGGCACGCACGGCGCGAAGAACCGTGAGCAGAACCGGCTCACGACGAAGTACGACAACGACCTCAAGAACGACGGCCGGGAGAAGGTCTCCGGCGACTCACACGAGTCCGAGCACCCGATCCCCTACGAGGCGATCGGCCGCGGCAGTGGTGGCGCGCGGGGCGCGGGCCACGAGCAGAAGGACCTGGAAAACCACGCTTGGGCGTATCAGGAGGCCAAACCCTCGCACAAGTCGCACATCGGCACCGGCAACAAGGGCGACCAGGACCTGACGGAAGGTTCGGCGAACCCGAGCGGCTTCAAGAACAGCCAGGATTACCGCGACTCCGAGCGCAACGCGCTGGAGCTCGGTGACCCGAACACGGCGATCCAGCTCAACCAGCTCGACTACGCCTTCCGGGACGGGTTCAAGAACACCAACAACACCCTCGACGGCAAGATGGCGGACGACTCGTACCACAAGATGATCGACGACGCGCACGCCAGCGGTAAGGGCCTCACCTACTCGACCGGGCCCGGCACGACCGCGACCACTCCACCGCTGTCCAGCCACGACGTCAAGGAACTGCACATGGCCCGGGACACCATCCGGGACGGCGACTGGCCCGAGGAGATGAAGCGGCAGAACCGCGAGACCTACGAACAAGAAGTCGATCGGATCCACGAGGAGACGTACAAGAAGCCGACCAAGGCGGACTGGGAAAAGCTGGAAGCCGGCGGCTTCGGACCGCTCGACACCGGCAAGAAGGACCCCAACGCGATGGACGTCGACTGAGGTCCCGCGTTCAGTCCTCTGGATGCGGTCCTTGCGTGCGCAACTACCGCATCCAGAGGACTAAATGCGTGGTTTTCAGGCCGCGGCGAAGCTGACGACGCGGTTCCGGCCGCTGTTCTTCGCCTGATAGAGCGCGGTGTCGGCGACGTGCAGCAGGCGCTCCAGGACGGTCCCGCCGGACGGGTAGACCGCGACTCCGATCGACACCGAAAGTCCTCGCACGATCCGAGGTCCCGAAGCCGTCGCGACCTCGACTTCGAGCGCCATCACCGCCTGCCGGACCCGCTCGGCCACGGGGATCACCTCGGTCTCCGTCGCGCCGGGCAGCAATACGACGAACTCTTCGCCACCGAAGCGTCCGACGGAGTCGTAATCGCGTACGTGCTCGGAGATCGTCGTCGCGACGGCCTTGAGCACGTCGTCGCCCGCCAGATGGCCGTAGACGTCGTTGACCTGCTTGAAGTGGTCGAGGTCGAGCATCAGCACCCCGAGTTTGCTCTTCGTCCTGGCCGCCGACGAAAGCGCCCGTTCGCTCAGCAGATGCCACGCGTGCGCGTTGAGCACGCCGGTCTTGCCGTCGATGTTCGCCGCGATCTCCAGCTGCCGCACGAGCACGCTGCGGTGCAGCACCAGCACCGGCAGCAGGACGAACGGGACGAGCGCGGGCGCGTGGACGACGCCCAGCGCGGTCGAGGTCCCGAGCACCAGGGTGGTGACTTCCAGCAGGTTGTCGTCGCCGGTGCCGAACAGGGATCGCAGGGATCGGCCACCGGTGTGCAGGTAGACCGAGAGCGCCACGATGAAGGCGTTCGCGGCGGTGAACACGGCCGCCGCCTCGACGATCCGCAGCGATCCGGTGAACCCGACCGGCAGGCCGTTCCAGCCCGCGACGATGACTCCCGAAGCCAGGCAGGACAGCACGATCGCCGCCGCGCAGTACACGACGCGATACGCCGGGCGGTGGCTCATCCCCCGCCACACCCGGAGCCAAAGGTGCAGGTAGATGAGCAGGCCGAGGGTGACGGCGAGGCCGGGCGGCAGGACGAGCACTCCCGCGAACGTCCACACCGAGGTCATGTTGATATGTGGCCGGTCACACAGCGTACGCCGCAACCGTTCCACCGAACGGGAAAGCTCGGCCTGGACGAATGCGAGGCCGAGCAGTGATCCAAATCGGACGAATTCCGTAATCTCGTAGTTCGATCGGAGCAGGGCGATGACCGCGACCGCCGCCGCAAGTCCTTCCACGACAAGAAAAATCGCGGGCACTCCGCGTGGTCCGGACCATAGTTCCCAGTGCCCGACCCAGGCTCTCAGACGAGTACCGGCCCCTTCTCCGGCGAGTTCCACATCCCCCATAATCATCGTCACCGGTCCCCCTTCCGTACGCATTTCAATGTATCCGAGGTAGTACTGAGGGTGGCTCGAGTCAATTCCGGAACACACAGATGGAGCAGTGGGAGGGAGGACCATCATGAACGGTCGCGAGGACTGATCCCATCGATTCAACCCGTCCGGCTCCCGGCCGGGAGCCATACCTCGGACCCGGTGGCGATGGCCCGTTTCCACGCCATCGCCATCGGGCCCGCCGAGGCGACGGCGACCGCCGCGGCCACCCCGGCGGCGACGAACGGGCCGGTCAGCTGGGCGAGCCCGCCCGCCAGCATGATCCCGATCCCTTGCACCGTCACCAAACTCGTCGAGGTCAGGCCCATCACCTGCGCACGGACGCCGTCCGGGACCGCACGGGCCATCAACGCGACGGCCTGCAGGTGATACGGCGCCGCGCAGGCCCCGCTCAGCGCGATCACGCCGAGACAGACCGGCAGCGGAGGCCGAAAGAAGAGAAAGAGCAAAGGAACAACGGATGCAATGGCGAGAAAGCCGACGATACGTGTTTTCCGCCGCGCCGGAACCCATTTCGTGAAGATCCACGATCCTATTACCGAACCCACCGGATCCGCCGCGAGAATAAGGCCGACCGCGAAACTCCCGGCCCCGAGTTCACCGGCGAGCGGCGCCGCGAGCCCCTCCGGCGCGATGGCGAACCCGGCGAGCATCTTCAACCCGAACAGCACCCGGATTCCCTTGCCCCGCCACAGTTCCCGGGCACCCTCGCCACTGAATGCCCGCCCCAACCGGCTTTTCACCGAGGATTCCGTGACGGTCGGCGTCCGGCGACGGACCCCAATGGACACGAGCAGCGCCGAGACCACAAAGGTCACCGCGTCGATCACCAGTCCCCAGTAGGGCGTCACGAGCCCGATCACCAGTCCGCCACCGCCGAAGCCTGCCAGCTGTGCCGTTTGGATGGTGATCGTGCGCACCGCGAGCCCGGCGACGTACCGCTCGCCTTCGAGGACGTCCGGCAGCAACGCGAGCTGCGCCGCCCGGAACGGCCCGCCCGCCATCGTCAGGATCACCAGCAGCCCGGCCAGCACGAGCAGCGGTGTCCCGGGAACCGCCATCAGCGCGGCGATCGCCGCCCGCAGCAGATCGCAGACGATCATCACCGTCCGCCGCGAATACCGATCGGCCAGCCCGGCGAACAGGGTGCCGCCGATCAGCGTCGGCAGATACGTCAGGCCGTAGGTGAGCCCGGTCAGCCCCGCCGACGCCGTCCTTTCCCAGACCAGCACCGACAACGCGACCCTCGCCAGCTGGTCACCGGCCTGCGAAAGCGCCTCGGCCGCCCACAACGCACGGAACTCGCCGACCGCGAACGCGGCCTTGAACGCGGTACCCCGTGCGGAATCCCCCTTTTCCATGAGCCCCTCCCCTTGGCTCACGGTAGTCGATCAATTTCACTGTGTCAGCGTCCATCCGGCCCACGACGACGGTCAGTGTCCATTGTGGAGGATTGATTTCCGGGGTGCGCGCCGATCGGGTCGTGAGTGGCGATTCGGGTGAGAGCGAACCCTCTCTTAGGTACCTACTGGTGGCCTGCGGACTTGCTGGCGTGAGGTACATGATGGTCGCCCGCGACGGGTGAGGGGAACTTTGAGGGACTCTGGGTCCCTCAAGGAGTCCTTCACGGCCCGGCCGTCACCGGACCCACCCGCCGTAGGTACCTAAAACACCCTTGGTCAGAACCCGAAACCCCACTCACGACCAACCGGACCGCAAGAGGTCTCAGCGACCGGAACTGTAGGTCATCATCCCCTGCGCCATGCGCATCGCCAGCGAACTCGCCACGGTGGGATCCATCATGTTCCGCAGGTCCTCCGCGGCCTTGTCCGACGACCCGGTGTCGACGCGCGGCTGCTCCGACGCCTTCGGCTGGGCAGGCGGCAAGGCGACGACCTGTTCCTTCGCGGCCTTCTTCTTCGTCGTCGCGGGCACATGCTGCTTCACGGTGACCGGGACATAGACGGTCACCGGAGCCGGCTGCGGCGCGGGCTGCGCGGCGGGCGGCTGTGGCGCGGCCTGCTGAGTCGCCACGGCGGGCAGCGGCTGCTCGGACAGAGCGTCGTCTACCGGCGACGCGAGTGTGCTGATACCGGCGAGCCAGCCGATCGCGAGCAGCGCCACCCCGGCCCCGCCGACCAGCCACGACCTGGCCCGCCGATGGATGACGACGGCCTTGGGCCGCAGGTCCTTGTCGACGACCGGTTCACAGACCGGCGGCCGGATCGGCAGCGGCTCGGGCTCACTCGCGTTCTCCGGGCTGCGCCGCCGTTTCGGCAGGCTCGCCGCGATGATCCCCGTGCGGTCCAGCAATTCGACTGTCTCGACGGGCGCGCTGGAAGCGGCGTCGGCCGACGGACGGCGCTGGGCGGCGCGCGGCATGGGGACCTCCGGAAGGGGAATCACGAACGTGAGCATTGTGGTGCATTTCCGACGCCGCCGTAAGTAATGCACCCCGATCGAGTTATGCCCAGCCGTCCGGACCACGGAGGGTTACTCCGTTCAGAGGTCGCTCATTTCTGCACCCTCCGCATGCCCAACCGGCCCAGAAGTGCCAGCGGGCGCTGGTAAAAGGACCCGAGCACCCGGGGAATCGCGTCGATGACATAGGCGTCCGCGCCGATCAGGATGCGCGGCGTCCCCCGTTCGATACCACGCACGATGGTCTGCGCGGCCCGCTCCGGTGTCGTCCTCGCGATCTTTTCGAATCCCTCCGCGGCTTTGTCGAGGTTCTGCTCGGCGCCGCCTCGCGCGTCACGGGCGATATTCGTCTTGATGCCACCGGGATGCACGCAGCTGACCGCGACCGGATGCCGGGCGATCAGCATTTCCTGCCGTAGCGCCTCGGTGAACCCGCGCACCGCGAATTTCGCCGCGTTGTAGGCACTCTGCGTAGGCACGCCGATGAAGCCGAACACGCTCGAAAGATTGACGATGTGCCCGTCACCCGATGCGATCACATGCGGCAGAAAAGCCTTCGTGCCGTTGACCACACCGCCGAGATTGATCCCCATCAGCCAGTCGTAGTCGTCCCAGGTCATTTCCTCGACCGTCGCGCCGAGCGCGACCCCGGCGTTGTTCACCACGAGGTTGACACCCCCGAAATCGGCCGCGACCTCGTCGGCGTGCGCGAGAACGGCGTCACGGTCCGCGACGTCCAGTTCGTACGCTTTCGCGTCCGCTTTTCCGGAAGCGGTTTCACAGAGCGCGACGGTTTCGGCCGCGCGGAGGGCGTCGACGTCGGAAAGCGCCAACCTCGCCCCGCGCCCCGCCAGTTCGATCGCGAGCGCCCTGCCGATCCCCGAGCCCGCGCCCGTGATCACCGCGACCTTGTCCGTGAACGACTTCATGCCCGCTCCATCCCATCCCGCTCGACCGTTACCGGAAGTAACACATACTACGGCTGTGAGCTTGCTGTGCGTTGATCGATTCGGGCTGTGTTCATGGACCGCTTATGGTGATCTGTAACCGAGGCAGCCGTGGACGAGCGAAAGGAAGGCGATGCGCCGCGCCCTGTTGGTCGTGCTCTGTGTCGTTTTGACCGGTTGCTCCGCCGCGTCGGACCCCGGTGGCCCCGCGGCCGACGACGCCGCCGCGCCGGTGGAGGTCACCCCCGCCGCGCCGCGGTACAACCCGGCAATCGGCGCGCTCTTCCTCGACGGGTCGCACTTCTGCACGGCCAGCGTCGTCCACAGCGGCCCGGGCGATCTCCTGCTCACCGCGGCCCATTGCCTCCACGACGGCGAAGGCGGCGAATACGCGACGGGGATCTCGTTCGCGCCCGGCTATCACGACGGCGTCGCGCCTTACGGCTATTGGGAGGTCTCGGATCCGCAGGTCCCCGATGGCTGGGCCGATTCGTCCGATCCAGACCTCGATGTCGGGTTCGCGACCGCGCATCAGCCTGGCAACACGAAAACCCTCGAAAGCGTCACCGGCGCCAACACCCTGCTGGCGAGCGGCGGATTCGCCCACACCATCACGCTGACCGGTTATCCCGACGAGCGGGAAGCGCCGATCGTCTGCCACGGCGCCAGCAGCCAGGCCGACACCTACCAGATGCGCGTCGACTGCCCCGGCTTCACGACCGGCACCAGCGGCGGCCCGTGGGTGGTCGATCCCGACCCGGCGACCGAACTCGGCACGGTCGTCGGGGTGATCGGTGGCTACCTCTACGGCGGGGACGATCCGGACACGTCCTACAGCAGCTACTTCGACACCGACGTCGCCACCTTGTACCGGAAGATGGACGCACGGGGATGATCTCCCCATGAGCATCCACGACGTCCCGATCACCGGCGAGCCGATCCGCCTCGGCCAGTTCCTCAAACTGGCCAACCTGGCCGAAGACGGTTCACACGCCAAAGACCTCCTCGACGCCGAAGAGGTCACGGTCAACGGCGAGGTGGAGGTCCGGCGCGGCCGGCAGCTGACGAACGGCGACGTCGTGGAGGTCGGCGGCGAAGGCGGCCGCGTCGTCCTGGCCTAGCGGCCCTGCATTCGCGCCTTGAGTTCTTCTGCAGGTCTGGGCGTCCGTCCCGAGTGGTCGTCAAGTCCGTGAAGGACTCCTTTCCTACCGTGCGGGCAGGGGCCCGGCAAAGTCGTACAACTGCTGGTCCGTATCGCTCTTGGCGATCCGAAGGTCGTGCGCGGCTGCCTGATTCCGGGCTGGTCGGCGCACCCCGCGTGTCCACAAGGGACACCACCGCCGGACGCAATGCCCGATTTGAGTCGTGAGTGTTTTGTGTCGTTAGAACGAACCCTCTCTCACGTACCTACTCGTGGCCTGCGGGCTTGCTCGCGTGAAGTACATGATGGCCTCCTTGCTTGCGCCTGGCGCAGTGATGGGGGCCTTCATGTACTGGGTAGGCGTGAAGGACCCCTTTCCTCGGCTGAGCCCAGGTAAGGAGTCCTTCACGCGCCGCTGTTGTGACTGGTGGTGCTACTGGGGCTTGTGATGGCGTTCCGGGTCCGTGAAGGACTCCTTGGAGGACTTGCCTTTGTTTACCCACTGGTGTGGAGCTTGTGTGGGTTGCCGGTGTGGTCGGGTGGGGAAGATTCCGGCCGTTGGACGGCCGGAATCTTCCCCGCTCGGTCGCCGGTCCGCAGATCGGGAGGGACGCGAGCTTGATCAACGGAAGATCGGGGACGTTGAGTGTCCCGGATCTTCCGTTGATCAAGGTGTGAGACCGGGGCGACGACCACCACCCTCGTCCAGGTCAGAAGTAGGTACACAAATGCGGGTCCTCCTTGAGGGACCCAGAGTCCCTCAAGGAGTCCTTCACGGACCCAGCGCTACCCGGCTCACCCGCCGTAGGTAACCAAAACACCGTCGGCCAGAACGACACTCGCCACTCACGACCCCACGCCCCCAGAACTTCAGGATGGAAAGGCCCCTTCATTGCACGCGAGGGATGGGGCCCCAAGCGGGAGGAAGGGCGCTAAGGCGAGTTGACCCACTCGTCGCTGCCATCGGTGAAGTGCTGGTGCTTCCACACCGGCAGCCGGGCCTTGACCTCGTCCACCAGCTCCGAGCAGGCCGCGAAAGCCTGGCCGCGGTGCTCGGCGGCCACGGCGCAAGCCAGCGCGACGTCTCCGATCGCGAGCTCGCCCAGCCGATGACTGACCGCGACGGCCCGAACGCCGGTCCACTTCGCCGAGAGGTCCGCGACGACCTCCGCGAGCACCTCCGAAGCGGTGGGGTGTCCCTCGTAGGCGAGCCGTTCCACCGACCGCCCGCCGTCGTGGTCCCGCACGACCCCGCCGAAGGTGACGACGGCGCCCGCGGCCGCGTCGTCCACCAGCCGGGCGTGCTCCTCGACCGAAAGCGGCTCGTCGACCACCGCGACCCGTGCGACCCGAACGCTCATCGTGGTGCCTCCCGTGGGTGGTCGCCGCCCGCCAGCTGGTCGACGGCGTGGTCGAGGATCCCGTCCAGTACGCCCAGGCCGTCCTTGACGCCGCCGCGTGAGCCTGGGAGGTTCACCACCAGCGTCCGCCCGGCCACGCCGGCGACCCCGCGCGAGAGCACGGCCGTGGGCACAGCGGGCAATCCGGCGGCCCGGATCGCGTCCGCGACGCCGGGGAGCTCGTAGTCGAGGATCGCGCGTGTGACGTCCGGGGTGCGGTCGGTCGGCGAGATGCCGGTGCCGCCGGTCGTCACGATCACCTGGACCCTGGCCGCGACGGCCTCGCGCAAGGCCTCGCCGACGGGATCGCCGTCCTCGACGACGACGGGGTCCGGCACGTCCCAGCCCCGCTCGGCGAGCCAGGCCGTGATGACCGGACCGGTCTTGTCCTCGTAGACGCCCTTCGCGGCGCGATTGGACGCCACGATGACCCGCGCGGCCCGGCTCATGGCCGCTCCCAGGTCCCGGTCTTGCCGCCGTCCTTGCGGATCAGGCGGACGTCGTCGAGGGTCGCCGCGGGATCGACGGCCTTGATCATGTCGTGCAGGGTCAACCCGGCGACGGCGACGGCGGTCAGCGCCTCCATTTCGACGCCGGTCCGGTCGTTCGTCTTCGCGGTCGCGGTGATGTGCACGGCCGTCTCGGCGAGGGCGAATTCGACCTTCACCCCGGACAGCGCGATCTGGTGGCAGAGCGGGATCAGCTCGGGGACCTTCTTCGCGCCCATGATGCCCGCGATCCGCGCGGTGGCGAGGGCGTCGCCCTTGGGCAGGCCGTCCGTGGCCAGCAGGCCGAGCACCTCGGCCGTGGTGTGCACGGTGCCGCCGGCCAGCGCGGTGCGGGCGGTGGGCGTCTTGCCGGAAACGTCGACCATACGGGCGGCGCCCGTATGGTCGACGTGGCTGAGTTCACTCACGCTCAGCAGGTTAGTCCTCAGAACATCCGCTGCTTCGAGCGAACCTCGTCGAGTGCCTTCTCGCGGTCCTGCCGCTGTTGCGGTGACATCGAGTCGAACAGCCCGCCCTTGTCCACTCCGCAGGCCGTGTCGTGCGCCGGCCGCTTGCCTTCCACGAGGAACCGGTTGACGGCGTTGTTGCCGCAAGCGTTTTCGTCGGTCAGCCAGACCCCGTGCCCGCCCTCGTCCACGGTCACCATCCGCGCCCGGTCACCGAGCGCCCGGCGCATCTCCCTCGCACCGCTCAGCGGCGTCGCCGGGTCACGCAGGTTCTGCACCATCAGGATGTTCGACGGTCCCCGGTCGCCGATCCGCACCGGCGGCTCGATCGGCTCGGACGGCCAGAACGCGCAAGCCCAGATGTTCGCCCCTGCCGCGCCGAACATCGGGTACTTCACCCGATCCTTCGCGACATTGCGCTGATAGGTCGCGACGTCCTCCGGCCAGTTCGCGTCGTTGCAGACCACGTGCAGCTGCCCGGACAGCAGCTGCGCCACGTCGATCTGCGGTGCCTCGGCTGCCTGCTTCAAGACACCTTCGCCGTCGAGCCCCTGCCACTGCTGCGCGAGCAGGGGAAACGACCTCGTCGAGTACAGCGAGCCGAAGGTGCCGGCCCGGAACGTCGCGCCGTCGATCCCCGGCACCGCGCCGGTGTCGAGTTTGGCGGCCAGTTCGTAGAACTTCGCCGTCACCTGCTGCGGAGTACGGCCCAGTCCGTAACTGGCGTGCCGCGCCGCCGCCCATTTCGCGAAGTCCGGGAAGCGGTCCTCGAACCCCTCCGCCAGGCGACGCGAGGTGGCCGGATCGAGGCCGCCGGGGCCGGTCACGCTGTCGATCACGACGCGATCGGTCTGCTGTGGGAACAGCGTCGAGTACACGGCGCCGAGGTAGCTGCCGTACGAGACGCCGTAGTACGAGAGCTTCTTCTCGCCGAGGGCTTCCCGGATGCGGTCCATGTCGCGGGCGGTGTTGGCCGTGGTGATGTACGGCAGGTTCGCGGCGGTCTTCGACTCCCCGCACTGCTTCGCGATCCCGGCCACGTACGTCGCCCGCTCGGCCACCGCCGCCGCGTCACGCGCGTACGGCGGGACGTTGCTGGTCTGCTGCTCGGGTTTGAGATCGCAGGTGACCGGTGTGCTGCGGCCGATCCCGCGCGGGTCGAACCCGATGACGTCGTACGCGTCGAGCACACTCGACGGCATGCCCACCTTCCGCAACTCGGCGGGCATGGTCAGCCCCGGACCGCCGGGGCCGCCCGGGTTCGTCAGCATGATCCCGCGCCGCTTCGCCGGTTTGGTGCTGGCGAGCTTCGACACGGCGATGTCGATGGTGGCGCCGCCGGGGTTCCGGTAGTCGAGCGGGACCTTCAAGGTGCCGCATTCGACACCGGGCGCGGCCACGTCCTCCGGACACGGCCCCCAGTTGAAAGACGAAACCGCGGCGGACGCCGTGGCCGGTACGAGTACCGCCACGGTCACCGCCGCGGCCGTGAGTGTCCCGATTCTGCTCAGGACAGAGTGCTTCATGCCCAACCCCCGTCAAGATCGACTTCGTGGTCGAAATCGAGCCTATGAGCGGGCCAGGCGTGGAGTCGTCACCCTGAAGTCGGCCCCGGGGTCGGTCTCAGTGATGACTCCCGCACCCGAATGGAGCAAGGGACCTTTGGTATCGCTTGCTCAGCGCTCGGCTGCTTTTGCCGCCTTCTTGACGGCCTCGGCGACGGCGGGGGCGACGGCGCTGTCGAAGACGCTCGGCACGATGAACGACGCGTTGAGCTTGCCGTTGTCCACGACGTCCGCGATGGCGTCGGCCGCCGCGAGCAGCATCGAGTCGTCGATGTGGTGCGCGTGCGCGTCGAGCAGGCCGCGGAACACGCCGGGGAACGCGAGCACGTTGTTGATCTGGTTCGGGAAGTCGCTGCGGCCGGTGGCGACGACGGCGGCGTGCTTCTGCGCCTCCAGCGGGTCGATCTCCGGGTCCGGGTTCGCCAGCGCGAACACGACGGCGTCGGACTTCATGGTCGCGACCTGCTCGGCCCCGAACAGGTTCGGCGCGGAGACCCCGATGAACACGTCGGCGCCGACGAGCGCTTCGTGCAGGGTGCCCGCCTGCTGCTCCTTGTTGGTGTGCTCGGCGATCCAGGTGAGGTTCTCGTCGAGGTTGCCGCGCGCGGAGTGCACGATGCCGTCGATGTCGGCGGCCACGACGTCGCCGGGGTTCTTGCCCAGCAGCAGGCGGATGATCGCCGAACCGGCCGCGCCGACCCCGCTGACCACGATCTTGCAGTCCTCGATGTTCTTCCCGACCACGCGCAGCGCGTTGCGCAGCGCGGCGACCACGACGATCGCGGTGCCGTGCTGGTCGTCGTGGAACACCGGGATGTCGAGCTGGTCACGCAGGCGCTTCTCGATCTCGAAGCAGCGCGGCGCCGCGATGTCCTCGAGGTTGATGCCCGCGTAGACCGGGGCGATCGCCTTGACGATCTTGATGATCTCTTCGGTGTCCTGGGTGTCCAGGCACACCGGCCACGCGTCGACGTCGGCGAACTTCTTGAACAGCGCGGCCTTGCCCTCCATCACCGGGAGCGCGGCGGCCGGGCCGATGTTGCCCAGCCCCAGCACCGCCGAACCGTCGGTGACGACGGCGACGGTGTTGCGCTTGATGGTCAGGCGGCGCGCGTCCTCGGGGTTCGCGGCGATCGCCTGGCACACGCGGGCGACGCCGGGCGTGTACGCGCGGGAGAGGTCGTCACGGTTGCGGAGCGCGACCTTGGGGGTGACCTCGATCTTGCCGCCGAGGTGGATCAGGAACGTCCGGTCGGAGACCTTGCGGACCCGCACGCCCGGGAGCGAGTCCAGGGTCTGCGTGATGTCCTGCGCGTGATTCTCCGACAGGGCGTTGGCGCTGATGTCGACGACGATCGCGTCGGGGTGCGACTCGACGACGTCGAACGCGGTCAGCACGCCGCCGACCCGGCCGACGGCGGTCGTCAGATCACCCGCCGCGGTGGACGACGCGGGGGCCTCCACCCGGACGGTGATCGAATATCCGGGACCGGGAACCGGCATGGCACTACCCCCGCTGAGGAACGCTCGAATAGGTCGATCGAAAACCTACTCCCGTGACGACCGCCACGAAGCCCCGCAGGGGGTGACTGACCAGTAACTTCTTACCGGTTGATCTCGGTCTCGGGGTGCACGTAAGGCACGCTCTCGAGAGGAAAGGTCACGTCACCGAACGGGGACAGCGCACCCTGCCGGTCGGAAGCCAGCTCGGTGACGGGGTGCTCCCCGTCTTCACCGGGCCACGTCGGGTCGATTCCCGCGCGCTTCTTGTTCTCGCCCTTCGCCACAACGTCCTCCAGAGCATGCTCAAGCCGTTCTCGACGCACAGTCTGCCCGAACGCGGCTGCCGGTCCACCACCCGCCCGGTATCCTGGTCTTCTATGCCTGCGCCCTCCCTGGCGGACTGGCTGCGCCAGGAGTCCGACGACGCACTCGCCGCACTGCTGCGCACGCGTCGCGACCTGTCCACGCCACCACCGTCCGACACCATCGTGCTCGCCACCCGGGCCGGCACGCCGGGCTCCGTCGCGCGCGCCTGCGAAGACCTCGACACCTTCACCCTCGCCGTGCTCGACGCCCTGCTGCTGGCCGGAGCGGACACTGATCCGGTCACATCGGCCGAGGTCGCGCGGCTCGTGGGCACCGAGATCGACGAGGCGCTGACCCTGCTGCGCACCCGGGCGCTCGTCTGGGGCGAAGACGACGGACTGCGTGTCCCGCCGTCGGCCCGCGACGCGCTCGGACCGTTCCCCGCCGGGCTGGGCGCGTCGTCGTCCACGCTCGCCGGAACGGACATCGAGACCGCGCTCGCGGAGATCGGCGAGGACGAACGCGCCCTGCTGACGACGCTGGCCGCCGGGCCGCCGATCGGCCGCACCCGTGACGCCTCGGCCGACGTCCCGCTGGAGCGCGCGCAGAACCCGGTCCAGAAGCTGCTTGCCCGCGGGCTGCTGCTGCGCCGGGACGATCAGACCGTCGAACTGCCGCGCGAACTCGGGATCGCCCTGCGCGGCGGCTCGGTGTTCGACCCGGCGTCGCTGCGCGAACCGGCACTCCCCGTGCATCCGCACAATTTGTCTACAGTGGACGAGGCGGCGGCAGGCGAGGCGATGGAGTTCTTGCGCCAGACCGAAAACATGCTTCGCGCGTGGTCGGCGACGCCGCCGCCGGTGCTGAAGTCCGGCGGCCTCGGCGTCCGCGAACTGAAGAAGCTCGCCAAGGATCTCGACGCCGACGAGACCCGCGTGACCCTGCTGGCGGAGCTCGCGGTCGGCGCCGGGCTGGTCGCGGACAGCGAGACGACTTCACCGGAATGGGTGCCGACGACGCTCACGGACACGTGGCTCGCGTCACCGACGGCGCAGCGCTGGATGACGCTCGCGCAGGCTTGGCTCGAACTGCCCCGGCTGCCCGGCCTCGCCGGTGGGCGGGACGCGAAGGACAAGCCGATCGCGCCGCTTTCGGAAGACCTGCGACGGCCGCTGGCGCCGGTCTCGCGGCGGCGGATCCTCCTCGCCTTGGCCGCGCTGCCCGAAGGCGCCGGGGTGAAGAGCACCGACGAACTGGTCGCCGCGCTCGCCTGGCGCGCGCCGCGGCGGGGCGGGCGGCTGCGGGACGAGACCGTCCGCTGGACGATGGCCGAAGGGGCCGCCCTCGGCCTGATCGCGCTCGGCGGGCTCACGACGGCGACGCGGGCGCTGCTGGCCGAGGACCGGCCCGGCGCGGTCGAGGCGATGCTCGACGCGCTACCACGGCCGGTGGACCACGTCCTGGTCCAGGCCGACTTGACCGTCGTCGCGCCGGGGCCGCTGGAAGCCGAACTCGCGGCCGAGATGACCGCCGTCGCCGACATCGAATCGGCCGGGCACGCGACCGTCTACCGGATCACCGAGACCTCCGTGCGGCGCGCGCTCGACACCGGGCGGACCGCGGGCGAACTGCACCAGTTGTTCGCGTCACGGTCGGCGACGCCGGTCCCGCAGTCGCTGAGCTACCTGATCGACGACGTCGCCCGGCGGCACGGGCGGCTTCGCGGTGGCGCCGCCGAGTCGTTCCTGCGCTGTGACGACGCTTCGCTGCTCGCGGAGGTCATGGGCAGCCCGGTCGCGGCGGAGTACGGCCTGCGCATGATCGCGCCGACGGTACTCATCAGCGCGTACCCGCTTTCCGAGGTCCTCGACGCTCTTCGCGCCGCTGGGTTCGCTCCGGCCGCCGAAGGGCCCGATGGGCGCGTCATGGACATCAGGCCGTCTGGACGTCGGCTGCCCGCGAAGGCGCGTGCCGCGCGTCGCGCCCCTGGGGAACAGGCCGGGCTGACCGACGAACAGGTCGGCAAGATCGTCGCGCACGTCCGGGCCGGTGACGCCGCTTCGGCGCGTCGTCGCGGCGAGACGGTGCGCGCGCCGCAGGGCGGTGGCGCCGGGGACACCTCCGCGACGCTGGCGTTGCTGTCACAGGCGACCATGGAGCGTCGCGAGGTGTGGATCGGGTTCGTCGACTCACGCGGGACGTCGAGCCAGCGCGTGGTGCGGCCGATGCGGGTCGGGGGCGGGGTCCTCGAAGGGACCGACAACGAACGCTACCCACTGCACCGGATCACCTCGGCCGCCCTCGTCGAAGACTGACCCCGCCTTCAGACCTACGCATTTAGTCCTCTGAGTGCGGCCCTTGCACACGCGACGGCTGGGTCTATTCTGCGTTCGAAGCGTGACGTCGCGGACGCCGGGCGAGTCGCAAGGCCAGGTGCACCCGGGGCAGACCGGGACCCTGGCCTTACGCATGTTCAACAGTCGGTCTCGACCGCGATCTCACACACCCGGTCCTGGATCAGCCGTAGACATCCTGGTCGTCCGCACGCGGGCGAGTGACCACGCATTTAGTCCTCTGAATGCGGTCCTTGCACGCGCAACTAGACGAGCTGTTCAGTGCGGAGGTCTTTCAGCACCATCGACATGGCCTCGCCGTGAGTCGGCCAGTCCGGCGTTCCGATCCCGACCGAATGCAAGGCCGACCGAACAGCGGCATGACCTTCCGCGATGGCGTGGGAGAGGTCGTCGCCGGACACATCGGCCTCGATCTCCATCACCGCCCGCCCAGCGTCCGCGGAAACCGCGCTGTCGGCGAACCCGCCGAGGCATCGTTCCTGTTCGAGGAGCGCTCGCATCACTTTGTCGCAGTAATCGAAGAGATCACCGTCGCCGTCGGCGATGAATACCCAGTGCGCGTGAACCGTCACACTCATCGGGAACCCCCTTCGATCTCGTAGCAAGGCTGACGAAGCAACCAGGACACTGCGTTCTTCCCATAGTTGGCGCCGCTCGGCGTCAGGTGGATCCACCGCTGATGCTGCCCATAAGGGCAACGGACGGTGTAGTAGGTCGGCGGATCCAAGATCCTCCATCCTGCCCGATGGAAGTGTTCCAGAACAGCTTCCAGGTCCTTCCTAGGATGCTTTCTCCAGTACCCACCGACTACTCTCCTCGACCACGTTAACGCAGATCAGGAAGACCGGCGTCACGTTGAGATCCCGTTCACGGACGACCGAGGTGTCATCGGAGGCGGAGCGCATGTCATTACCCAAGGCAACTGACGTTGACTCTAAAGTAGTCAGCTGGTCTCGGGATTCCGCTGACGCATTTAGTCCTCTGGATGCGGTCGTTGCACCGCGCAAGGAACGCATTCAGAGGACTAAATGCGGAGGGGAAGGGGTCAGAGGGCGCGAAGGCCTTGAAGGACGCGTTCCATGAAGGCGCGCGAAGAGGAGTCCCCGAGGATCAGCTCCGTCTGGTGGATCAGCACCAGTCCCGCGTCCGCCATGTCGCCGACGAGCACCTTCACCACGCCCAGCGGCAGCCGCAGATGCGCGGCGATCTCCGCGATCGAGCGGGTGTCCAGGCAGATGTCGCAGATCTGCCGGTGCTCGGGGGTCCGCACGCCGCGATACCGGCGGCCGTCGTCGCTGGTCGAGACCAGCGCCTCCAGCGCCAGGTCGTGCGCGGTGCGGGTGCGCCCGCCGGTGCGCGTGTAGGGCCGGACACGAGAGCCAGAGGACGGCAGGTAGACCGAAGCGGGCGCGCTGCCCGCATAGCCTGGACCGCCGCTACCCGTGGAAGCGGGACGCGGGGGCGACTGGCGGATCGGCGAAGGGGCCGTCGAGACCGGTTCCGGCGGTGCGGGCGGACGCCGCGGCATGACCGTGCTGATCGAGCTCAGCTCGAACCGGCTCGGGGAGTCGAAGGCCTCGCGCTCGGTGCCTTGGTAAAGGGAGTCCCAGCCGGACGGTTCCGGCTCGGTGAATCCGGTGATCTTCATCGGCCGCTACCCACGGACGCCGCCCTGCAGCTGCGCCCGCAGCTCGGGGGTGATCTGCTGGCCGACCCGCTCGACGAGCAGGGTCATCTCGTAGGCCACGGTGCCGATGTCGCAGGTCGGCGCGGCCAGTACGGCGAGCGATGATCCGTCGGAGACCGACATGAGGAAGAGGTAGCCGCGTTCCATCTCGACGACGGTCTGGTTGACCCCGCCCGCGTCGAAGCAGCGCGCCGCGCCGGCGGTGAGGCTGATCAATCCGGAGGCGACCGCGGACAGCTGTTCGGCCCGCTCCTGCGGCAGCCCTTCCGACGGCGCGAGGAGAAGGCCGTCCGCAGAGACCAGCACGGCGTGCGCGGCACCGGGAACCCGGCGCGCGAAATCCGTGATGAGCCAACCGAACGAGCTCTGCTGCTGCCCGGATGCCGTCACAAGTCCCTCCTCGCTGCGTCAAGACCACCTGGGCGACGTGGTCCGGACGTCTCTCGCTGACCAGCACCGACAAGCCGAAAGACGCCTCCACCCAGCGTATTCGTCCCGTCGATCGTGTCGAGCCCGCCACCCGGCCGTAGATGTTCACCGAACGTAGGCGTCCGGCAGCTCACCGCGTCGACCCATCGCGAACCACGCATTCGTGGGTCACCCTGTGGTGAGGTCGCGCGACCGGGCGTGAATCGGTGTCCACGCAGGTCAGCGACGTGCATATCACCCGCCCGGGTGGTGCCACCACCGGATCGGCCGGAGGGATCGCCCCGTGTTCGATCCGGCCGGTGGCGCCGATCCCCGAAGCGGGTGAAGCCTGCGGAGTTCACTCCAACGGCCGCATCCGCTCCGGGCTTTCGTCCCTTTTACCCGGCGCGCAACGCCGAATCGTAGGCGATGGCGTGTTGCACGACCGAGATCAACACCTGCTTGGCGGACTCCCGCTCCCGAGCGTCACAGGCCATGATCGGCACGGACGGCGAGATCGTCAGCGCGTGCCGGACGTCCTCGATCTGGTGGTGCAGCAGCCGGTCGAAGCAGTTGATCGCCACGACGTACGGCAGCTTCCGGTTCTCGAAGAAGTCGATCGACGGGAACGCGTCGGCGAGCCTCCGCGTGTCGACCAGCACGACGGCGCCGATGGCACCGACCGCCAGGTCGTCCCACATGAACCAGAACCGGTGCTGGCCCGGCGTACCGAACACGTACAGCACCAGATCCGAGTCCAGCGAAATGCGCCCGAAGTCCATGGCAACGGTCGTCGTCGACTTGTTCGGGGTGGCCGAATTGTCGTCGACGCCGGTACTGGCCTCGGTCATCATGGCCTCGGTGGTCAGCGGATCGATCTCCGAAACCGCCCCGACCAGCGTGGTCTTCCCCGATCCGAATCCGCCAGCGACCACGATCTTGGCCGACGAAGTCGGCCCGGCCACCTGCGGCGCATTCGCGTCGGAGTCAAATTCTCCGAAGCCCACTGAGCACCCTCTCCATGAACTCGATACTGGGCCGGTCACCCACGTTCTGGCTGGCGGTGTGCACCAGGACCAGGCCGAGGCCGGCCACGTCTCCGATCAGCACCCGGACCACGCCGAGCGGCAGGCGCAACAGCGCCGCGACTTCGGCGACGGACCGGGTGTCCAGGCAAAGGTCGCAGATCGACCGGTGTTCGGGTACGCGCACCCGGTCGAGCACGCGTCCCTGTTCGCTGGTCGAGATCAACGCCTCGATGGCAAGGTCGTACGTCGGCTTGGTCCGTCCCCGCGTGCGGAAGTACGGCCGGACCAGGCCGGATGATTCGACGTCGGTGGTGTACGGCTCGTCGACGTACTCGTTCTGCGCCTGCTGCGGCAAGGCCGCGGCAAGCGGGTCGGCGGCCGCCGACCGGCGCTCCTCCTCCTTGTCGAAGGAGAACTTGGCGAACTCGCCCGAGTCGTACAGCGGACCGCTGCCACCACCGAACAGTTCGGCCCCGGGTCCGCCGAGCAGGCGTTCCCGGTAGTCCGTGACACTGAAATCGGCGGGTCCGGCTCCCGCGTTCGAATCGGTCAGCCAGCGGGAGGCCTCTTCCGGGGACACGGGGTCGTCGTCCGACCCCTGTGCCCGCCGCGATCGCCATTCCCGATCGACCCGGTCCCGGAAGGACGTCCAGTCCTCCCGGCCGTCGTCTCGTTCCGACCACCCGCCGGAGAAGTCGTCACCGAGCCGGCCATCGCCCCTCAAGCGCCCGTCGTCCACGGCATTCTCCTCGGTTCCCGGTCGCTCAGCGGCGGACCGACGCGCCCTGCAGCTGCGCGCGCATCTCCGGTGTCAGCTGTTGCCCCACCCGTTCCACCAGCAAGGTCATCTCGTAGACGACCAGGCCGATGTCGCTCTCCGGCGATCCGAGGACCGCCAGACAGGAACCGTCGGACACCGACATCAGGAAGAGGAAGCCGTTGGCCATCTCGACCACCGTCTGCGCGACCGTGCCGCCTTCGAACACCTTGGCCGCACCGCGCGCGAGGCTGGTGAGCCCCGACGAGACGGCGGCGAGTTGATCGGCCCTGTCCTTGGGAAGTCCCTTCGAGGAAGCCAGCAGCAAACCGTCCGCCGACACCACCACGGCATGCGCCGCGCCCGGGACCCGGTGCACGAAATCCGTGATCAGCCAGGCAAAGCTGCTCGTGTGTCCTTTACCCTGCGCCTGGCCGCCAGGCCGCGCCGGTCCCCCCGGCTGCATCGCACCCGCCCGTGTCACTTTCACTCCTTACTGCTGTCATCGGCAGGGGAACCCGCACCCCAGCCAGTCACCGGAACGCCGTTGTCATCCAGCGCATCGAGCGGGCGTTCCTTCAACGCGTGCCGTCCCGACGTGTAGCCCTTCTGGAAGCTTGCCATCCGACTGCGAGCCGCCGTCGCCGAGCGGGCGATCGCACCCGTGCCCGGCATTCCGGAGGTCTTGTCGGCGAACGAGTCTTCCTTCTTGGGCTCATCCCCGCCGATCGAGCCGGGGACGAGGTACTGATTCGGCACCCGTTTCGGCAAGCCTGCCGGGGTTATCTCGTCGTTCCGGTCTTCGTACAGGACCTGCGCCGCCTGCCAGCCGTCGTCGGACGCGCTCCGCCAGCCATTGTCCTGGAGCACCGTCTCCGGCGGAACACTCTGCGGGGTCCGAGTGGGCAATGCCTCTTCGGCGGGCTCCGCGGCGGGCTCATCGCCCTCGTCGATGCCGTGGCGGTCCTGCTCGGGCACGTCGGTCTCAGCGGTCTCGGTGCCCTCGGCGTGGGACGAGCCCGCGGGCTCACCGGCTTCGTCGCCTTCGCTGAACCAGCGCGAGAGCACCGACTGGTAGATCGGGAGCCGCCTGGTGGGGACGTCGTCCTCCAGCGCCGACTTACCCGAGTCCTCGGGCTCCTCCGGCTGCCGCGGCAACTCGACCGGGTTCACCGGCACGTACCTCGGCTCCCGTTTCGGCAGCACGAGCGACGCGAACTGGGTCTCCGTACCGCTGGAGGCCCCGTCGCCGTTCGCCGGCGAGATGTCCTCGGCCGTCGGCCACGCCGGGGTCTCCTCGGCGGGGGTCGCCGGGCTGAGGAACGGTCCGGCCGCGTTCTTGCCCGCGACCAGGTCGTCGAGGCTGATCGGCTGGTCAAGCGGGACGAGCCCGCCCTGCTGCGCGACCGGCTGGTGGGACGGCGGCTTCGACGGCGGCGGCGGAGTCATCTCCAGACCGCGGTCGGACGCCGGGATGCTGGGCAGCGAGGTCGACATCTCGGACATCGACGGCATCGACGTCTCCGAGCGGTTCGGCGGCGGCGGGGTGTTCCGCGAGGAACCCGGCCGCATCTGCGTGAGCAGTTCGGCGGGCACGACGACCCGCGCGATCACGCCGCCTTCGATGTCCTCGTTCTCCCGGAGCCGGACCTCGATGCCGTGACGGCGCGCCAGGCGCGCGACCACGTACAGGCCCATCCGCCTGGTCACCGAGACGTCCAGGTCCGGCGGGTCGGCGAGCCGCTGATTGACCTCGGCGAGCCGCTCCTCGGTCATGCCGACACCGTGGTCGGTGACCTGGATGGCGAGCGCCTTCTTGCGGGTGATCACCGCGCGGACGGTCACCTTCGTCTCCGGCTCGGAGAAGTAGGTGGCGTTGTCCAGCAGTTCCGCGAGCACGTGCACGAGGTCGTGGATCGTCAGGCCCTGGACGGCGACGTCGGGGACGATGCCGATCTCGATCCGGGCGTACTGCTCGATCTCCGAAACCGCGGCGCCGATGACGTCGGCGGCGGGCACCGGCTTGGGCACCGACTTCGCGAGGCCGGCGCCCGAGAGCACCAGGAGGCTTTCACCGTTGCGGCGCAGCCGCGTGGCGAGGTGGTCGAGCTCGAACAGGCTGGCCAAGTGGTCCGGGTCCTGCTCGTCGGCTTCGAGCCGGTCGATCACGCCGAGCTGGCGTTCCACCAGGCGCTGCGACCGGCGGGACAGGTTCACGAAGATGCCGTTGACGTTCTCGCGCAGGAGGGCCTGCTCGGCGGCCATCTTGACGGCCTGCGCGTGGACGACGTCGAACGAACGCGCCACTTCACCGATCTCGTCACGCGAAGTGACCGGCACCGGTTCGACCGACCGCTTCGAGGCGTTGACCGGGTCCGGGTCGTCCAGGATCGCTTGCACCGTTTCCGGCAATCGGGTGTAGGCGACGTCGAGCGCGGTCTTCCGCAGGATCCGCAGCGGGCGCAGCATCAGGCGGGCGATGACGAGCATCAGGGCGAGCGCCGCGAGCAGGGCCAGCAGCACGATCGCGCCGCCGATCCAGGCGCTGTTGATCGCCGAGGTGGCCAGGTCGTCGGCCTGTGCCCGCAGCTGGCCGAGCAGGTTGGTCTCGACCGCGCGCAGTTTGTCGAGCGCGACGCGGCTGTCGTTGCCGAGCGCGACGTTGTCGATGGCGGGCGGTTCGTTCTGCTGGTGCAGCGAGAACGCCATCGTGGTGATCCGGCGGCGGTCGTCGACCTCGGGGCCGGAGAAGGTGTCCGAGTAGAGCTGCCGCTGTTCGGGGTTGGCGTTCGCGAGGAAGGCCGCGGTCGAGGCGTCACCACTGGCCACCGCCGAACGGGCCTGGTCGAACAGGTCGCCGGGGAACGAGGAGCGGAAGGAGGCGATCAGCAGCGCCGCGTCACCGCGGGCGATGTACTCCTTGCTCTCACTGATGGCCTGCACCGTGGTGCCGAGCCGGAGCACGTCGCGGTTGGCCACCGCGGTCGTCACCTCACGGCCGAGCTGGACCAGCGAGTCGAGGATGCCGGAGTAGGCGATGAGGACCGGCGTGTCGCCCAGCAGCGAGGTGTTCATCGCGCCGCGCAGCGGGCGCAGGGCGTCGAGCCGCTGCAGACCACGCGAGTAGCGGTCCCTCGTGTCCTGGTCGTCCGGGTTGATCTGGTTCGCCGATGCACGGAGGTCGTCGACCGCGCGGTCGACCTTGGCGATCTGCGCGTCGAGACCGGTCTGGCGCGCTCCCTCACCGGAGGCGATCCTGGCGACGGCGAGCGCGCGTTCGCTCTGCAGTTCGTGCACCACGAGCGTGATCTTGTCGGCGAACGCGACCTGATCGGCCGTGTCCTGGAACCGGGTGGCCTCGCCGCTGTCGTCGATCACGCGCAGCGTGCCGAGCGCGAGCGCGGTCAGCGTCGGAATGATCAGGACGGCCGCGAGCTTGGATCGCAGACGCCAGTTACGCAGGCCCAGGAACGACCCGGCCTTCCCGCCAGGACCGTCTCCGGTATCCCGCGCAGGGGCCCCTCCCACCCCCGCGGTGTCTTCGTTCGGCACCGCCGCACCACCATCATCTTCATCCGGGCCGGGAAAGCCCATTTTGGACATGCCGTTCTCGAACTGGCCGTTCTGCTGTCTGCGTCGGTTGTCGGAGACCACTACCCGCACACTCCTGCCGCCCGGCAGGGATGGTCGCTCCTCCGAATGAGGGGGTCGTCTTCGACGCAGTCTCTCAGGTGCACTTGGCCGAAATCCCGCCTGGCGTCATTGGTCTTTTCGGCCTAACCCGCCAGTGCGCGAGTACGCACCAGTGAACCACGGTCGTGTTCACCGTGTTCGACACAGAGTGCCTTGCACCTCGGGAAAGGTCCAGAGCGTTCGGCCATCCAAGGCACTCTCTTTCACTACATCAGTGGTCCACACCTCACTACCGGTGCATGAGGGTAGCGAACGGCAGGCCCAGATGTAACCCTTCGGACAAGACCGAAGAGAAGCACCGTACGGGTCTTGACCTAAAGCCACTCAGTTGGCAAAGGACCCACGGAGGTGAACACGCCCCGTTGTGTTCACTTCTGACAAACAACCTGTTCGGGTGATCGTTACCACTTGGGATCATCGGATGACCACCCATTGTGAGCGCTGTGTCCGTTCTCTACAGTGGGCCCGTGACTCGACAAAGAGTCCCTTCCGAATTCCGCATCCGGCCACGTCATCACGTGTCCCTCCCTTGATCAGGAGCATCACTTGCTTGGCTCTGCAAGCTCGAAGAAGGCCTTGAGCGTCAGCCGGGGTAGGCGTGGAGCCCTCGCCTTCGCGATGGCGGCCGTCGTTTCGGTATCGATCAGCGGCTGCGGCCTGCTCGGCGGAGACGACTCGTCCTCTTCCGGCGGCTCGGGGAACCTCGAGAAGTCGAAGATCAAGGTCGCGGTGATGTCGACCATCGACCTGGCCCCGCTGCGGCTCGCGCAGGACGGCGGCTACTTCAAGAACGAAGGCCTCGACGTCGAGGCCATCGAAGCGGCGACCGGTCAGGTCTCGCTGACCAAGCTGATCGGCGGCGAGGTCGACATCGCGTACGCGAGCTACACGCCGTTCTTCATCGCGGCGAGCAAGGGCACCGCGGACATCAAGCTGGTCGCGGACGCCTCCTCCGCGGGCCCGAAGAGCACGATGCTGGTCACACTGCCGACGTCGTCGGTGAAGAGCGTCGCCGACCTGGCAGGCAAGAAGATCGGCATCACCGCGCCGAACACGGTGTCCGACACGCTGTCCAAATCGGTCATGAAGGACCACGGCGTCGACGCCAGCAAGGTCCAGTGGGTGCCGGTCCCCCTGCCGAACATCGGGAACGCGCTCAAGAACGGCGACATCGACGCCGGCTTCCTGACCGAGCCGTTCATCACCCAGACCGCGAAGCAGGCGGGCACCGTCCCGGTCGTGGACACCGCCACCGGCGCCACCCAGGACTTCCCCACCGCGGGTTACGGCTCGCTCGGCAAGTTCGTCTCGGAGAACCCGAAGACCGTGGCCGCCTTCCAGCGCGCCATGCAGAAGGCCACCCGGGACGCGGCGGACCGCTCCAAGATCGAGCCGCTGCTGGTCAAGTACGCCAAGATCGACCAGGACACCGCGGCGCTGACCACGCTGCTGACCTTCCAGTCCACCCTGGACCCCCGCCGGATCCAGCGGGTCCCGGACCTGCTGCTGCAGATGGGCGCCATCCAGACCAAGATCGACGTCGGCCCGATGATCGCGCCGCAGACCACCAGTTGATGACTCGCGGTTACCTCGAATTGTCGTTTCACCCGAAATTCGATCACTAAAAGTAGCGATGTCCAAGCGGGTGATCAGGTAATAGGGCGAATGGCCTAAAATGATCACCCGCTCACGACACCCATTGTGAGCGGGTGGGCAAATCTCTAAGGTGACCGCGTGCCTGGCGAAATAAAGCCAAGACACGGATGAAACCCCAAACGGTGATTCATTGTTTCCGAGGAGCTGGCTTTGTTTCGAAACGCCATGAGCAAGAGTGGTGCACGCAGGGGACGGGGTGCCATCGGTGTCGCGCTGAGCGCGCTCATGCTGGCCACGTTGGGCGCCTGTGGTGCCCTCGGAGGCGATGACTCGTCCAAAGCGTCCGGTGGCGACGGCGCGCTGGAGAAGCCGAAGATCAAGGTGGCCCTGCTGCCGGTCGTCGACCTCGCACCGCTGCGCCTGGCGCAGGAAGGCGGCTACTTCAAGGCCGAGGGTCTCGAGGTCGAAGCCGTCGACGCCCCCAGTGGTCAGGCGTCGATGACCAAGATGATCGGTGGCGAGGTCGACATCGCCTTCTCCACCTACATGCCGTTCTTCGTCGCGAAGAGCAAGGGCGCGGCCGACATCCGGCTCGTCGCCGACTCCGTGTCGGCCAGCCCGAAGAGCAACGCGGTGGTCACCGTCCCGAGGTCGCCGGTCAAGACGATCAACGACCTCGCGGGCAAGAAGATCGCGATCACCGACAAGAACACCGCCTCCCACCTGCTCACCGTCTCGGTGATGAAGGACCACGGCGTCGACACCAGCAAGGTCCAGTGGGTGCCGATGGCGCTGCCCAACATCGCCGCCGCGCTCGCGTCGGGTCAGGTCGACGCGGGCTACCTGCCCGAGCCGTTCCTGACACAGGCCTCCAAGGTCGCGGGCGCGACCCCGGTCGTCGACATCGCGACCGGTGCCACCCAGGACTTCCCCCTGGCCGGCTTCGGTGCTCTCGGCTCCTTCGTGGACAAGAACCCGAAGACCCTCGCGGCGTTCCAGCGTGCGCTGGCCAAAGCCGTGCGTGATTCGGCCGACCGCTCCAAGATCGAACCGCTGATCGTGAAGTACGCCAAGGTCGACGCCGAGACCGCGTCACTGCTCACGCTGCCGACGTTCGGGGCCACCCTGGACCCCCGTCGCCTGCAGCGCGTGCCGGACCTGCTGCTGCAGACCGGCGTGCTGACCGCGAAGCTCGACGCCGCTCCGATGCTCGCCCCTCAAGCTGGATAAAGGTAAAGGTGCCACGACTTCTCCGTGCCCTGGCCGGTCTGGCCGGTTTCTTCCTCATCTGGGAAGTGATCGTCCAGGCCGGCCTGGTCCGCAAAGAGTTCCTCCCCCCGCCGTCCGTCGTCCTCGTGACGATCTTCGAACAGTTCGGCGAGGTGCAGTTCATCCGCGACCTGATCGCCACGTTCCTCGCGTGGGCGATCGCCCTGCTCATCGCGGTCGCCGTCGCCGTACCCGCGGGGCTGCTGCTGGGCAGCGTCCCCGGGCTGCGCACCGCGACCGCGGTGATCATCGAGTTCCTGCGGCCGATCCCCGCCGTCGCGCTGATCCCGCTGGTGCTCCTGCTGATCGGTGGCGGCCCCGAAGCGAAGATCACGCTCGCCGTGTACGCCTCGTTGTGGCCGATCATGTTCAACACGATCTACGCGCTCGGCGAGATCGACCCCGTGCTGATGGAAACCGCGAAAGCCTGCGGTACCGGCAAGTTCCGGACGATGACGTCGGTGGCGCTGCCGCATACCGCGCCGTTCGTGTTCACCGGGGTCCGGCTGTCCGCCAACATCGCGCTGATCGCGGTGGTCAGCACCGAGTTCCTGGCCGGCGCCAAACTCGGCATCGGCAACTTCATCATGCAGGCCAGTACCGGTTCCACCAGGTTCGACCTCGTGCTCGCCGGCACCGTGGTGGTCGGCGTACTCGGCTTCCTCATCAACGGCGGGCTGGAAATGATCGGCAGGCGGGTCTTCCGCTGGAGCACGGTCGATCGGGAGGCTGTCTCGTGACGACCCTCACGCTGTCCAGCCGCGTCGGCAGGCGCGTCGGCCGGGGCATCGGCATCCTGGTCCGCAACTGGCTGCTGTTCTTCGCGCTGGTCGGGATCTGGGAGCTGTCGACCCGGCTCGCGGAGAGCCCGTTCTTCCCGCCGCCGTCCGAAATCATGGCCACCTCGGTGAAGCTGTGGTTCAGCGGTCCGGCGTCCCAGCTGTTCTTGACCGACACCGTGTTCGACAACGTCCTGCCGAGTCTCGGCCGGACGCTCGGCGGCTGGCTACTCGCGGGCGTCGTCGGCGTCGCGCTGGGTGTCGCGTTAGGACGGTCCAAGACCGGGATGGACTACGTCGGCCCGCTTTTCGCCTTCTTCCGCTCGGTGCCGCCGCCCGCGCTGATCCCGGTGTTCATCGTCCTTTTCGGACTCGGGCCGGGGATGCAGACCGGGTCGATCATCTTCGGCGCAATCTGGCCGGTGCTGCTCAACACCGTCGACGGCGTCCGGTCGGTCGACCAGGTGAAGGTCGACACCGCGAAGTCGTTCCGGACCCCTCGGTCGTACTGGGTGCGCTCGGTCGTCCTGCCGGCCGCCGGGCCGAAGATCTTCGCGGGTCTGCGGCTGAGCCTGTCCATTTCCCTGCTGCTGATGGTGATCTCGGAACTGGTCGGCTCCTACAACGGCATCGGCCGGTCACTGATGGACGCCCAGCAGGCGTTCGACTTCCCGCTCATGTGGTCGTGGCTGGTCCTGCTGGGCCTGCTCGGCTTCGGGTTCAACGCGGCCTTCCTCGCGGTGGAGCAGAGAGTGCTTCGCTGGCAGCCCACCCGCAACGGCCGTATCTAGTCTTTCTTTCGAAGGGTCAGCAAGATGTCAACCATGCTCGAAGTCTCCGGGCTGAACCACCGGTACGGCGCGGGAGAAAAGGCGCACGTCGCGGTCAACGACCTGTCGTTCACCGTGGAAGCCGGTCAGCTCGCGAGCATCGTGGGCCCGTCGGGCTGCGGCAAGTCGACGCTGCTGCGTTGCATCGCCGGGCTGATCAAGCCGACGTCCGGCCGGGTCAGCCTGCACGGCGACGACGTCTCCGGTGTGCCGGAGGATCTGGCCGTGGTGTTCCAGGACTACAGCCGCTCGCTGTTCCCCTGGCTCTCGGTCGCGAAGAACGTCGAGTTTCCCCTGCGGTGGCGTAACTTGAGCCGCTCGGAGCGGCGTACGCGGGCGCAGGAGGCGCTGGAGTCGGTCGGCCTGTCCGGCGTCGGCTCGAAGTTCCCGTGGCAGCTCTCGGGCGGTATGCAGCAGCGTGTGTCGATCGCGCGGGCGCTCGCGAGCCGTCCCGCCCTGCTGCTGATGGACGAGCCGTTCGCGTCGGTCGACGCGCAGACGCGGTTCGAGCTCGAGGACCTCACCCGGCGTGTGCAGCGTGAGAACGGGAGCACGGTTCTCGTGGTCACGCACGACATCGACGAGAGCGTCTACCTGTCGGACCGGGTGCTGGTGCTGTCGAAGTCGCCCGCCACGATCGTCGCGGACCTGCCGGTGGGGCTGCCCGCGGAACGGGACCAGATCACCACGCGCGAGTCCTCCGAGTTCGTGACGCTGCGCGGTGAGGTTGCGCGACTGCTGCACGGCGGCGCTCCCGAGGCGGTTACTGCCGCTGCCGACGCCGCCGAATACGAACTGGCGCAGCAGGACGCCGCTGCCGAGGCCCGTACGAAGAGCTGAAGCCCCGCTGGTCGCTGGTCGCTGGTCGCTATGCCGTGAAGGACTCCTTGAGGGACCCAGAGTCCCTCGAAGTTCCCCTCACCCATCGGGAAGACCATCACAAGTCTCAGCAGCACCACCAGTCACAACGGCTGCGCGTGAAGGCCCCCTTCACGCGTTCCCCAGTACATGAAGGCCCCCATCACTGCGCTAGGCGCAAGGAAGGGAGCCATCATGTACTTCCCGCGAGCAAAGCCGCAGACCACGCGTAGCACTCACGACCGTGTTCGGAGCCCCGGAGCCCCCGGAGCCCAGGTGGCCCCTACGGGCGCCATGAAAGGACCTTTTCTTGCAAATTTTGCAAGAAAAGAGCCTTTCCTGGCGCGCTCAGTACAGCTTGCGCGGGTTCGCGTCGATGCGGACGTGCACCAGATGGGGCCGCTCGTCCGGCAGCGCGGCCTCCAGCGTGGGCTTGAGGTCCTCGGCGCGCTCGACGACCGACGTCCGCAGGCCGAGACTCTTCGCCAGCGCGGGGAAATCGATGCCGCCGAGGTCGACGCCCGGCACCTTCTCGCCGCCCGCCGCCTCGCCGAGGATGCGCACGGCGGCATACTGCGCATTGTCGAAGATCACGAACGTGATCGGCAGGTTGTGCTGCGCCGCCGTCCACAGGGCCTGGACGCAGTACATGCTCGACCCGTCGCCGAGGATGGCGACGACCTTGCGGTCCGGGCGGGCCAGCGCCGCGCCGACGGCGGCCGGGAGACCGTAGCCGAGGGTGCCGCTGGCGACGGTGAGAAAACCCGTGTCGGTGGCCGTGATCGGCAGGTGGTCGTGCAGTTCGTTGCGGTGGCTGGGCGTCTCTTCGACGACGATCGCGTTGTCCGGCAGGACTTCCGCGATCGTGGCGTAGGCGAAGTCCGGCGCGATGGGGGTGACCGCGGCGGGCTTTTCCAACCGGGTACGGGGTTTCGGTGCTTCCCGCGGCGCGGCGCGGGCCAGCAGCGCGCGGATCGCGAGCTTCGGGGTCGCGCGGATCCCGGTACCCACCGCGGCCCTGGCCAGGATCTGGTCGTCGTCGCTGACCAGGAACAGCGGCGGCAGCGAAATCTCCGACTCGCCCCGGTACACGTGATAGGTGAACGCCGGGGCGCCGATGACGACCACGAGGTCGTGCTCGGTCAGCGCGTTCGCGACCGATTTCCGTTCCGGCTGCAGGAAACCGAAGAACTGCGGGTGGTTCTCGGGGAAGGAACAGCGGGCGGCCATCGGCGACGCCCAGACCCCGGCGCCCACCTTCTCGGCCAGTTCGACGACGTCCGGCACCGCGGCGTCGTCGTCGACGCCCGCGCCGACCACGATCGCCGGGCGCTCGGCGGCGTCCAATGCGGACACCAGTTCGTCCAAAACGGACGGGTCGGGCGCGAAGCCGGGGATCCGCGGCCGGGAGATGATGGGCTTCGTGGTCTCGACGTCCCAGTCGTCGACGGGCACCGAGACGAACACCGGACCCATGGGTGCCTGCGTCGCCATGTGATACGCCCGCGCCAGCGCCGCCGGGACGTCCTCGGCGCTGGCCGGTTCACAGCTCCACTTGACGTACGGCTTGGGGA
The DNA here is from genome assembly GCF_055598845.1 of Amycolatopsis sp. NPDC039088. Classification (NCBI taxonomy): domain Bacteria; kingdom Bacillati; phylum Actinomycetota; class Actinomycetes; order Pseudonocardiales; family Pseudonocardiaceae; genus Amycolatopsis; species Amycolatopsis sp. NPDC039088. Next base: position 87,009 of record NZ_JBVKAE010000006.1, on the reverse strand, counting down.
AATTCGTTGCTTCGACGGCACCGAGGAACGGTTCGTCCGGCAGCAGTGACCGGGTCTGCTGGCCGGCGACGATGATCAGCGGGGCGTTGTTGCGGTAGGCGGTGAAGACGTGGCCCAGCGCGTGGCCGACCCCGCCCGCGGAATGCAGGTTGACCAGCACCGGCCGCCGTGACGCGCGCGCGTACCCGTCGGCCATCGCGACGACGGACGCCTCATGGAGCGCGAGGACGTAGGTGAAGTCGTCCGGCCAATCCGTGAGGAAGGCGATCTCTGTCGTCCCGGGATTGCCGAAGACCGTGGTCAGGCCCAGTTCACGCAACAGTTCCCTGGTCGCGTCACGTACGGTGCGGATAGCCATGCCCCCACGCTAGCCGGTCCGATCCCGGTGGTTGAAGATGCAACCGTCAAATCACCGTATGTGGTCTGGACCTGACCCCCCGCGTCCGGCCTAGTCCTTGACCAGCGCCGCCCATTCGCGAACGGCCGCGACGTCCACATCGGACTCCCAGCCGCCCGGCCGGACCGCGCTGCCGACGTGGAACTCACGCACCCCGCCCGCCCGCAGCAGATGCACCTGCTGTGCCCGCAGACCGCCACCGACCAGCAGCCGCGGACCGTCCGATCGGCGGGCGAGCCGCTGCAGTACCGAAAGGCCGTGCGCGACCCCGTGCGGATGCCCGGCCGCGAGCACCGTGTCGCAGCCGAGCGCGGCGAGCTGGTCGTAGGCGCGCAGCGGATCCCGTGCGCGGTCGATGGCCCGGTGGAACGTCCACGGCAGACCGTCGAGTTCCTTGGCCAGCGTCTCGCAGGCGTCGATGTCGATTTCGCTGTCCATGTCCAGGAAACCGAAGACGAACTCCCGTGCGCCCGCGTCGATCAGCCGGCCGGTGTCCGCGCGGAGCTCGTCGAGGTCGCCGGCCGCGAAGGACAGGTTGTCGCGCAGCATGACCCGCACCGGGAGGTCGGTGGCGGCGAGTACGTCACGCAGCGTCTCGACCGACGGCGAAAGTCCGTCGCTGGCCATGTCGCTGACCAGTTCGAGGCGATCGGCCCCGCCATCCTGTGCGCGCTCCGCGTCCGCCGCGGTCAGCGCGATCACTTCCAGCAGGCCGGTTTTCGAACTCATGGACCTTCCAATTCGCTTAAGCCGAGGGGTTGTCTTCACCCCGGGCGTGGCGACCGCGCCGGAACCCGCCTTGCAGGCTGGTCATCCGTTCGCGGACCGCTTCAGGGGAAAGTGAGAGTATCGGCCTCTCCCCTCGCGGCTTCTCCGGCCTGTCGTCCTGCGACCGCGCTTCGGGAACTACGGCGGGCAGCACCGGCCAAGTGTCCTCCGCGCCGTCCTCCTGCTCCAGCTCGGCGGACGTCGGCCAGGCGGGCTCAGGCTCGGGATCCGGCGCGGGCTCGGGTTCCGGCGCCTTTTCCTTCGGTGTCACCGGCTTCAGCGTCGGCTCGGTCGGCTCGTCCGGATCCTGGGTGGTTTCATCGACGGCGGCAGCCTCTTCAGCCGCCTTCACCGGCTCGAACGAGGGCAGGGACGGCGGGCCGGGTTCGGCGGGCGAAGGCCCTTCGCGCGGGCCGCCGTGGTCGAACCACTGCGAAAGCACGCTCTGGTACTTCGGCATCCGCTCGGTCGGCGAGTCCAGTTCGAGGTGGTTGCCCGCGTCGTCGTCCGAAGACGGCCACTCCGGCGCGGTCTCGCGTTCGACGACGGGCGCGCGCCGCGGCGGCCCGGCGTCCAGCACGGGCGCGAACCGCGACTCCTCGGCGCTTTCCTCCGGCTCGGGCAGCGGCGGGACTTCCAACGGTGGTTCGGGTTCCGGCTCGGGCACCACGGCGGCGGGCGATGGTTCCGGCATCGGAGCGGGCTGCGGCGCTTCGACGATGAGCCCGGCCGGCACGACGACCACCGCGGTGATCCCGCCACCGTCGGCCGACCTCAGCCGGACGTCGATGCGATGCCGGACGGCCAGCGTCGCGACCACGAACAGGCCCATCCGCCGCGAAACCTCGACGTCGACGTCCGGCGGATTCGCCAGCCGCGCGTTGGTCCGGTCGATCTCGGCCTGCGGCATCCCGGCGCCGTGGTCGGTGATCTCGATCTGCCATTCGCCGCGTTCGGTGGTGTGCCCCTCGACCTGCACCATCGTGCTCTGGTCCGAGTAGCGGGTCGCGTTCTCCAGCAACTCGGAGACCACGTGCACGAGGTCGTTCACGGCCTCGCCGCGTACCGCGATCCGCGGTGCCGCACCGAGTTCGATGCGCTGGTAGTGCTCGACCTCCGAAAGCGCCGCGCCGATGATCTCGTCGGCGACGACCGCGCCGCTGTCCTCGCGGACGACGTCGGTTCCGGAGAGCACCAGCAGGTTCTCGCTGTTGCGCCGCATCCGCGTCGCGAGGTGGTCGAGTTCGAAGAGGCCGGCGAGGGTGTCGGGATCCTGTTCGTCGGCCTCCATGCGGTCCAGCACGGAAAGCTGCCGCTCGACGAGATCCTGGCTCCGCTGCGACAGGTTCACGAACATCGCGTTGATGTTCTCCCGCAGCATGGCCTGTTCCCCGGCCAGCCGGACGGCCTCGCCGTGCACCGCGTCGAACGCCCGCGCCACCTGACCGAGTTCCTCCCGGCTGAAGACCGGGACCGGCGCGACGGCCAGCCGTCGTCGCAGGTTCTCCGGCTGCGGCTCGGGATCGCTGAGCAGACCTTCGACGGCCGCGGGCAACTGGTGTTCGGCGACCTGGAGCGCGCTGCGGCGCAGGATCCTCAGCGGCCGCAACAGCGAACGCGCGATGATCACCGACAGCACCCCTGCGACGACGAGCACCGCGAGCACGATGCCGCCGTCCCAGATCGCGGACGTTCTCGCTTGTGCGGCAAGGGTGTCCGTGCGTTCCTGCAACTGGACGAGCACCGCCTGCTGCACCTGGTGGGCCAGATTGACCGTGTACGTGGCGGCGGTGTCCCACTGGTTCGGGTCCAGCCCGCCGAGCCCCTGGTCGTTCTCGGCGCGGATGAGCGCCGATTCCACCATGTCGTTGCCGATGTCGACGATCAGGCCGATCACCGTGTCGTCGTACATCCGTTGTTGTTCGGGAGTCGCGAAGGTGCGGTAGTCGTTGCGGGCGGCGGCGAGTTCGGCCTCCGCGCCGAGCAGTGCGCGCGTCCGGTCCCGGTTGAGGCTGCCCTGTGCGAGCGCGGCCGCCATGATCGCGCGTTTGACCGACATCTGGTCCTTGACCCGCGCGAGCGCGTTGCCCGCGAGACGCAGCTTCCCGAGGTCCGGATCGGACACGTCGGCGGCGGTGGAATCGCTGATGTCGAGCAGACCGGAGATCAGTTCGCTGTAGGAGCGCAGGACCGCGTCGGCGGGAAATGCGGAGTGTTCCGCGGAAAACCGCAGTCCGGTGAGCACACGCAACCGGTCACTGGTGAGCTGCAGACTGGTCGCGGCCTTGTCGTCGAGCCTGCTCTTGCTCTCGCCGAGCGTGCGATCGAACGTGCCGATGGCATCGTCGACGCGCTTGCGCTGCTCGGTCAGTTCGGAGACGTCGCCCTTGCGATCGCCCGCCACGAACCGGACGGTGAGGTCTCGTTCGCGCTGAAGCTGATGCACCGCTTCGGCGACGGTGCTGTCGACCCGGCCGCGGGTGGCGAATTCGGCCAGCTGCCGGGCATCGCGCAGATCCGAGTTGACCCGGAGCCCGACGAGGGCGACCACCGCGAGCGCGGGGATCAGCAGCACCACGAAGAGTTTGGTACGCAGGTGCCAGTTCCGCAGCCGCCAGCGTCCTCCGACACGGGGATGCCGTTCCGCCGCGTCGCCCCCACGGGGACGCTTGTCGCGACGGGCCACCTGGTTTCCTTTTCCCACCACGGGACCCTTTCCCATGGCTGACATCGGGGACGAGAGCCCGAACCTACTGTAGAGTAACAAGGTTCGAGAACGATCGAAAGCCGCGCAATCCGGCGTCTCCCGCACGCGATCGTATGGGGCCCGGACCATACGATCCAGAAGGAGGAGCACATTCTCTCGGTAGGTGAGCGGTGGCGATGATGCGCGTCTTGGCGATTCCGCTGGTAGGAGCTCTGCTGGCGATGGCCGGTTGCGGAGTGTTTTCCGGTGGTGACCGCGGTTCCGACGCCCCGCTCGAACGGACCGAACTGCGTGTCGGCGTCGGAAGCCCCATCGACACGGCTCCGTTGAGGGTCGCCGTCGCCGGCGGGAAGTTCACCGCCGCCGGTCTTGCCGTGACCCTCGTCGACACCCCTGCCGACCAGGCGATCGCCAAACTTTCCGCGGGCGAGATCGACATCGCGTTCGCCAGCGACGTCTCCATCTTCCGCGCCGCCGCGGCCGGGACGGCACTGCAGTTGCAGGGCGAGGCCTACACCGCGGGCCGCAACACCATGGCGCTCGTCACACTCCCCGGCTCCGCGTACACCGAACCGACGCAGAAGAAGTCACCGAAGATCGCGGTGAACATGCTCGACGACGTCGGCGTGCTCGCGGCCCGCGCGGTACTCGGCACCGCGGGCGTCGACGTGAACAGGATTCAGTTCAAGCAGCACGCGTTCGACCGGATGCCGCAGGCGCTGCAGGCAGGCGACGCGGACGCGGCCTGGATGATCGAGCCGTACATCACCAGGGCCGAGAAGGAACTCGGCGCGAGCATCCTCGCCGACGGCGCACGCGGCGCGACACTGGACTTCCCGATGTCGTCCTACGTCTCGACCGGCGCCTTCGGCCAGGGCAACACGCGCACGCTCACGGCCTTCCGGAAGGTGCTCGGCGAAGCGCAGGTGCGGGCGGGCGACCCGGCCATCGTCCGCGACGCGCTGCCGACGTTCTCCGACATCGACCGGACCACGGCGTCGCTGATCTCACTCGGCACGTACCCGGTCTCCCTCAACGGCATCCGGCTGCAACGCGTCGCCGACCTGATGCACAACTCCGGGATGATCGGAGCGCGGCTCGACGTCCAGGCGATGGTGCCGCGCTAGATGTTCTCCCCGGTCGGCCGCAGGCACACAGTGCGCTCGGGCGGCCCGGAGTAGTGCAGCGCGGTGTCGTCCGACGAGCAGACGCTCTCCGAGGATCCCCGCATCACGAGCACCCGCGCCTCCGCGCCGATGTCGGTGCAGCGGACCTTCGCGATCCGCGTCTCGTGGACGACGTCGCGCAGGCAGTCCCCGGTCTCGACGTTCAGCGCCAGGCAGAGCGTCTTTTCGGCCTTCCGGCTGGAAGAACCGCCGTACAGCTCGAACTGGACGTAGTCCGAGCCACGGCATTCGGACGAGCCGGTGCGGACGTCGTCGATGCGGAAGGTCGCGCGGCTCGACGTGCAACTGGCCGTCGTGTAGCTCTGGGTGCCACCCGCCTCGTCGGTCAGGTACAGGCATTTGCCCGCCTCCACCGAGGAGAACCGGCCCGCCTGTGAGATCCCCCATGCGGCCAGGCTCCCCAGGCCCAGCGCGGCGACGACGCCCAGCACGATCGAGACCTTGGCCAGGACGCTGATCGGCGGCGGCTTGGGGAACGGCGTCGGCGGCCCCACCTCCGGCATCGAGGGCGCCTGCGGCAGGGCGGGCGCGGTGAACGGGTCGTATTCGGGCGCGCCGCCGGTCGGTGTAGTCGTCAAGGTCCCCTCCAGTCACCTGGCGTCCATCCTTCCACCAGCGGTGCCGCGACGGGAGCCGGTGTGGCCGGAACGTATAAAGGGAAGGTGACCGATGGCCCGCTGATCGTCCAGTCCGACAAGACCGTGCTCCTCGAGGTCGACAACAGCCAGGCCGACGACGCGCGGATCGCCATCGCGCCGTTCGCCGAACTGGAACGCGCGCCCGAGCACGTCCACACCTACCGGATCACGCCGCTGGCGTTGTGGAACGCCCGTGCGGCCGGCCACGACGCCGAACAGGTCGTCGACGCGCTGACGACGTACTCGCGGTTCCCCGTCCCCCAGCCCCTGCTCATCGACATCGTGGACACGATGGGCCGGTTCGGGCGGCTGCAGATCGCCAACCACCCGGCGCACGGCCTGGTCATGTCGACCATCGACCGCGCGGTGCTGGAGGAGATCCTCCGACACAAGAAGATCAGCCCGATGCTGGGCGCGCGGATCGACGAGGACACCGTCATCGTGCATCCGTCCGAACGCGGTCGGCTCAAGCAGGCGTTGCTGAAGGTCGGCTGGCCCGCGGAGGACCTCGCCGGCTACGTCGACGGTGAGGCGCATCCGATCGAACTCGACGAGGCCGACTGGGAGCTGCGTGACTACCAGCGCAAGGCCGCCGAGGCGTTCTGGGCCGGTGGGTCCGGCGTCGTGGTGCTGCCCTGCGGCGCGGGCAAGACGCTGGTCGGCGCCGCGGCCATGGCGCACGCGAAGGCGACGACGCTGATCCTGGTGACGAACACCGTCGCCGGGCGGCAGTGGAAGCGGGAACTCATCGCGCGGACCTCGCTGACCGAGGAGGAGATCGGCGAGTACTCCGGCGAGAAGAAGGAGATCCGGCCGGTCACCATCGCGACGTACCAGGTGGTCACGCGCAAGACCAAGGGCGAGTACCGGCATCTCGACCTGTTCGACTCGCGTGACTGGGGCCTGGTGGTCTACGACGAGGTCCACCTGCTGCCCGCGCCGGTCTTCCGGATGACCGCGGACCTGCAGTCGCGGCGGCGGCTCGGGCTGACCGCGACCCTGGTGCGCGAGGACGGCCGCGAGGGCGACGTGTTCTCCCTGATCGGCCCGAAGCGGTACGACGTCCCCTGGCGTGACATCGAGGCGCAGGGCTGGATCGCACCGGCGGAATGCACCGAGGTCCGGGTGACGCTGACCGACGCCGAGCGGCTCGCGTATGCGACGGCCGAGGCCGAGGAGCGGTACAAGCTGGCGGCGACCGCGGACACCAAGACAAAGGTGATCAAGTCGCTGGTCGACCGGCATCCCGGCGAGCCGACGCTGGTCATCGGGGCCTACCTCGATCAGCTGGAGATGATCGGCGACGAACTGGACGCGCCGGTGATCCAGGGCGCGACACGGAACAAGGAACGCGAAAAGCTGTTCGACGAGTTCCGGCGCGGGGAGATCAAGACGCTCGTCGTGTCGAAGGTCGCGAACTTCTCGATCGATCTGCCGGAGGCGTCGGTGGCGATCCAGATCTCCGGCACGTTCGGCTCGCGGCAGGAGGAGGCGCAGCGCCTCGGACGCCTGCTGCGGCCGAAGGGCGACGGACGGCAGGCGCACTTCTACTCGGTCGTCTCCCGGGACACCGTCGACACGGAGTACGCGGCGCACCGGCAGCGCTTCCTGGCCGAACAGGGCTACGCGTACCGGATCGTGGACGCGGACGACCTGCTCCGCCCCCTGTGACGCGTCGCGTTTAGCCCGCTAAACGCGATCCTGTGGGCGGGTCCCGCGAACGGGGTATCGAAAACTGTCGGTGCTTCGAACTAGTGTTCGGGTAGAGTTGACCGAACACCAGTTCGAGGGGAAGCCGATGACGATCGCACCGTTCCGCCAAGGCACGCCGCCCGTCCAGACCCTGCCGCCCGGCCGATGGCATGGCCGGATCTGGGTTTCGGATCTGCCTTTGGCCAGGCCGGAGCGCTACACCGGCTGCGTCGCGGAGTTCGACCGCTCCGGGCTGTGGCCGGTGCTGATCCCGCACGACCAGCGGTTCGCGGCCAACGGCGAGGACTGGATCGACGACCGCGGCAGGCTCGCCCCGGCCGACCACCGGATCGCCTCGGTGGACCCGGCCGAGGTGCTGGCCCGCTGGTGGGACACGTCGTGCTGTGACGGCGCCTGCCTGCGCCCGTTCGGCGCGAAGTTCCCCGGTCTCGCCCGCCGTCCGTCGCGCCGGGCGGATCCGCTGGCCGAGGCGGGCAACACGGGGTCGATCCTGGCCGCGCGCGCCCCGCACCGGCTCGCGCTGGTGCAGACCGAACGGCCCGCCGACATCCCGGCGATCCTGGGCTGGACGGGCATGATCAAGGCGACCGACCAGGTCCACGAGCTCTCCGCGGTCCTGCGCAGCTGGGAAGACCGCTTCGGCGCGACGCTCACGGTGCTGGGCTTCGACTCGATGGAGCTGTCGGTGGCCGCGCCGCCGCGCACCCAGGGCCGCGCGCTCACGGTCGCCGCCGAGCATCGCTCGTTCTGCCTGCCCTCGTTCGCCGGCCAGCCGGGCAATCTGCGCGAGTTCGCCTCCAGCCTCGTCCAGACCCGCCGGTGGCGGTTCTCGTGGGCCTGAGCGGGCGTTTGCGCCGGATAGAGAGGGGGAATCACCGCAGCGCGGAAAGGTGGTGATCGACGTCGCCGAGATCAGGATCGGTACCTCGGGCTGGCGCTATCCGCCGTGGCGCGGGGACTTCTACCCTCGCGGCCTGGTGCAGCGGCGCGAGCTGGAATACCTGTCCAGCCGGATGAACTCGGCGGAGATCAACGGCTCGTTCTACTCGCTGCAGCGTCCCGAGCGATACCGCGCGTGGGTCGAGCAGACACCGGACGACTTCGTCTTCGCTGTGAAGGGCGGCCGCTTCATCACGCATATGAAGCAGCTGCGTGACGTCGAGACGCCGCTGGCGAACTTCTTCGCGTCCGGGGTGCTGGCGCTCGGCAGGAAGCTGGGACCGTTCCTCTGGCAACTGCCACCACGGCTGGCGTTCGACGCCGAACGCGTCGAGAAGTTCTTCAAGCTGTTGCCGCGCACCAGCCACGCCGCCGCCAAGCTCGCGCGCGAACACGACGACAAACTCAAGGGCGAACCGCACACCGACCCGAAACCGCGCCGGAAGCTCCGGCACGCCGTCGAAGTACGGCATCCGAGTTTCGCCGAGCCGGAAAGCCTCGAACTGTTCCGCGAGCACGGCATCGCGCTAGTGGTCGCCGACACCGCGGGCAAATTCCCGTTCGTCGAAGAGATGACGAGTGACGAGTTCGCCTACGTCCGCCTGCACGGCGACGAGGAGCTGTACGTCAGCGGGTACAGCGACAAGGTCCTCGAAGAGTGGGCCCGCAAGATCGAACGCTGGGATCGCGACACATACGTCTACTTCGACAACGACGTCAAGGTCGAGGCACCGAAGAACGCCATCACGCTGGCGAATCTCCTGGCGTGAGCCGCTCACGCTGCACAGTCAGCGCACAGTGAGCGGTGTGCTGTTAAGTGAGGCATGAGGTCACGGGCGTACTCGCGTGCTGCGACTGGGGGTCGGCACGCCGGGCGCCCGTGCCTCACCAATCCTGCTCTGTTCTGACCCCGTCGCCCACGAGCGAGGCCAGTTTCGTCCGGACGTCCTCGGCGTCCGGATGCGAAAGCTCGGTCAGCACCCGGACCGAACGCAGCCAGCAGTCACGCGCCGCCGAGGGATCACCGTGCCGCAGAAGGATTCCGCCGAGCTGGGCCAGCACGTCGGCCGCCTCGTAGAGCTCGCCGTGGGCGAAGAACATCTCGACGGCCCGCCGCATGCAGGCGATGCCCTCGTCGCTCCTGCCGAGTCCGACGAGCGCGATTCCCTTGGTGTGCAAGGCGAATCGGGCCTCGTCCGGCAGGGCGTGCGCCCGCAGGGCCAGCGCCCGGTCGGCGAGCTCCAGCGCCTGCTCATGCCGTCCGTCGTCGGTACAGATGTCTCCGAGCGCCTGCAGCGCGTCGGCCTCCATGCCGTCGCCGACGTTGTACTCCCGGATGCACCGCAGAGCCTCGGTCCCGAACTCCCACGCGACCTGGGAGCTCTCACAGTTCCGGCTGGCCAGCGTGAGGTTGTACAGGGCACGCGCCTCACCCTCGCGGTCGCCGAGCTGCCGCTGCAGTTCGACCACCTGCTTCAGATAGCCGACGCTGTCCTCGTACTGGCGGCCCACGCCGCAAGCGACGCCGAGCCCGCTCAGTATCACGGCCTCACCGGTCCGGTCCCCCGCTTCGCGCGCGGCACGCAAGGCGACGTCGAACACCGAGCGCCAGTCCTCCAGCCGTGCCCGCACGATGAAGAACGACTGCAGGAGCCACGCCAGCCGCCAGCAGTCCCGGTGCCGCCGTTCCCGGTACGCGACGTTCACTACGGCGATGAGGTTGCCGCACTCCTCGTCGAACCAGTCCAGAGCCTGGTCGTAATGGCCGAACTTCACCCCCGCGCCGTCGAAACGTCCGGGCTCGATGACCCGGTAGTGCCGTTGCGGCCGCAAGAGCCGGGACGCGTTCAACGCCGACGCCAGCGACGCGTGGAGCAGTCTGTCCAGCACCTCGGCCCACACTTCGGGCCCGTCCACCTTCGCCGAAAGTTCGGCCGCGTACGCGCGGATGAGGTCGTGGAACTGGTACCGGCCGGGCCTGGACCGCGCGATCAGGTGCGCGGAAGCCAGTTTCGCCAGGTCTTCGTGCGCTTCCGTGATGTCGGCCCCGGCCACCGCCGCGGCCGCGGGCGCGCTGAAGTCGCCGCCGGTGAGCAGGCCGAGCAGCCGCAGCATCCGCGCGGCGCGTTCGTCGAGCGCCCGGTACGAATACGAGAAGACGGCCCGGATGTTCGTCTCGTCGCCGTCGGCGAGGTCGAACGAGCCCAGTCTGTCCTGTTCGGTGTCGAGCAGCCGGACGAACTCCCGGAGTGCGAGGTCCGGGAACTGCGCCGCCCGCACGGCGAGGATCCGGATGGCCAGCGGCAGACCGCCGCAGTACCGGACGAACCGTTCGGCGGCCTCGGGATCCTCGGTGACCCGGTCCAGCCCGATCGTCGAAGCGACGAGGGCGATCGCGTCCTCGTCCGGCAGCTCCTCCAGCGCGACGCGGCGCGCGCCATGGGTCGCCACGAGCGCCTGCAACTGCCAGCGGCTGGTCACCACCACCAGGCAGCCGGGGCCGGGCAGCAGCGGCCGGACCTGCTCGGTGCTCGCGGCGTTGTCGAGCAGGATCAGCATCCGGCGGCCGGCGCTGTAGGTACGCCAGGTGGCCGCGCGGCCGTCGACGTCGGCGGGGATCCGGTCTGCCGGGACACCGACCGAGACGAGCATCGTTTCGAGCGCGGTCGCGGGTTCGACCCGGTCACCGGGGCCGTATCCGCGCAGGTTGAGGTACACCTGCCCGCCGGGGAACTGCTCGCCGACCTCGTGCGCGAAATGGACGGCGAGCGTCGTCTTGCCGATGCCGCCCATGCCTTCGATCGACGCGATGGGCGTCGATCTCTCGGTGTCGAGCGCCTCCGGGACCAGTTCGTGCAGTGCCTTGATATCGCGCTGGCGGCCGGAGAAGACCCGGAGATCCGTCGGAAGCTGGCGCGGGATCAGCGGCTCGGCGCCGAGGCGATACCGCGTCAGCTCGGAGTCCAATGTGGTCTCGACGGACTCTTCGCCGGTCAGGATCGCCAGGTGCGCGCGCTGCAGTGAGGCGCCGGGGTCCAGGCCGAGCTCTTCGGCCAGCACCGAGCCGATCCGGCGGTAGACGTTGAGCGCCTCGGCCTGCCTGCCCGAGCGGTACAGCGCGATCATCAGCTGTTCGTGCAGCCGCTCCCGCAGCGGATGCTCGCGGCACAGCCTGGTCAGCTCGGGAACGACGGTGGCGTGATCGCCGAGGGCGATGAGCGCGTCGGCCCACTGCTCACGGACGCGAAGACGCTCCTCACTCAGCTGGTCGGCTTCGTCCCGAAGCAGCGCTTCGGAATGGACATTCTGCAGCGCCGGGCCGCGCCATTCGGACAGCGCGGCGGCGAATTTCGCCGCGGCTTGACGCAGGTCGCCGTCTCGCGCGGCGCTCGCTCCCGCCGAGGCGAGCGCGCGGAAGCGGGCGAGGTCGAGCAGGTTCTCGTCGAGTTCGAGCAGGTAGCCGCCGCGTTCGGTGCGGATGGTGACCTCGTCGCCGAGCGCGCGCCGGACCCGCAGGATGTAGGTCTGCAAGGCACCTTTGGACCGCCGCCGGTCGTCGGGCCACAGCCAGCGGCTCAGTTCCTCGACCGGCACCACGCTGTTCGCGCGCAGCAGGAGGCCGGCCAGCACGATGAGCGGTCTGCTGCCGCCAAGGGGCACCGGCAGCCCGTCCGCCGTGACCTCGGTGGGCCCCAGCACGCGAAAGTCGAGTGCCACGTCGCTCATTCTGTCCGGGATCGGGCGAAACGGCACGCGATCGAGGCGGTGGCATGATCGGCGTCGATGGACGTCTACGCGATCCCCCTGCGCACGCGGTTCCGCGGCATCACGGTCCGTGAAGGACTGCTGATCCACGGTGAAGCGGGCTGGGGCGAGTTCTGCCCGTTCTCCGACTACTCGGACGCCGAAAGCGCGCCGTGGCTCGCGTCCGCGCTGGAGGCGAGCGAGCGCGGATGGCCGTCACCGGTGCGGGACAGCGTCGAGGTGAACGCGACCGTCCCGGTGGTGTCGCCGGGCAAGGCGTACGAACTCGTCTCCGCGTCGGGCTGCCGCACCGCGAAGGTGAAGGTCGCCGACCCGAGGGTGAGCCTCGCCGAGGACTGCGCCCGGGTGGAGGCGGTGCGTGCCGCGCTGGGCCCGTCGGGCGCGGTCCGCGTCGACGCGAACATGGCCTGGGACGTGGACACCGCGGTCAAGGCCATCGGGGAACTGGACCGCGCGGCGGGCGGCCTGGAATACGTCGAGCAGCCGTGCCCGTCGATCGGGGAACTGGCCGACGTCCGGCGCCGGGTCGAGGTCCGGATCGCCGCCGACGAATCCATCCGCCGGGCCGAGGACCCGCTCAAGGTGGCCGTGGCGGGGGCCGCCGACGTGGCGGTGCTGAAGGTCGCGCCGCTGGGCGGGGTCCGGCGCGCGCTGGAGGTCGCCGAAGCCTGCGGTCTGCCGTGCGTGGTGTCCTCCGCCGTCGAAACGAGCGTCGGGCTCGCCGCCGGACTGGCGCTCGCGGGCGCACTGCCCACTTTGGACTTCGCGTGCGGACTGGGCACGATGTCGTTGCTGACCGGGGATGTCTGCGGCGCTTCACTGTCCCCTGTGGACGGTCACCTGCCGGTCCCACGCCAGGCGCCGGAACCGGATCTGTTCTCCGCGCACGCCGCTTCTCCGGACGTCCGGTCGGCCTGGGAAGCCCGCTTCACTCGCGTCCGCGCCCACCTCCCGACGCCATGAAAGGTCCTTTCCTTGCGAAATTCGCGAGGAAAGGACCTTTCATGGCACTCGTCGCAAGATCAGCCGCAGTGCTCCAGCGGGGATTCGTAGCTGACGGAGCCGGCCGAACCGCCCCACCTGACGCACTTGGCGCCGGCGGCCGCGCTCACCGGACCGGCGTAGTACTCGAAGCTGCCGGAGTCGGTCTTCCGTGCCGAACCTTCCACTTCGAGGAAGGCCGAAACCGCGCTGCCGGTGCCGACCGACGTCGCCTTGATGGTGGTGACGCAGTTGGCCTTGGTCGTGCCGTTGTACAGCAGGTACGCGGTCCCGGCGCTGCCGAGGGCCTGCGAGTCGATCACCTTGTAGTCGTCGCCGCACACCTCGACGGCGTCGTACGGGTTGGGGTTCCCGGTGCCGCTGCAGGTGTTCTTCGAAGTCACGTTGGCGTTGGGGTAGCCGAATTTCACGCCGTTGAAGTAGGCGGGCTTGATGTTGTCCGGCCACGAGGCGTCGTTGGTGCGGACTTCGTAGTGCAGGTGGGGGCTGATGTTGTTGCCCGGCTTGGAGGTGTTGCCGACCTCGCCGATCTTCTGGCCCTGCGCGACCTGCGCGCCTGCCGCGACCGAGCGGACCTTCAGATGCGCGTAGTAGGTCGACCATCCCCCACCGTGGTCGATCTTCACCAGGTTGCCGAAGCCGTTCGCCGAACCCTGGTGCGCCGAGGTGACCACCTTGCCGGCGGCCGCGGCGACGACCGTGTCGCCGAGGTCCGCGTCCGCGGAACCACCGCGGTTGAAGTCGATTTCGTACGCCCGGTGCGCACTGCTGTTGTCGTTGTCGCCGTTCCACACCTGGTTGCAGGGGAACGGGAGCTGGAAGTTGGGACGCGGGCCGACGGCGGCTTCGGCCGACGTCGCGGTGATCGCCAGCCCGGCCATGCCCAGCAACGCGGTGGCGGCCGCGGTGACCACTCGTCTGAATCTCATCGGATGTCCTTTCTCGGCGTTTCGTGAGAAGCGTCCCGAAAGGGCGTACAAGTGAGATACAAACGAACACGAGTCCTCCTGGCCGAGGGGCCGCCAGGAGGACTCGTGTCGCCGCCGCACCGGATCCGTCCGCGTCTTCCCCGAACCGGTGCGGGTGTCTCAGCCGACCCGCTCGACGACCGCGCGGCGGATCAAGAACTTCCCTGGTTCGCGGACCTGTTCGAAGGCCGCGTCGTTCAGGAGCGCGCAGCTGCCGGAGACCCTGGTGACCTCGACGGTCGTGGACTTGTCGTTGTCCAGGTTCGTCACCTTCAGCTTGGTGCCTTCCGGGAACTCGCTGCTGGACGCGGCCGGTGCACCACCCTCGCCGGACAGCGTCACCGTGGAACCCTGGCAGACGACCTCGCCGCCCGCCGCACCCTGCTCGACCGCCTCGTTCTGCTCCTGCTTCCCACCGTCGGCCCGCACGTCCTCGGTGCACCCCGCCGCCTGGCGGCGCTGCTGGATGAGGTCGACCACGGCCTGCCGGTTCGCGATCCGCGCCGCGGAGAGGGCGTCCGGGTCCGCCTGCTGCCCGTCGATGAAGTTCAGGTTGTTCCGGAGGGCCGTGTCCAGTCCCTGACAGCTTTCCGCCGCTTGCCCGTCCGGGGTGCTCACCGCGAACATCACCGCGGCGATGGCGGCCACCCCGAGTACGGACGCAAAGCCGATCGTCGCGCGCTTGCGGTGTTTCCCGGCGCTCTTCGTCATCCGTGTTTCCTCCGGTCCGGTTCCTCCTCACCCACATCTGGAGATACGGTCGGATAACGAAAGTGGTTCAAACCGATTTCAGCCGAGCCAAGGCTTAGCGATCCTCGCGTAGGTGCCGTCGTTCAGCGCCAGGTGCAGCCACTGGTCGATCCATTCCTTGAACACGACGTCGCGCGGCAGGAGGTACGCCTTCTCCGAGAAGGTGAACGGCTCGTCGGGGTGCACCGCGCACAGTCGCGGGTTCTGCTTCGCCTGCCAACGGGTCTCGGTGGCGTCGGTGATCATCAGGTCGGCGCGGCCTGCCATGATCTCGGCGAAGATGGTGTTGTTGTCCGGATGCCGCACGATGGTCGCCTGCTTGAGCTTGGCGTCGGCGAACTGTTCGTTGGTACCGCCCGGATTCACGATCACCCGCACCCCCGGCCGGTCGATCTGTTCCAGGGTTGCGAACCGCTTTTCGTTCTCGCACAAGGTGATCGGTGTCTTGCCGTCACGAAGATAGGGAGCCGTGTAGAAACCCTTCTTGGCGCGATCCAGCGTGACCGAAACACCGCCCATCGCCAGATCGCATTTCCGGCCCACGTCGTCGGCGATCACCTTCCAGGTGGTCTGCACCAGCTGAAGCCGGACACCGAGCCGCTGCGCGAGGTCACCCGCGAGGTCGATGTCGATCCCGCTCCACGCACCGGCCGCGTCCCGGTAGGTGAACGGGCGGTAGTCCCCCGTCGAGCACACGCGGAGCTCGCCGCGGGCTTGGACGACGTCGAGCCTGCTCTGTGCGCCATGCCCCTCGGGCGCGGCACTGGCCGTGCCGATTCCCAGCACGGTCAGCACCGCGATTCCGAAGGTGAGTGTCTTCGCCTTGATCGTCATCAAGGCATTTTCCACGCCCTGAGGTAGGCGTGCACCAGCCAAGCGTCGGCCCATTCGGCGTCCGGCAGCTCCGGCCGCCCCGCCTCGCCACGCAGCCCCAGCATCCGTTCGCGCTGCGCACGCGAGTAGCCGAGGAACCGCAGGCCCGCGCGGCGCGAGACGGAGCCACTTGCGCAGCGAGTAGACGGTCAGGTCGAGGTCGCCGGGACCCGACCGGACGCCTTCGGGCTGCGTCCGGAAGATGTACTGTTCGAACCGCTTCAGGCCGATCACGTGGTCCGGCGGCTCGACGCAAGTTGTACCCGCCGAGTTGCCTGCCGGGCATCCGGTTTTACCGACCCTCAGGGGTTCCATTCCAGGGTCGGCTCCGGGCCGTTCCCCGATGCGCCAAGGGTCGTTCCGAGGCGAACATTGAGCCATGACCAACAGCGTGTACACCCCCCAGGCCACCAAGAAGCTCTACCGCAGCCGCACCGACAAGATGCTCGCGGGCGTCGCCGGCGGCTGGGCCGCCTACCTCGGCGTCGACGCCGCGATCCTGCGCATCGCCCTCGTGGCGAGCGTGTTCTTCACCGCCGGATTCGCGATCCCCGTCTACGCCGCCGCGTGGCTCCTGACTCCGGAGCAGGCCGAAGACTCCTGAACGCGGGCTGCCGCCGCGCGCAGGGGACGCGGCGGCAGTCGGATCGCGTTTAGCGGGCTGAACGCGATCCGGGGCCGGGGGCACAGGGGAACAGGGGGATCAGGTGAGGGGCCCGGACATGGGGATGTCCGGGCTTTTCGCTTTTCGGCCGCGCGATCACCCGAGCCACCGTTACACTCCCCCTGACTTTGTCACAGGGAGCGGGAAGCGGGGGCCGCCATGGCCGACAGGTATCTGAGCCTCAGCCAGTACAAGAAGATGCTCGACGACGCGATCGACGACTTCCACAAGGCGCTCACCAAGCGCTGGATGGAAGACGCCGTCGACGCCATGACGCATCTCTCGACCGCCGTCCCGTGCTCGACGGAGGCCTGGGCCTGGCAGTGGCCGGTCGAATCGTACGGCCACCTCTCGGGCGCGGACGATGTCTGCGGCTACCTGACCTGGGTCGAGGACGGCATGCTCGGCCATTACAAGGACGTCCATTGCCAGGGCTGGAATCCGCAGACCCAGAAGTACGTCGAGTGCCATGTCGAACGGAACCTGGCCCAGATCGAGCGGCTGGCCTGGAACCGGCGCCAGGAAGTCGTCAAGTTCGTCCCGCAGCTGGAGGGCCCCGACCTCTCGAAGCTGGAGGCCGCCCACAACACGTTCCTGAACGTCGCGGGCAACCTCGGCTTCCAGGACAAGAACGGGCGGGTGACCGCACTGCTCGGGCAGGGCGAGGTCGTCCGGAACGTCGAGTGGCTGGACGGTACGACCAGCGAGAACGAGGAATGGTTCATCGAGTGGACCGGACTCGCCGCCAAGGCCTTCCGTGACGGATTCTTCGCCTCGATCGCGCCGACCATGCTGAACCAGGCACTCATCCTCGCCAGCCTGTCCACCCTGTACTCCACGCGCGCCACGACGATCCAGGTGACCCGGCTCAACATCATCAAACGCCTCAACTGGGCCACCAAGAAGATGGACGAAAAGATCACCCTCAAGACCTTCACCGCGGACTCGATCCTGGAGAAGGTCGATCGGGTGCAAGCGGTCCACGGGGTCGTGACCAATCTGCTGGCCGCGGGGGCGAAACTCAGCAAGACCGTCGGCACCGTCAACAAGGCGGCAGGGCAGGCCCTCGGCCCGGCAGGCGCCGTCCTCACCCTGGTCGGCTTCGTCGGCGGGGTCATCAGGGACAGCACCTACGAGCGGAACGCCATGTCCCTCCAGGACATCCTGCAGAGCCTCACCACCTCGATCCAAGACGAACACAACGCGCTGACCGGTCTCGAAGCCGACTTCGGCGAGGACGTGCTGGCGCTGCAAAAGGCGATCGCGGGGGTGCACAGCTACAACCTCGAACTCTACGACCTCACGGCGAACACGCTGCCGAACCAGACCGACCGCGCGAAGTACAAGGGGATCAGGGTCGAGGTCCACTTCCTGCTGAGGGTGGCGCAAGCCTGTTTCGAAGCGGCCGACGCCTATTCGGCACAACTGCGGATTCTCGCCCATGCCGATGTCGCCGACCGGCACCTCGCGGGCCGTGACGGGCAGACCTGCACAGGCGACGACTCGACACTGGAGATCCGCGACGCCGTCGAACAGTTCATGCGGACGAGCTGCGCTCGATTCCTCCTCGCCGGTGAGCAGCTCAGGAAGGCGGCCGAAGCCTACGCGAAAACGGACGGCGAACTTTCGGACGATCTCAAGAAGCTGTTCTCCGACTGGGAAAGCGCCAACAAGAACCGGCGAAAAATCGACCCCAATCCCGAGACGGTGGAAGTGGAAGGCGCGGCCGGGGAGGCGGGCAAGACCGACCGGACGGGCCTCGAACCGAGGAAGCCTTCGGAGCCGACATCCATCGACCCGTACGAGAAGGACCGCCGCCTGCAAGGCGGGAAGTACATAGTGGACGGTCAACGCTAGGCCCACGCGAAGGTGGCGCGCCACGGCACGGGTCCGGATTGGCCAGTTTGCGCGGCGTCGGCACAGCGGGTCGCGAGTGGCGATTCGTGTTCTATTGAGGGGTAAGGCAAACGTGGCGCGGTCGGCTCGCTGTCTGGCGGCAGGCGAGAAGCTCCCCGCTGAGGCGGGGCGCGTCGCGCGACTGTCCACAAGGGACGCCTTTCGAAGAATCGGTGTCCGATTGATGACGCCATGCACGGTTCCGCGTGGGGGTCGTGAGTGGCAAATAGGGTTATTGAGGGGAAAGTCAAACGTGTCGTGTCGCGGGCTGTGGTCGCTGCTGCCTACGCGTTTCCCTGGTGGTGAAGGCTTCCTTGCCTACGCTGACGGTAGTGAAGGAGCCCTTCACTACCGTCAGGCGTGATCCCTGGTGACAGTGGGACGGCTGTGACATCAACGTCCCGTCTTGAAGTCCGTGAAGGCCTCCTTGAGGGACCCAGAGTCCCTCAAGGAGGCCTTCACGGACTTACCACCCACCACGCCACCTTTACCTTACCCCTCAATAACCCTCATGATCACTCACGACCCCACGCAGAAACGTACATAGCGGCATCAATCGGACATCTAATCGCCCGGTGGTGTCCCTTGTGGACAGTGAAACCTCTCCGGCGTCCAGAATCAGGCCTGCCCTACCTCGGCTCGCCCCTGACCTTCCGTTGATCAAGCTCCACCACCGATGCGTGCGGCCCCGCGACAGTGCAGAAATAGTCGACCGACCAGCAAGACTTCGACTTTGCCGGGCCTAAGCGATAGCAAAGGTCCCTTGCTCTCTTCCCTGGCTGGGGCAGGGCACCTCGCGGTCGACGATGGAGGATTGGGGACGTTCAGTGTCCCCAATCCTCCATCGTCGCGCTGGTCTCGGCGGGACGCCGCTCAGTCGCCGCTCCACTTGGCGTCTTCGGCGTCGGCCTGCCGCGTGCGTTCCTTGGCGATCTCCAGTGCCCGCCGGGCCGTCGCCTCGTCGGGGTACGGGCCGAGGAGGTCGATGCTCCGGCCGCGTTCCAGGTGCTCGACCTGGTTCGTCTTGGTGTTGAAGTACCAGCCCTGATCCGGGTTCGGGTCGCTCGACATGCGTCTAGCGTGACATCACCAGGACGTCCTGTCATCACTTGCGGTAGCGGTAGGGGATCTCCGTCGGCTCACCGGTCGGGCCGAACTCCCCGCCCTCGGGCGGGTCCACCTTCGAGCTTTCCGGCACGTTGTCGGCGAGTTCGTCGAACCATCCGCGGTGCATCGGCACGCCGCGCGGCGGGGTGGCGGGCTCCGGCGCGGCCGGGGTGCCCGGCGGTGGCGAACCGGGCGACGCCGGTTGCGGCAAGGGGCCCGGCGGCGGGCCGGTCACCGGAGGGGTCGCGGATGGCGTCACCGGCGGAGCAGCGGCAGGCGGTACCGAAGAAGGCGGTGGCGGCGGACTCGCGGCCTGCGGCGGCTCAGGCTGCGGCTCGGCCTGTGACGGCGCGGCGGATCGCGGTGCTTCCGGTGTCGCCGGAGGCACGCTCACCGCCGGAGGCGGCCCCTGAGCGACAGGAGGTTGCGCAACAGGAGGCGGCCCGGCCTGCGACTGCGCGGGCGGCGGTGGCTGCGGTGCCGGGTGACCGCCCGGCAGCGGCGGCGCGGGCGGCCCGGCCGGCGGGGCGACCGTGCGCCACACGGGAGCGGGCCCGATGTTCATCGGCGCCGGAGCCCGCGGCGGCTGACCGGTCGACGGCGGTGCCGCCTGCGACGGCGGCGGCGCCTGGCGCTGCGCGGGCTTCGGGATCGGGTCGAGGCAGGAGACGAGCACCGTGGTGTTCGCCGGGTCCTCGATCTTCCGCCCGCTGCGCTCCCGGTAGACCATCTCGCCTTCGGTGTCCATCTCGACCAGGTAACCGGCCTCCGCCAGCTGCTCTTCGTCGAGATCGACGAGCTTTTCATACCGCGAAGGGACGACCCGGTAGATCGGCCAGGCGAGGTGGCCGTTCTCGTGGTGGAACTGGGCCAGCAGGGCGGCCATCTGCTGCTGCCACGGCAGCGACATCCCCTCGGCCAGCGAACGCGGCAGCACGACGTAACCGGGGTCGACACCCGGCCAGCCTTGGTTGAGATGGTCGGCCAGCGGCGTGCTCGACGCCGGCCTCGCCGCCTGCCGCGCGGGCTGCGGAGTACCGAAAAGATCGCGGGGATCGACCTCCGGGCCGACTCCCGCCGCGGGCTTGCCTCGCCTTCCGAATTTCCGTGCCACGTTCTTCATCCTCTGCCAGTGCGCGGCCGCTCGCCGGTGGACAGGCCGCCACTTCGGGTGAATCCGATGGTCCCGCGGTCGCGAAACCACCCTTTCACCATGCTAAACGCCAGGACGGACCGCCTGCGCGACCACTTCGGCCTCATCGAAGGAGAAGTCGCGGATGTGCACCGGCACCCCGGTCTGCTGCGCTTCGACGATCTTGCCGTCTCCCAGGTACATCGCCACGTGGTGGATGGTCGCCGGGTTCGACGGGACGGTGGCCAGGAACAGCAGGTCACCCGGCTGCGCCTGCCGGACCGGCAGCATCGCGCCCGCCTTGTACTGGTCGCGGGAAACCCGCGGCAGGATGATTCCGGCGGACTCGTAGGCCCGCAGCATCAGCCCGGAGCAGTCGTAGGAATTCGGTCCGGTGGCGCCCCACACATACGGCTTGCCCTGCTCGGCGAGGGCGAACTTGATGGCCTGCGCGGCGGCCTGGCTCGGCGGCACGACGCTGCCGACACTCGAACCGCAGCCGACGACGTCGACGATCTGGCCCTCGTTCTGCACGAGGAGCGCCGCCATCGGCTCCCAGCTGTGATACCGGTCGGGGAAGCCGGACCGCTCCACCCGCTGCGCGGCGTCACCGGGCCGCAGGTTCTCCCAGTCCGGCACCGCGAGCAGCACGTCGTAGAACTTGTTGACCTGGTACGGCGGGTTGGTGACCTCCGCGACGGTGCCCCAGCCCATCGACGGCCGCATCTGGAAGATGCCGAGCGAGTCGCGGTCACCGTAGGTCAGGTTCCGCAGCTTGGACTCGGTCATCCCGGCCTGGATCGCCACCTGCCACGCGCGGGGCGAAAGCGACCGCTGCTTGCCGATCGAGATGATCAGCGCGACGATCCCCTTCTGTTCGTCGTCGAGCTTGTTGATGTCCGAAGCACCGCGATCGACCTGGCCGGGCAGGGTCGGCCCGATCGACGCGTCGCATGAGGTCTTGACGACGCCGCCGGCCTGCGCCTCCAGATGGTCGGTCACCACCTTGGTGACCGTGCCCGTGGTGACCACCGCGGCGAAGACCGCGGCGATCAGCACGCCGACGATGATCCCGATCTTCATCGGGTCAGCTCGCTTGAGTGAATTTGGTGACCCGCCACCCGAAGTTCCGTTGGGTGACGGTGACCCGGACCTTGGGCCCGTCCGTCGGGACGTCCACCTCCATCGAGCCGGCGAGCGAGGACACCACCTGCGGCTCCCCGGTCACCTTCGTGGCGGTGATGTTCGCGGGATCCACCGTCGTCAGTTCCCCGGCCAGGTATTCCTCGGTGGTGTACGGCTTCAATCCGTTCAGCCATTGCTCGGCCGTCGTACCGTCGGGATGGTTCGCCCATGCCGTCACCCACTCCTTGGCGACCCGGACACCGCTCTGGTCAGGTGGCGCGGAAGACGGTGGCGGCTGGGTGGTCAGCCTCGGCGGCAACGTCGACGTCACGGTCACCGGCGCCGCGACGCCCGGACGCGAGGTACTGGTCGCCGAAGAGCCCGGCCCGCCGGCCGTCTGCCCCGGTTTTTCGATGGCCTTGGGCAGCATGATGCCCACCGCGGTGAGCACCACCGCGAGGACGACCAGCGTGCCGATGAGGTGCCGGGGCGAGCGCAGCGGCCAGCCCCACAGTCTGCGGTAGACCGCGGTACGCCCGCGGTTGGTCCGGATCGGCATGGGTCACCGACCCATCGCGCGGTCGGTGTCCCGAACTTCCTCGCGGACTTCGAGCCCGCGCGAAGGCCGGTACAGCACGAAGACCGGTTTGCCCGCGACGACCTCGGGATCGACGCGGCGAGGACGCGGTGTCGACGGCCCGGCTTGCACCGGCACGGTGCCCGACTGATCGGGGATGGCGTAGCCGCCACCGGCGGAATTCATCCGCGACGGCACCACGACCGGCTCCGGTTCGTCGCTCCAGCGCCGGTCGGCGACCGGCGAGGTGTCGACGCGGCGGCTCGGTACCTGGATCGGGCTCCGCCCGCCGGAGGTGAACATGGAGTCACCCGGGTTGCCGACGGACGGGTTGTACTGGCCGAACACCGGAACGCCGCCGCCACCGGCGGGGAGCGCGGGCATGCCGCCACCACCGCCGACCGCGCCCGGCCACGGCGCGCCGGACCAGGCCGCGGCGGGCCTGATCGCACCGGAACCGTTGTCGAGCCGCTGGGAGCTGGCGAAGATCGTCGCTTCCGGCCGGAAGCGGCCGCCGCCGACCGTCGCGCCGACAGGACCGCGGAGGTCACCGTCGACGACGTCGTCGGTGTCGCGGACGTTCTGCCAGAACGCGTCCTGCGGGGTCGGCTCGTTGTTCTTCCTGCGGAAGCGGGAGAAGAGCCCGCCGCGCGGCGAAGGCACCGCGCCGCCGACCATGCCGACCGACATCTCGACCATCTGCCACAGCCGCCGCACGGGACGGCCGACCATGAACAGCAGCACGGTGATGATGGCGGCCAGCGCCATCTTCGTCAGCAAGGAAAGCGAGTTCCCCGCGGTGAAGATGGCCTCCAGCAAGAGGGTGTGCACGCCGGCCAGCACCGAGAGCACCATGAGGTTGAAGGCGACCGCGCCGACGACCTTGAGAATGCGCTGCATGATCTGCGGCTGAAGCAACGCGATCAGGCCGATCAACGGGGCCGTCAGGACGAAGATCCTGATCAGCACCTGCGCGAGCAGCACCGTGGCCTTGGCCAGCAACTGGAACAGCGAGTAGAAGATGCCCTGGCCGAGGGAAAGGAAACCGGCGCCGACGCGGCTGCCGTCCTCACCCGTGAAATAGCCCGTCGCCGGGCCGAGTTTGGTGGAGATGTCCTTGAACGCCGCCTTCTTGGAATCCACCAGCGCGGGGTCGGCGTCCCCACCCTGCTGGATCTGGCCCCAGGTGAAGGCGCGCGCGTCCAACAGGGCCGGACCGTACTGCAGTGCCTGCGGCGAGTCCGGGCTGCCGAACTCTCCCCGCAGCCAGTTGTCGTAGACGACCCGGCAATGCAGTTCCGTCGGGACCCGGTCCCAGGGCTGGCGGGCGGCCACGGCTTCCGGGGTCGCCTGGCACGGCTGTGCCGTGGGCGGCTGCGGCTGGGTCGACGGAGGGGTCTTGGGCTCGTCGATGAAGCCGGCCTGGATGTTGGTCGTGGTCTGCACGATCGCGTTGTCGATCGGATCGAGGAAACGCAGGAGTGCCAAGGAAGACGCGGCCAGCCAGACCGCGGCCAGCCCGTACAGCGCCCGTTTGCTGACCGCCGCGAGATCGCCACGCCAGATGTTGCGGAACAACATGATCGACATGATCAGCGCGGCAAGGCCGAACAACTGGGCGTAGATGTTGTTGTAGACCTTCTCGGCCCCGGCCTTGACGGCGTTGTACAGCGGGCTGAGGAGACTGCCCTGCAACACGGTGTAGTGCAGGGAGTTCGTGGCACCGACGAGGTTCTTGCCGATGTTGAAGAGCTGGTTGCCCGCCCAGGTGTCGATCGTCGAGTTCGGTGAGGTGATCCCCGCCAGCGGGCCACAGTCGGTTTCGTAGGTGTCCCACACGTGTCCCGCGTACCCGTACACGTTGTACGGGCTGCCGCCTTCACCGCGGGCAGTCGCGGGCGGGTCGAGAGCGCCGACCATGCCGGCACCGGGCCGTTCCGGGTTCGGCGCTTCACCACACGCCGCGGCCGACGCCGCCGGAGCGGTCGCCACGGCCTGCAAGCCGAGGATCAGCACGACGACGAACATCGTCGCGCGACGGCTGGGCATGCCCTTACCCGGCCGCGGCCCCTCTTTGAGGCGGCGGCGCAGCGCGTGCCAGCCGGCGGCGAACGCGAGCACGCACGCCAGCGTGATCACCGTGTTCATGCGGCATCCCTGCCGGTGCCACCCTTGCCGGCCCGCGCGTGCTGCTCGCCCTTTTCCCCGTTCCCATTGTGTCCATTTTGGACGCTGCCCTGTACTTCGCCGGTCTCGGCGGCCAGCGGGTCCGGCGCGCCGAGCATCTGCTCGTCGGTGAGCCCGACCTCGAGTTCGGCCGCGAGTTCGAGATCCTCTTCCAGCTCGAAGTCGTCTTCCTCCGGTGGCGACGCCACGAACTGCTTCTCCGCCGGGACCGCGAGTTCGTTGCCGGGCCGGGACGGTTTGGCGTCGGGCGAGCCCGGCGTGGTGTCCATGACCCGGCGCAGGTGTTCCAGGTGCGGACCGGAGAAGTCGACCCGGATCCGCTCGACGCCACCGGCACCGTCGCCGAAGATGAACTGGCGAGGCTCGACGTCGCGCTGGAGATCGCGGGACGAGCCGGGACGGCGGCCCAGCGCCGCGACGACCTGTTCGTAGCCGACGCCGACCGGGACCTTCAGCAGGCGCAGCGCGTCGGCCTGCGCGTCGTCGTCGTCGAGACGGCCGACGAACACCGAGTCCAGCAGCGCCACGAAACCCTGGATCTTCAGGAAGTCCGCGGGGATCTGCGAGGACAGGAGCACCCGGACGTTCCATTTACGCGAGTCACGCGCGAAGCGGTTCATCAGCACGCGGCCGGTCGGGACCTCGGAAAGGAAGAACGCCTCGTCGATCCAGACGCCCTTGCGCAGCTCCTTCGGCTTCTCGTACACCGACCGCTGCGTCAGCCACGCGGCGAGGTTCAGCATCTCGACGCCGAGGGATTCCGCGTCCGTCCAGTACTCGCGCGGGACACCGTCCTTGGGCAGGGTCAGTCCCGCCATGGTCAGCACGGTCATCCGGTCGTCGCGGGTCTCGGCGTACGGGTCCGCGTCGGTCTCCGGGATGAGCAGCGCCATCCGCTCGCGCATCTCGTCGAGGAAGTCCGCGACGACGACGGCGTGCTCGTGGTGCTCGCTGGAGTCCCGGCGCAACGCGTCGATGACCTGGCCGGGGTCGGCTTCGAACCGGCCACCGACCGCGCGGACGGCGCGCAGCAGCACGATCCGGGTCTGCGCCATCCGCGAGACCTCGTACGGCAGGACCCCGGTGAGGACGTCGAGCACGAGACGGCGTCGCGTCGCGCCCGCGAGGGCCTTCTCCCGCCGCCAGGAGCGCTCGGGGTCGTCCTCGTCCATGAAATGTTCGAGCTGCGGCTCGGCGACCACGCGGTACGGGTTGAGGATGCCGGGCTGCGCGTTGAGCAGGTTGATGTTCCGCGCGTACGGCCGCAGTTCGGGCAGGTCGCACAGCCGCGAGAGCGGGCCGGACGGGTCGAGGATCGTCCAGTGCGCACCCGCGCGAAGCGTCTTGTAGACGATGCCCCCGCCGAGGAACGACTTACCGCCACCGAGTCCGGCGACCATCGCGGTCAGGCCCGAACCGTCGCGGATCTCCTGCGCCATCCACGGATCCCACGCCACCGGGCGCCGGGTCGCGGTGACGGTCTCGCCGAGCAGGATGCCGCGGCGGTCGCCCACCTCGGCCGTCGCCGTCGGCACCGACGAGGACGCCCACACGACCGAACCGCGGCGCATGTACGCCGCCGAGGCCAGCGGCTCGCCGGGGATGAACTCCCTGGCCAGCGCGTACTGGGCCTCAGGATGTTCGACGGCGATCTTCGGCTTGTAGAGGTCGAGCAGCTGCTGGGCGAGGCGCAGCGCGTCGCGCTCGGTCGGGCCGGACACCGCCAGCCGCCACCAGGAACGCACCCGGGTGGCCAGCGCGGTGAAGCCCGACGTCATCTCGTCGTCGATCTCCAGCACCCGGCCCGCCTGGCGCGCCAGTGACTGCGGCGGTTCCAGTTCGTGTTCGTCGGTGTAGTGCTTGACCTGCGAACGCACCTTGTTCATCTGACGCTGCAGCTCACCGGCGACCTCTTCGGGGCGCCGGACGTAGATCCGCGCGGACACCTCGACGGCGGCGGGCAGCCGGTCCGCGTGCTGGATCCACGGGTCGTCGACCTCGGGGATCTGCAGGCCGTGCATCTGGCCGACGGTGAGGACGGCGAGATGCCGCGAGACTCCGGCGTTCGACCCGGTGCGGCCGCGTACGGTGACCGTCGGCGCGTACGGCTCGGCGTGGAAGTCCGCCGCGTCGGTGAAGCTGGCGAGGTCTTCCGGCTCCCAGGCCGCGCCGGGAACGGCGGGCATGTTGCGCGGCGCGGGCAGCCCCAGCGAGCACGAGCGGTGCATCAGCCAGGACATCTCTTCGGCGTGCACCGGACGGCCTTCGAGGCCTGCCGAGCCGATCACCTGGTCGAGGTGCTCGACCTCGGAGTCGAGCGCGGCCAGTTCGGCGTCGACGGCCTCCGGCAGGATCTTGCGCAGCACCGGGGCGGCGCTCTCGACCGCGCGGTCGATCATCCGCCGCGTCTGCACCTGGACGCCGAGATAGACCTCTTTTTCGGCCATCGAGCGGCCCATCAGCTGCTGCTGCTCACCGATGAGGTAGTCGTCGAAGGACAGCGCGCCCGGCACGTCCTGCGGACGGCCGACGGCGTTGTGCACGTGGGCCTCGGCCCACATCCGGATCGGGTACGGACGGTTGGTCACGCGCAGGTGCAGCCAGCGGCCCTGGAGTTCCGCGTACTGGCCGGCGATGGCCGCGATCAGGTCGCGGCGCTGGGAGTCCGACCGGAACGACCAGCGCTGCGGCGCGAGCCGGTACCAGGCGTAGACCTCATAACCGGTGCGTAACAGGTGCCCGTCGATGCTTCGCGCGGCGATCGACGGGGTATAGGTAGGTATGGCCGCTTCGCCGGGCAGCCGCCTACCCTTGCCCGAAGCCTTTTTGGGTTGCGCGGAGCGAACCTGCTGGGGCTGGCTCCAGGCCCCTTGATGCAGGTCACGTTCACGTTTTCCTCGGCTTCCGCCGCGACCGAACAACGACTACCTCCCGGCCCGAGCCGCAGTGCGGCTCCGGCGCGCTCGTGGTGTTCCCTGAGCTCCGGCGCCGCCGCCGTAGCCGTGGTGCTGGTACTGCCGTCTCCTGCGGTGCTTCGGCAACGGGCGCGTCGCCCGCACCCGGACGCGGGAGGCGCTGGCTGCGCCCCCGGTGCCCGTGGTCCGTTCTCTTGGTGTGTTGAGCTCTTTCGCCGCCATCCCGGCCACAGCGCCCAGCGGGCGCTCGTGGCTGATCTTGGACGTGATCAATCTGGTGATCACGATTGTGGCGACGAAAGCCCAGGCGGTCGAGAAGAACCCGAAGCTCCAGCCCGCCCACCGTTCGACGGTGAGCACGAGCAGGAAGACCGGGATACCGACGAGCCACGCGACGTAGCGGGCTCTCCAGGGAAAAGTCGCTTTCGGCGGGCCGAGCCAAACGGCGTCGACCCGGTAAACCTCGTCATCGGTCCGGATACGCAACGCGAGCCCTCAGCCTGTGAAGAGGCCGGCGATCCACTGGCCCACGTTGACTCCGGCGCCGCTCACCGCGAGGCCGATGATCGCCAGCGCGATCACGACACCGGCGAGACGACGCATGACACCGGCGTTGTCCCCTTTGCCGCCGCCCAGCCACAGGAGCAGGAGCGCGACGGCCAGCAGCACCAGGGGGATGATGTTGTCGATCAGCCAGGTGCGGACGTTGCCGGTGCCGAGCTCTCCGGCGGCCAGCGTGTCGAGGGTGGTCAAGGTCATCATCGCATTACTCCCGGTGCGCGGAGAGGGGGTTCGCGCGGTTCTGGCTCGGTGGTGCTTCGAACATCATGGCGTCACGAGGCGTAGTGGTCAAAGCGCGCTCTGTAGATATCGGTTTGTCTACTAATCACAGAGCGCGGCACAGCACCACGACCATCCTCGGTCTCCATCATCGTTGCAAGGGTCGTCAGGATTAACCCCGGCCACCCGTATTTCGCAGTGTGCTGATGGACTCACCCGGTTGCGAGGATGCTGCTCACTGTAAGTACGGGTCGACCGACGAGAAGTTGGCCGCGACCAGTGTGACATGACTCGTTCGGTGGCTTCTCGCGAGTCCGCTGGGTGAGCACGCATTCGACAAAAATCATGGAGGCCGATCAAGGGAAAGTCACGCTTCCGTTACCCAACGCGAAATCCGGACCCGCATTTTCACTACATAGCGTGATTATCTGCCCGTAGAGAACACATTCGCGGGAAAAGCACCCGCCGCGATGGCCTGACGACTCAACGGCCCGCACAGCTCGTGAAGCCGCGTGGTCTTCTCCTCGCCGAGGTGCTCCCACGGCCCGGTCGACGCCGCGTTGGTGGCGGCTTCGATCCGCTCACGAAGATCGTTCCCGGCCTCGGTCAGACCGCCGTCGGCGTCGAGGAGGCCCTTCTCGCGGAGCGCGTCGGCCGCCGCGTCCCACTGCTCGTCGCTCCACCCGCGGGACGCCTTGGCCGCCTCGGGCAGGAAACCCTTGCCGGTGGCGGTGTGCGTGACGAGGGCTTCGAGCCCGCTGAGGCCGTGGACGACGAGGGCGGCGATGTGGCCGTCGCCGCGGTGCTCGCGCAACAGCGTGATGGCGTGCCAGAGGACGAGATGCGGCTCGCTCGGCCAGTCGATGTCGGCGTGCCCGGCGTAGAGCGGACGGCCGTCCACCTGGCAGCCCGCGGTCGCCTCCCGGGCGAGTTCGGCGGCTTCGGCGACCTCTTCGGAGTCCAGGACGTCCTTGCCGAGCAGCCGGGTCAGCGTCGCGTCGACCGCTTCGAACCGGGCCTCGATGATCCGGTCGGGACTGGCCAGCGTCCATGCGCGCGGGATGTGGCGGGCGACCAGTTCCGGATTGAAGTTGTAGAACGTGGCGGCGACGACACCGGGGCTGACCGCGCCCATCGGTGCCGCCCGGCCCGCGAAGTAGGTCATGCGCCCCGGCCGGAGGCCCGCGTCGGTGAGCGCGGCTTCCGTTTCGGGTGCGAAGTAGGTGAGGGAATGCAGTACATCGAACGTCCCGCGGAACCGTCCCGAGACCCGACTTGCTTCGCCCATGAGGGCACCCTACCGGCAAGTAGACATGGTGTGCAGCGTCCGAAGGGGCCGAGTTGGGAGCAAGGGACCTTTGCTATCGCGCCGCGTGGCCGACGGCGGGAGCAAGGGACCTTTGCTATCACTTCCCAGGTCGGCGGCAGGTTCGTGGTGGTCCCGAGTGCTACTCGTGGCCTGCGGTCTTGCTCGCGGGAGGTACGTGGCGACTGGTGGTGCGCCTGGGGCGACCGTGGCGTTTATCGAGTCCGTGAAGGACTCCTTGAGGGACTCTGGGTCCCTCAAGGAGTCCTTCACGGACCGGCCGCTATGCCGAGGAAGAAGTACGGACGAGTCGGCGTGTAAGCCGGATCCTGTCCCCGCCCCACCTTGCGGCGGAGCGAGTGGCGGCCATCCATCTAGGCCCGCCGTCGCCGACGGGCTCGAGCGGCCTACCCGCAGGCTCGGGCGGGCAGCCCTCGATCGCCTGCGCAGGAGCCTCGCGGCTCCCTCTTGGCCTTGCTCCGGGTGGGGTTTACCTAGCCATCCTGGTCACCCAGGACGCTGGTGGTCTCTTACACCACCGTTTCACCCTTACCTCCGCCCGCGAAGCGCACGGAGGCGGTCTGTTTTCTGTGGCACTTTCCCGCGGGTCGCCCCGGGTTGCCGTTAACAACCACCCTGCCCTGTGGAGTCCGGACTTTCCTCGAACCGGTCTCCCGGCTCGCGGCCGCCCCGCCGACTCGTCCGTCGGCGAATCCTACTGCACGGGTGCGGGCAGGCAGTTCAGGTTGCGCTGCCCGTCGGGTTTGACGACGAACCACACGTGGTCGGTGCCCTGTCCGGTCCATTCCCCCGGCCGCGCGTTGGCGAATTTGTAGAGCGGCCAGCCTGCCAAAGTCACCTGTTTGGCGCCTTCGGGACGTTTGACGGTGCCGACGAGCGCGGGATCGATGCCGGTCACCCTCGGTGTGCCCGCGGTCGTGACGGGGATCCACACCGCGGCGCAGTCCCCGAGGCAGGTGGAGCGGGCCTTGTGCGGGTTGTCGTGCTCGTAGCGGAAGAGGACGGCGCCGGTGTCGTCGAGGACGGCCTGCCCCATGTTCGTCATGTAGACGGCCGTGAGCTGCGTACCGGGCGGAGCCTCCGAAGTAGCCGATGTGGCCGAAGTGGCCGGAGGAGTGCTCGTGCCGGTCCGCCGTGGAGTGCTGGTCTGCGGCGTACGCGGGCTGGGGAGGGCTTCGGTGACCGGAGCCCCGGCCGTCAGCGCCGCCTGGTCCCCGGAATCAGCCGCCTGCCACCACATCGCGGCGCCCACGACGAGCGCCGCGATGACGAGGAGCATGGTCAACCGCGATCGGCGCATCCGACTTCTCCGTTTCTCCTGGGTGGCTGACGGGGTTCTGCTCCGCGATCTCGTTGGTCCAATGCAGGACTGCGGACGGGCTGTCGAGGCCGACGACGCCGACGAGCCGCCCCTTGCGCACGAAGCCGGTGACGGGTTTCTCGCCGCCGACGGGCGAGGCGAGCGCGACGGTGTCGGTGCCGAGCTTGGGGATGCCGCCCGCCTGGATCCGCACGCCGTGCTGTTCGGACCAGAACCGCGGCACCGGCGCGAACGGCCGCGCGGCCTGTGGCCCGGCGAGGAGGTTCTCCGCGGCCGCCCGGCCCATCTCGACGGCGTTGAGCCAGTGCTCGACCCGCCTCGGCGTCTCGTCGAAACGCAGGTTCGGCCACTGCGCGACATCGCCCGCGGCCACGATGTTGTCCATCCCCAGCACGTGACAGGTGGGTGAGCAGACGACGCCGTCGTCGAGCGGCAGTTTGGACCCGCGCAGCCACGAGATCGACGGCACGGTCCCGACGGCGACGACGACGCAGGACACGTCGAGGATCCAGCCGTCGGACGACCGCAGCCGCAGCCCGTTCGCCGTCGTCTGCCAGTCCTCGATGGACGCGCCCAGCCGCAGCCGCACCGCCCGCGCCCGGTGCAGCGCCGAGAGTTTCTGTCCGATGTGCTTGCCGACGGCCTCGCCGAGCAGATTCGCCGACCGGCCGATGATGGTGACCTCGCGGCCCATCGCCCGCAGGCTCGCCGCGACCTCGCAGCCGATGAAACCGCTGCCGAGCACCGCGACCGGCCCGAGGTCGGCGGCGAGGTTGTCGCGCAGTTCGGCGGCGTCGGCCAGGGTCCGGACGACGACCACGCGCGGATGCCCGTGCGGCACCCCGGACAGCCGCCGCGGTTCGACGCCGCTGGCGATGACGAGACCGTCGTAAGGCAGTTCCTCCGCCCCCGGCAGGTGGACGACCTGGCGGCCCGGTTGCAGATGCGTGGCCGGGGTGTTGAACCGCCATTCGGCGTCGATCTCGTCGAGCCTGGCGAGCATCATCTCCGCCGGATGGGTCTCGCCGGTCAGCAGTTGCTTGGACAGCGCCGGCCGGTGGTACGGCAGATCCGGCTCGTTGCCGACGATCACCAGTTCACCGTCGAACCGCAGTTCCCGGAGCCGTTCCGCGCACCGCAGCCCGGCCAGCCCGCCGCCGACCACGACGATCCGTTCGCTCATTGTCCCGCCCCTTGCAGTTGGATGGCTCGCATCGGACAAGCTCTGGCCGCGGCCTGTACCCGCGGCACCTGTTTCGCGCCGGGTTTTCGGAGATAGCGCAGCTGGCCGTCGCCGGTGAGCTGGAAGACCTGCGGCGCTTCCGCCTGACAAATGGCGTAGCGGTGACATTTCTTGTCGTCGACGGAGATCCGGACCGGTTTGGCGCGGCCGGTCTCGCCGTCGAGCAGCCCGAGGCGGACCAGCGCCGGCAGCGGCAGCACCCGGAGCACGGTGAGCACGACGGCCGGGGTGAGCACGGTGATCCCGCCGAGCCAGACCGTCGCGAGGGTGCCGTTCGCGGCCGCGCCGAGCCAGGAGTGGATCGCCAGCAGGCCGACCGAGAAGTAGCTGACCTGATGGAACCGCTGCCAGCTGCGGGTGACCACACTGCGGCGCAACGCGGCGGTGACCGAGACGGCGACGAACAGTTCCAGGCCGACGACACCGGCCGCGTGCCGCGCGAACCCGCCGCCCGCGAACGGGATCAGCAGCATGAAGAAACCGAACGAATCGTCGTCGAGGAAGAGGTAGGACAGGCCGTGGACCACGCCGGTCGCGAGGGTGAACGCGGCGAGGACGATATGACCGCCGCGCAGCGCCTCGTGCCCGGTGATCCGCCGGATCCAGCCGGTGGCGCTCAGCACGCCCCATGCCAGCGTCAGGCACATCGTCACGTAGGCGAACCGGGCCGAAAGCGTGGCGATGTCCCGGACCCCGCTGTCGTGTGGCGAAGGGGACGGGATGACGGCGAGGAGTGAGACCGTCATGCGTGCCTGCCCGGCGAGCCGAGCACCCGCACGAGGCCGAAGGTCGCGCCGCCCGCGATCCCCACCATGAGCACGCCGAGCACGATGTCGCCGCCATCGAGTTCGTTGCCGTTGGTGGAGACGACCATCAGCGAGTCCGTCCCGGCGATACCGGTGCTTTCGAGCAGGGTCATATGCCGCATGACGGTGTCGACGGCCGTCTGGGCGAAGGAACGCATCGCGTCGTCGCGGGTGGCCGCCCGGACCTGGGAGGCGAGACCGAAGATGCTCCCGTGCGCGGCGCGGGCGCGGTTGACGTAGACGCGGTCGAAGTCGGCGCCGGCGGCACCGGAGATCTCGTCGACCCAGGATCGCTGCTCCTCGGTCGGCTCGCCGGGGAGTTCGACGCGGACCTTCGCGGCGAGTTCGCGGACCTGCGCGTCGAGCCGATCGTGATCGTCCGCGAGTTTGCGACCGACTTCGCGCACCCGCTGCCCGGTCCCGCGTTGTTCCGCCTGACGACTGACCGGGCCTTCCCACAGACCCGCCTGCCGGACCCCTACGAGCAGTTCCCGGTCATGGGCGTCGATTTCCGCATAGGCGTTGGCCGGCAACCCGACCCATATCGCAAGACAACCGATCACCATACCGAGCAGTCGATAGATCATTTCACCCGTCCCCGTGCAGCCCATTGCTGTTCAGTGCCTCACTGGGAGTACGGCGAAGCGGAGCGACCGGTTCGATCTTT
Source organism: Amycolatopsis sp. NPDC039088 (assembly GCF_055598845.1). Lineage (NCBI taxonomy): Bacteria > Bacillati > Actinomycetota > Actinomycetes > Pseudonocardiales > Pseudonocardiaceae > Amycolatopsis > Amycolatopsis sp. NPDC039088. The sequence goes on along the minus strand of NZ_JBVKAE010000006.1, from coordinate 53,555 downwards.
GCACACTCAAGGTAGTGTGATGTGTATCACACTAGCCATTTAGAACCGTTCTGCGCCGCCATACGTACCGGGGGCAACTAATTGTAAATAGATGACTACTGCACATGGCTTACAGCGATAGTCTGCGCTACGGTGTACGGACTCGTGAAATCCTCCACCGCTGGGGAGGTTGCAAACCTTATGGAAGCAGTGGGCAGAGGGTGCCAGTTCGGCCGCGACCGCCACGCGACCGACCTGTCCGACGATCCGTCCGACGAACTTATTTCGTTGCTGTACAAGGATTTTCGGGCGACTCTGTTCAACCAGGTCATGTACCTGACCGGCCACGACCAACAGTGGACCGAGGACGTTGTCCAAGAGACGTTGATTCGCGCCTGGCAACATTCGGACACACTGAACCGCGAGCCGGGAATGTTGCGCGGCTGGCTGCTCACGGTCGCGAGGCGGATCGTGATCGACGGTTGGCGAAACCGGCGGGCCCGACCGCAGGAGGTGGAGCTGGACAGTTCCGAAAACGCCGAAATAGCGGATCAGACGGATCAGTCACTGTCCGCGCTCGTCATTTCCGAAGCGCTACGATATCTGGACCGCAAATACCAGGCGGTCATCTACGAGACGTATCTGACCGGACATACGGTCCGGGAGGCGGCGGTGATATTGGGAATCCCGGAGGGAACGGTCAAATCACGGCTGTACGCGGCTATGAAGACATTGCGACGGTCGTTAGGAGAGCTGGGTTCGCGATGAGGAAGCGAAAGGTGAAACACACCGATGTCGCGGCCTATGTGCTCGGTGTGCTCGATCAAGCCGAGGCATACGCCTTCGAAAAACACTTGAAGGCCTGTGAGCGCTGCGGCCGCCAGGTCGCGGAGTTCACGTCGGTGGAAGGCGCGCTGGCGAAGGCCGACCTGCGCTACCTGTCGCCCGGCGCCACGGCCACGCGCCGTCCCGGCGGCATCGTCGTCCGGCGCTGCGGGCGGCTGTCGATGATCGCGGCCAACCTCGTGGTGGTGCTCCTGGCGTGCGTCGTCGCGGCCCTGATGTCGTCACACCGGTCGTCCGGCCGGTACCGGCGGGCATCCTCGGATCCGGACATCTCGTCCCCGGCTCCCCTCGACGACGGGCCGGCCGGTGACCCCGACCAGCGATTACTCCCACTACCGCTTACGTTCCAGTAGTCTGCCGCAAGCCGACACGAAGGTCTCTACGGTGCATACCGAAGTAAATCCCGAGAGTCCCTTCGGCGGGCCTTCGGTACCGAAGCGCCGCGCCGCCGGACTGCTGGGTCGCGACAGCGAACTGGACACGATCACCAGGCTGTTCCGGGCCGCCCTCCACGGGCGCGCCACCAGCGCGGTGGTGGTCGGTGAGTTCGGCATGGGCAAATCGTCGGTGCTCGCCGCGGCGGGCGAGCTGGCGACGGCGGCCGGATTCACCGTCGCGATCGCCGCCGCGTCCAGGCTGGAGACCCAGCTGAGCGGCGGTGTCGCCCGCCAGCTGATCGAAGGGCTCACCCACGCCCCCGCCGCCATGGGCTCCCCGCGACCGCGGGCACCGCATGCGACCGAGATCCTGCCCGACCGTCGTCCCCGGAACGAGCAGGAGCAGACGGAGGCGCTCGACGCCTTCTTCCACATCGTCCGGCACGCCGCCGAACAGGGACCGGTCTTCCTCGGCATCGACAACATCCACCTCGCCGACCCGTGGTCGATGCGCTGCCTCGCCTACATCCGGCACCGTGTCGAGCAGCTGCCGGTGATGATCGTGCTGACCTCGCTGATCGGGCATCTGCAGACCGGCGAGGTCGCCCTGATGGAGATGTCCGGATGCACTCCGGCGGCGATCAGGCTGCGCGGGCTCGGCACGGGGCAGGTCGCCGAATTCCTCCGCATCTCCCCCGGCCGGTTCGCCGAGCAATGCCTCGAGGTGACCGGCGGCAACCCGTACCTGCTCGCCGCGCTGCGCCGTCGACTGGTCCCCGGCATGGATCTGGACACCACCGGATCGGCGATGATCGGCGAGGTCCTCCGGGTCCGCATGCACGAGTACACCACCGCGCCCAAGATGCTCGAAGCCGTCGCGATCCTCGGCGAGGACGCGAGTTTCGACCTGCTGGCGCAGCTCGCCGGCGTCGACGAGATCACCGCGCTGGAAGCCATCGACACGATGGTGCGCGTGCACCTGCTGACCAACAGCCATCAGCCCGCGCTGACCTACCGCTTCGTCCGCAACTCGGTGCTCGCCGACATGCCGCTCGCCACCAGGGCGGTCAGTCACGCCCGTGCGGCGCGGCTCCTGCACGACGCGGGCGCGCCGCCGGAGCGGATCGGGGCCCATCTGCTGGAGGCGACCGCGATCAGGATCCCCTGGGCGGTCGACATCCTGCGGCAGGCCGCCCGGTGTTCGGTCGTCAAGGGCGACCCGGAGCTTTCGGTCCGGTTCCTGTTGCGGGCGCTGGAGGAACGGCTCAGCGAGCGCAAGCGGATGGCGATCCTGCTCCAGCTCGCGCACGCGGAGTTCCACTGCGACCCGGATCTGGCGCCCGCCAGGGTGCGCGAAGCCGTCGACCACATCGACGACCGCGAAACCGCGGCCTTCGTCGCGACCGCCATGATCCTTTCGCTGTGCTGCGGACCGGACGCGCGGCTGGCGATCAACTCCGCCGGCCAGTTCGCCGCGCGGCTCGACGCGGGCGGCCCCGACGTCGTCGGGCCGTTGCTGTGCATGACCTACCTCGCCGAAGCGGGCAGCAGACTCGGGCCGCCGCCGGACTTCCGTGACTTCGAACAGCAGTGGGCGCCGCTGAACGACCCCGCCGCTCAGCAAAGCCGCTCAGGTCTGCTGGCGCTCGACACGGTGCGGAGCGGAAACTCGTCGGCGAACGCCGTCCGTCATTTCGGGGAGGCGTTGTCCGGCAACCAGCCCGAACTGTTCGAGCAGCCCTATTTCTTCACGCTCGCGACGGCCGTGCTCGCCGACGAGGCCGCCCTCACCGACAGGCTCTGCCAGGTGCTCGACACCAAACGCCTGCCGTGGGACTTCCACCTGCCGAAGGGCGCCCTCGCCACCCTCGCCCGCGGTATCGCCCTGCAGGCGGGCGGCGACCTGGTACGGGCGAGCGTCCATTACGAATCCCTCGTGCGGCAGTTCGACGAGCGCCGCGCAACCAGCCAGTGCCCGGTGGCCGTGCTGTGCGCGGCCAGGCTGATCGAGACCTCGGTCGACCTCGGCCGGTTCGACGTCGCGAACGCCCTGCTCGAAAAGATCGATTTCGGTGCCACACAAGCACTTTTCACGCACAACTATCTGCTTTACGCCCGCGGCAGGCTCCGGGCGGCCACCGGTGAACCCGAACTCGGCTACGAAGACCTGCGCGCCTGCGGCCGCCGTCTCGCACACCACGGCATGCGCTTCCCGGGTTTCGCACCCTGGCGGACGCACGCCGTCCGCGCCGCACTGGCGCTCGGACGCACCGACGCGGCGGTCCGGCTCGCCGAAGAGGATCTCGAAGCCGCGGAACGCTGGGGAGCGCCCCGCGTCCTCGGCGGCGCGCTGACCACGGCGGGTCTCGTCCGCGACGACGAAGAGGCCGAACGCCTGCTCACCAGGGCCGTCGACGTCCTCGGCGGGTCGACCGCGAAACTGGCGCTGGCCGAGGCGTTGACCGAACTCGGCGCACTGCAGGCCAGGCACGGGCAGAGCGAGAAGGCGATCGTCACCTTGAGGCGGGCCGTGCAGTCGAGCGACCACTGCGGGGCGCGGCCGCTCGCGAGGCGGGCAGCCGAGGCGCTGCGGGACGCGCGGGCGAGCCTGACGACGGCGAAAGACAACGAACACGGGCTCACCAAACAGGAGTACCGCGTCGCGCTGATGGCGTCGCAAGGTCTCACCAACCGCGAGATCGCCGAAGCTCTGCACCTGACCCGGCGCACGGTCGAACTCCATTTGTCCGGGGCATACCGGAAACTGGGGATCACCGGAAGGACCGAATTGAGTTCCACCCTCGGCCGTTCCCAGCGCGTGGACGTCGATTGACGGTTTCCGGGGGCGGCGGGTTCACTCCGCAGCATGCCGGGAATCGAAGCCGAACCACTCAAATTCGCCTATTGGGTCCCCAATGTGAGCGGTGGACTGGTCACCAGCGACATCGAGCAGCGCACCGATTGGGGATACGAGTACAACCGGGATCTCGCCGTCCTCGCGGAGAACAGCGGATTCGAATACGCGCTGAGCCAGGTCCGCTACACGGCCAGCTACGGTGCCGCCTACCAGCACGAATCGACCGGATTCAGTCTCGCACTGCTCCTCGCGACGCAGCGGCTGAAGGTGATCGCGGCGGTCCACCCCGGACTGTGGCATCCGGGCGTGCTCGCGAAGTTCATCGCCAGCGCGGACGTGATCTCCGGCGGGCGCGCCGCGGTCAACGTGGTCAGCGGCTGGTTCAAGGACGAATTCACGAAGCTCGGTGAACAGTGGCTGGAACACGACGAACGGTACCGTCGTTCGGAAGAGTTCATTCGCGTACTGAAGGAACTCTGGACCGACGACCACGCCGAATTCAACGGCGATTTCTACCGGATCCACGATTTCGACATCAAACCCAAACCGGTCGGCAGGCCGCATCCGGAGATCTTCCAGGGCGGCAACTCCACCGCGGCGCGGAAGCTCGCCGGCCGGGTCTCCGACTGGTACTTCAGCAACGGCAAGGACTTCGACGGCTTCAGCGAGCAGGTCGAGGAGGTCCGCGGTTACGCGGCCGAGAACGGGCACGCCGTCCGCTTCGGCCTCAACGGGTTCCTGATCGCACGGGAGACCGAGAGCGAGGCGAAGGCCGTGCTACGCGAGATCGTCGAGAAGGCGAACACCGACGCCGTCGAGGGATTCCGCAACGCCGTCAAGCAGGCGGGAAGCTCCACTTCGGACAAGAAGGGGATGTGGGCCGACTCGGAGTTCAAGGATCTGGTGCAGTACAACGACGGCTTCCGCACCGGGCTGATCGGCACGCCGGAGCAGATCGCGGACCGCGCCATCGAGTACAAGAAGCGCGGGGCGAACCTGCTGCTGCTCGGCTTCCTGCACTACCTGGAGGACGTCGAGTACTTCGGGAAGCACGTGCTGCCGGTGATCCGGGCCAAGGAGGCGGACCTGGACCGGGGCGCCGCCACCCCGGAACCCCTGCGCGTTTAGTCCTCTGGTTGCGGCGACAGTGGTTTGGCAGCGCACCGGGATACGGTGGCCGTCCTGTCCGGAACCCGAGGATCCTGGGGGATCACATGCACCAAGTCGAACGGACGACGGCGCGAAGGTCACTCCGTCAGCTCGCCGCGATCACCGTCGCCTGCACGGCGGCGACGATCGCACCGCTCCTTCTCGCGGCGGCTCCCGCCCAAGCCGGTGAAATCCGCTACGCGGGGCCGTTCTGGAAGTACGACGTCTGCCTTGACGAGCAGTCCGACTACGCCCGCTACTACAGGATCGTGAAGGCCTGCTACCGGCCCAATGGGACCTCGTGGGGCTTCGACTACACGGAACGGACCTAACCGCCTACGACGAAGGCCGCTTTCCCGAGGTCTCACCTGGGGAAAGCGGCCTTCGTCGTGGTCAGGGGAGGTAGACGGTCTCGCCGGGGTGCATGGTCGGCCCGCAGTCCTTGAGCGGCCCGCCGAAGCGCGCCCTCTCGACGTCCGGCAGGGTCTTCACGGCGTAGTCCTGGGCCGCCTTCAGCTTCTCCGGGCTGGAAACGGCGTCCTTGCGGACGAAGTCGCCGTTACGCGGCCCGGCGCCGGGGTACACGAAGATCGGCTCGTAGTCGCGATCGATGCGCGGATCGACGGTGATGCCGTTCCCCGCCGCCCACGGGCCCCACGAGTGAATGAAGGTCGGCTTGACCTGGTCGAACACGTAGTCGCGCAGCCCCGGCATGTCGCCGTTCTTGACGAAGTCCGCGACGTTCGCCTCGACCAGCCCGGCCATGTCGACCAGGTGCAGGCGGCTGGTCATCGACGAGCCGCCGAGGTCGGGCAGCAGCAGCGACGCCTGCTGCAGGCCGAGAATGTCGGCGATGGTGTTGAAACCGCGGCCGAAGCGGTCGGCGATGAGGCACGCGGGCACTGTCGGGACCTCGCGGAACTTCTCCGACGCCGACGCGAAGCCCATCCCGGACGGGATCGCGGCCGCGACCAGCACGAGGACCACGACGGTCCGCAGCACCGCTCGCGACCGGCGCAGCAGTTCGCCCGCCGACAGCGTTCCCGCCAGGACGGCGAGAATCCAGATCGGGGTGGCGAAGCGGTGCTGGCCCATCCAGTCCGGAACCATCACGCCGTAGGCGATGATGCCCAGCGCCAGCGGCACCAGCAACGCGATCAGGCTGCGGCGCCATTCCGCGCGGAAGAGCGCGTAACCGATGGTCAGCGCCAGCAGGATCGTCCCGGCGACCCCGGCGTAGCCGACCAGTTCGAACGGCTGCTTCAGCGCCGAAAGGCCGGGCAGGCCCTGCCCCTTCGCGATGGACGGGTTCGCCAGCAGCCTGCCGAACTCCGCGATCCGCCAGGCGAGGTACGCGCCGAACGGGATCGCGAACGCGACCACGGAGAGCACGACGAACTTGATGCTCTGCCCCAGCAGCGGCTTACGCAGCTGGAACAGCACGACCAGCGGGTACGCGCCGCCGTAGATCAGGCCTTCGGGGCGGGTCAGCGCGGCGAACGCGACCAGCACTCCGCACCAGATGGCGACCTTCGCGGTGAGCACCTTGTCCTTGCGCACCGCAACGAACAGCAGCGCGGCGAGCCAGGCGACCGCCAGGCCGAACAGGGAGTTCTCCAGTCCGGAGATGGTCCAGATGACGAAGGACGGGATCGCGGCGAGCGTCAGCCCGACCACCAGTGTCGCCAGCCAGGCGAAGCGCGCGAAGACCTGCTTCGCCACGACGTGGCAGGCCGTCAGCGTCCCGGCGGTGAACAGGAGACCGAGCAGTTTGGGGAACAACACGTAGTCGGGCAGGCCGAACAGCATGCCGCTGTCGAAGACGCCGACGAGCTTGCCGACCGCCAGCAGCACGAGCCAGGTCGAGTTCGACCACCCTTCGACCGACGGCTGCCCCGGCTGCAGCACCGGGCCGATCCCGTCGGCGAAGCTGCGCGCGTAGGAGAAGGTGATGGCCGCGTCGTCGACGATCCAGTGGCCGTAGAGGGTCGCGTGCCAGGCGAGCGCCGCGACACCGGCGAGAATCGCCAGGTAAGGCGCGATCCGGGCGGCCACGCCCCGAGAAGGCGGCGTCTCCGCCGGACCGGGCACGTCTTTTTCGGAAGCTTCGCTGAGTGCGCTCGCCGTCATGTCCCCGTCTTTGCCTTTTCGTTCACGTGCCCGTCGTCGAAACTGTAGCCAATACCCCATCCGGGGCTGACGACGCGTCATATCCAGGCGTGATCCGCGCCACACTCTTCGGGTCAGGACAGATGCGAGATGTCGTTCACCAGCCGGACCGACGCGTTGCCGTCCGGATAGAACTCGACGATCGACAGCGAGGCCAGGTCCAGGTGCAGGCGGAACAGCAGCGAGGGCCCGGCGTCGAGACCCATCCGCAGCAGCGCCTTGATCGGCGTGACATGGCTGACCAGCACGAGGGTGCGGCCGCCGTATTTCGCGATCAGCTCGTCGCGGGCCTTGCGGACCCGGCGGTGGACGCCGTCGAAGCTCTCCCCGCCCGGCGCCGCGATCGAGGTGTCGGAAAGCCAAGCGGTCTGGAACTCGGGGTCACGGTCCATGGCCTCTTTGAAGGTGAGGCCTTCCCAGTCGCCGAAGTCGGTCTCGATCAGCCCGGGATGGGTCTCGACCCGGCCGCCGAGCGCGTCCGCGATCGCCTGCGCGGTCTGCTGGGTGCGGATCAGCGGCGAGGCGATGATCGGCGCGGCTTCACCGTCGACGACCAGGCCCTCCATCGAGCCGAGGCGTTTCGCGGCGGCGGCCGCCTGCTGCTTGCCGTGTTCGGTGAGCGGTACGTCGCCGCGGCCGGAGTAACGCTTCTCGACCGACATCGCCGTCTGGCCGTGCCGCACGAGGAGCAGTTTGGTCGGTGTCCCGGTGGCACCGGTCCAGCCGGCGGGGCTGTTCCTGTCCTGCTTCACGATCTTCGGGGCGTCCGGCCGCTTTCCGGTTTCGTGCCCGGCGTCCATCGCCTCGTTCGCGAGGCCGTCGGCGTGCGAGTTCTCCGCGCGCGGGATCCATTCGTAGCGCACCCGCGAGAACCGCGACGCCAATTCCTTGGCCTCGGCGTTCAGCGGCTGCATCGACGGGTGCTTGACCTTCCAGCGCCCGGACATCTGTTCCACCACGAGCTTCGAGTCCATCCGGACGTCCACTGTGGACGCTCCGAGCTCGGCGGCCGCGGCGAGCCCGGCGATCAGGCCGGAGTACTCGGCGACGTTGTTGGTCGCGATGCCGACGTAGGCCTTGCGCTCGGCGAGTACCGCGCCGGTGGCCGCGTCCTTGACGACCGCGCCGTACCCGGCGGGCCCGGGGTTTCCCCGGGAACCGCCGTCGGCCTCGATGAGCACGTGCTCGGTCACAGGCCGGACTCCAGGGTGCGGACCAGGATGGCGCCGCAGTTCTCGCACTGGATGACGTTGTCCTCGGGAGCGGCCTTGATCTCGGCGATCTCGCGGCGGTCGATGTCCAGCTGGCAGGCGCCGCAGCGGCGGGCCCGCAGCAGCGCCGCGCCGATGCCCTTGTGCGCCCGGACCCGCTCGTAGAGCTTAATGAGGTCTTCCGGGAAGCGCGGCAGGAGCTTGGCGCGGTCTTCGTCGCGGCGCGCCTGCGTGGTGTCGAAGTCGGCGAACTGCTCGTCGCGGCGGCGGATGGCCTCGGCGACCTCGTTCTCGGCCTTCGCGACCTCGGCGCTGGTGCGCTGGGCGTCGAGGTCGAGCGCCTCGCGGCGTTCCATCAGTTCGAGCAGGTCGTCTTCGAGCGCCGACTGACGCCGGGTGAGGCTGTTCAGCTCGTGCTCGATGTCGGTCATCTGCTTCGCCGCGACGGAACCGGATTCGAGCAGCTTGCGGTCGCGGTCCCCGCGAGCGCGCACCGACTCGATCTCCTTTTCCTGCCGGGCGATCTCACGGTCGAGGTCGGACGCCGCGGTCTGGACCGAGACCAGCGCGTCGCGGCGTTCGCGGACCGTTTTCTCGCCCGCGTCGATCTCGGCGATTTCGGGAAGGGTGCGGCGGCGGTGGGCGGTACGCGAAAGTTCGGCGTCCACCTTCGCGAGTTCGAGCAGCTGGCGCTGGATGGCGGGGTCAGCCTTCACGGTGCTCCTTGATTCTTAGTGCTCGGTTCGGGTGGCCCGTAGCGTCCACGGGTCGGTGCACCTCGTGGAGACGTGAATGTCGACGTTACCCGCAAAGACGGCGCGGACGACGGCCGAGGCTTGCTCGCACCACGGCCATTCGCTCGCCCAGTGCGTGACGCCGACCAGCGCGGGGACTTCGGCGATGTCGGCGAGGTGCTCCCCCGCCGGATGGTGGCGGAGATCGGCGGTGACGTACGCGTCGACTCCGGCGGCGGTGGCCCGCTTGAGATAGCTGTCGCCGGAACCACCGGAAACGGCGACGCGGCGGATGAGCCGGTCCGGATCGCCCGCGCCGTAGACACCGGGTTCCGTACGCGGCAAGGCGTTCGCGACGCGTTCGACGAACACGGAAAGCGGTTCCGGCGCGGGCAGTTCGCCGATGCGGCCGATGCCGGTGACACCGTCCTCGCGGGGATCGAGCGGGCCGAGGACGGTCAGGCCGATGGCCTCGGCGAGCGCGTCGGAGACACCGGGCGACGCGGAATCGGCGTTGGTGTGCGCGCAGTAGAGGGCGACGCCGGCGCGGATCAGACGATGCACGAGGCGGCCCTTGGTGCTGTCGGCCGGGACGCCGTGGACGCCGCGCAGCAACAGCGGATGGTGCGCGACGATCAGCTGCGCGCCGCCCTCGATCGCCTCGTCGACGGTCTCGTCGACCGGGTCGACGCAGAACAGGACCTTGTCCACGTTCTCGGCCGGGTCGCCGCAGACGAGTCCGACGGCGTCCCACGATTCGGCGAGTTCGGGCGGGTACGCCTGCTCGAGGGCGGCGATGACTTCGGCTAGCGCGGGCACCGGTGGATTTTCGCATGTAGCGTTTCCGGGCATGCGACTTCGGGTGCTCTGCGCGCTGCTCGTGGCCGGTCTGCTGGCGATGCCCGCGCCTGCTTCGGCGTCTCCGGGATTCTGGACGCTCAGCGACCTGGCCGCACAACGCGTGCAGATCGCCGACAAGGTCGCGGCCGCGAAATTCGGCACGCCGTCGCCGATCGACGACCCGGTGCGCGAACAGCAGATCCTCGATTCGGTGGCGGCGAAGGCGCCCGGCCTCGGCCTCGACGCGGCCGACGCGGTGCGGTTCTTCCGTGACCAGATCGAGGCGAACAAGCTCGTGCAGCGCGGCCTGTACGCGCGGTGGACCGAGGACCCCGGCTCGCGGCCGCCCGAACGGCCCGACCTCGCGACCGAGGTCCGGCCGGTGATCGACCGGCTCAACGCGGGCCTGCTCGCCGAACTCGCGCGGACCCGGGACGCGCGGGCGCGGCGATCCTGCGACGTGCGGCTCGACGTCACGGTGCGACTGGTGGACGCGCGGCGCGAACTGGACCGGCTGCACTCGGTCGCGCTCGGGGAGTCGGTCCGGTCGGCCTGCTCCCACCCCTGAGCTCGGGGCGGGAGCAAGGGACCTTTGCTATCGCCGACGTCCCTGACCTGCGGAAAGAGAGCAAGGGACCTTTGCTATCGCTCCCGGGTCAGTCCAGCGCCTTCGCGTCCTTGTTGACCGCCCAGCGGCCGGCCGCGCGCATTACGCGGCCCGTCCACAGCATCGCCCGGTACGCCTTCGTCGCGTGATCGGGGACGTCGGAGTGGTCGACCTGGTACGGCGCGACGGAAGCGCTCGTCCGGAGGTGCAACGGCATCCTGGTCATCGCCTCTTTCGGCGATCTCGCCTGGACGAAGTGGTGCTCCGAGAGGATCCGCCCGACCTCGTAGGGGTGCGGATGCTTGACGGTGATGCGGTACCAGCGAAGCCCGGTTGCCGGGGATTCGACGGTGGGTGTTGGTGCGCTCATACGCGACCTTCCTGCGTGTTTCTCTTCAGGAGGTCTACTCCCGCTTCGCCCCGGCTTTCCAGCTTCGCGCGCCCGGTTGCCGTTCGGAGCCGGTGAGCGGTCGATCTCTCTCTGCGGTCACACTGATCGGGTGCTGCACATCGTCTTCGTCTGTTCCGGCAACATCTGCCGCTCACCGATGGCCGAGCTCGTCTTCCGCGCGAAGGCCGAGGAGGCCGGTCTCGATCACGTCGTCCAGGTGTCCAGCGCGGGCACCGGCGGCTGGCACGTCGGGGAGGCCGCCGACAAGCGGGCCCGCGCGAAACTGGCGGAGCACGGGTACCCGACCGGCCATGTGGCGGCGGAGGTCGACCGCGGACATCTCGCCGCCGACCTGCTGCTCGCCGCGGACGAGAGCCACCTGTCCTTCCTCCGGCGGAAGGTGTCGGACCCGTCGAAGGTCCGCCTCCTGCGCGAGTTCGATCCGTCGGCACCCGAAGGCGCCGAAGTCCCGGACCCGTACTACGGCGAGGACGACGGTTTCGAGGACGTCCTCGGCATGATCGAGCGGTCCGTTCCGGGCCTGCTGGGCTGGGTGCGCGCACACGCCTGAGGCGGACCGCTTACCGTGGTGGGGTGCGGTTGAAGTTCCTGCTGAAGCCCGGCTGGCTGGCGTTGACGTTGGTGGTGTTCACCTTCGCCGTCTGCTGCTTCACCCTGCTGGCGCCGTGGCAGTTCTCCCGCAACGCGGAGCGCGAGCACCAGAACACGGCGCTGCGGGAGTCGTTCACCGCGCAACCGAAGTCGCTGAACGAGCTGCTTCCCGCGGGCACCGCCCCTGATCAACGCACCGAATGGCACCTGGTCGCGATGAAGGGCACGTACGTCCCCGAGGGCGAGGTCGTCGCCCGTCTGCGGTCCATCCAGGGCGAAGCGGCCTTCGAGGTGCTGACGCCGTTCCGGACCGTCGAGGGCACCGTGGTGCTGGTGAACCGCGGGTACGTGCGGCTCGACGAGAAGTCACGCGCCCTGCCCTTCGCCCCGCCGCCCACCGGGACCGTCGACATCGTCACGCGGGCTCGTCAGGACGAGAGGGACGGGAAGAACCGCGACGCCTTCGCCGACGAGTCGACCGGCTGGAAGCTGCAGAGTTACGTCGTCGATTCCCAGGTCGTCGCGCGGGCCGCGAAGCTGGACATCCGGCCGGGCTATTTCCAGCTCGACGTGAACCAGCCCGGTGTGCTGGGCGCGCTGCCGTTGCCGCAGACCGACGCCGGACCGTTCTTCTCCTACGCGCTCCAGTGGATCGCGTTCGGGGCGATGGCGCTGCTCGGCTGGCTGTATTTCACCGTCCGCGAGTTGAAACCGGGCGGCGCGCTGACCACGGAACGACCGCAGCGGCGCAAGAGCGTCGCCGAGATGCTCGCCGAGGACGAACGTTCCGAAGTGGCCACCTGATATGATGCGAAACTGGCCCTTTTATGAGGCCATTTCCCGTGTTCGTATTCGATCATGCTGATTCACCCGTGGGATGCCGCCCACGACGACGCCGAATGGCAGGCCTGGCTCTCCGGACACGACTTCGGCCAGCTCATCGCCGGCGGTTCCGGGCGTGACCTGCCGGTCGTCAACCCGGTGCACTTCGCCTACGACGGCGACCGAACGGTCCTGTTGCATCTCGCGCGCCCCAACCCGGTCTGGCCGCTGCTGGAGGAGCACCCACGCGCGCTGCTCTCGGTGACCGGCGACCACACCTACATCCGCTCCGACTGGAACACCCCGGCCGACCCGGCCCACGGCGTCCCGACGTCGTATTACGCGTCCGTCCAGCTCGAATGCGACGTCCGGCTGATCGACGACGCCGCGGAGAAGGCAGCGCTCCTGAACCGGCAGCTCGCGCGCTTCGAGCCGTCCGGTGACCGGGTCGCGGTGAGTGCCACGGAGGCACCGGACAAGCGGCTGCTGCCCGGCATCCGGGGCGTCGAGCTGACCGTGACCGGGGTGCGGGCGAAGTTCAAGTACGGCGGGAACAAGCAGCCCGCCGACCGGTCGCGGATCGACGCTGAGCTGGAGCGGCGTGGCGATCCGCTGGACGCCCAGGCGCGGGCACAGCTGGCGCGGCGGGAGCGATAGCAAAGGTCCCTTGCTCTCTTTTCGCAGGTCAGCGGGCCCGGCGATAGCAAAGGTCCCTTGCTCCTTCTTCGCGGTCACCGTGTGGAGATAGGGACACTAACGTCCCTATCTCCACACAGACCCCCCAGTGGTGACCGTGTGGATTTTGCTGCGTTAGACGAAGCAAAATCCACACGGTCACCAGGTGAGCCAGCCGCGATACCTCAGGCGGGAGCAAGGGACCTTTGGTATCGCCGACGTCCCTGACCTGCGGCAAGAGAGCAAGGGACACGTGGAGCTGTGTGGAGATAGGGACACTCAACGTCCCTATCTCCACACACCCCCGCCAAGTGATAGCAAAGGTCCCTTGCTCCCCCGGCCACCGAAAACCGCAGGTCAGCGGCGCCGCCGCCGCAGACCGACGAGGGCGGCCAGCATCACCGAGCTGATCGCGCCCAGCCACCCGACCACCCGCGAAAGCTCCACCGCCCGCGTCACGTGCCCGGCGTCCGGGTTGCGGCCGATGCCGAGCACCGGCAGTTCCTCGACCCCGTGCGGGTACACCGTCCGCCCGCCGACCCGGATTTCCAGCGCCCCGGCGAACGCCGCCTCGACGCGGCCCGCGTTCGGGCTCGGGTGCGCGGTCGTGTCCCGTCGCCACGCCCGCCACGCGCCGCCGGCCGAACCGCCGACGACCGGCGCCGCGAGCACGGTCAGCCCGGCCGCGATCCGGGTGGGCACGAGGTGGACGATTTCATCCAGCCGGGCGACGAACCAGCGGTACTTCTCGGGTCGGCCCCGGCCGAGGCCGCGCAGCAGGCTGATCGCGCGTGAACCGAGCAGACCGGGCGCACCGGCCAGCGCTCCCCACACCAGCGGCGCGATGACGACGTTCGAGGTGTTCTCCGCGAGCATCTCCACCGAAGCGCGCGAAAGACCGATGACGCCGAGGTCGTCGGCGACCCGGGGGTCCAGTGTGGACAATGTGCCGCGCGCGGTCTCGAGCTCGCCTTCTTCGAGATCGCGGGCCAGCGACGTGCCGTGCGCGGCGAGCCCGGCGGCGCCGAGGACGGCCCAGGTGGTCACCGCGGTCGTGGTCGCCTGCATCACGGGGCTGCGCCGTCCGGCGCGTTCGGCGAGCACACCCGCCAGCACGGCGGAGCCCGCGAGACCACCGGTCCACAGCACTCCGGCCATCGGATGTTTCGACCGGACCTTCGCGTCCACCGCCGACGCCGCTCTGGCGAACGCCGTCACCGGCCGCCGCGACCGAGGGTCCCCGATCGCCCCGTCCGCGGCCACCCCCAACACCAAACCGATCGCGCGTGCCGCGCTCACCGTCGCCCCCTGCATGCAGTTCCCTCGAAGACCTGCAGAGATTACTCGAAGATCATCCGTCCAGGAGGACGGCCATCTCGTCACGCGCCTGGCTGACGATGTCCCGCATCGCGCGTTCGGCCCGGTCAGGGTCACCGGCGTCGACGGCGGCCGCGACTTCGACGTGCAGCGCGACGGCCTCGGGCTGCGGTTCCTCCGGCATCAGGCCGTGCCCGGTGCGCCCGGCGAGCACTTCGGCGACGACCGCGGAAAGCTGCGCGAACATCGGATTCCGGGAGGCGGCCAGCAGCAGGTCGTGGAAAGCGACGTCGTGGCCGAGGAAGGTCACGAGATCTCGCTGATGGGCCGTCTCTTCCAGCCGCTTGGCCAGCGCGCGCAGGCGGCCGCCCTCTTCCGGCGTCGCCCGGAGCGCGGCGAAGCGGGCGGCGCTCGGTTCGACGGCGGAGCGCAACTCGGTCAGCGTGCGCAGCGCGGTCTTCCGCTCGGCGCCGTCGAGCTGCCAGCGGATCAGCCTCGGGTCGTAGTGGTTCCACTCCCCCGGCTCGCGCACGATCACCCCGACCCGGCGTTTGCTGCTGGTCAGGCACATCGTCTCCAGTACGCGAACGACCTCACGCGCCACCGTGCGGGAGGCGCCGAACCGCTCCTGGAGCTCGTCGGACCGCAGCACCGCACCCGGCGGAACCTCTCCGTTCGCGATCGCGGAACCGAGCGCGTCGAGCATTTCGGCATGCCTGTCATTGCCCACCAGGGGACCCTAGCGTTCTGATTCGATTAAGTAGTACTTCATATTGCTTAAGTAGTACTTTTGAGCTGTACTCGTCCCGGCTACAACGACGTGGGAGGTACGGATGACCGTCATCGTGGTGATGGGCGTTTCCGGCTCGGGCAAGACGACCGTGGGCACGGCACTCGCCGAACGCCTCGGCGTCGACTACGCCGAGGCGGACACGTTCCATCCTCAGGCGAACATCGACAAGATGAGCTCCGGCCACCCGCTGAACGACGAGGACCGGCAGCCGTGGCTCGAAGCCATCGCCGGCTGGATCCGCGATCACCAGGACTCGGGCGGCGTCGTCACGTCCTCCGCGCTCAAGTACCGCTACCGCGACGTCCTGCGCGGCGGCGGCGACGTCTGGTTCCTGCACCTGCACGGCGACCGCGCCCTGCTCGCCGACCGGATGAAGACCCGCTCCGGCCACTTCATGCCGGTGTCCCTTTTGGACAGTCAACTCGCCGATCTCGAACAGCTGCGGCCGGACGAATCCGGCCTCGTCGCCGACATCGCGAAAACGCCGGAAGAGATCGTCGACTCCGCCCTCTCCGCTCTCGAGGACCGCGAATGACCACCACCCTCGCCGCCGCCTGGACCGGACACGACACGCGCCTCATCGGCGCGACGGTGCTCGCCATCGCCGTGATCGTCGTGCTCATCACGAAGGCGAAACTGCATCCTTTCCTGGCCCTGATCCTCGGCTCCGGCGCACTCGGGCTCGTCGGCGGCATGCCGGTGGACAAGCTGATCAAGAGCTTCAGCTCCGGTGTCGGCTCCACCGTCGCCTCGGTCGGCGTGCTGATCGCGCTCGGCGCGATGCTCGGCAAACTGCTCGCCGACTCCGGCGGCGCGGACCAGATCGTCGACACCATCCTGCGCCGCGCGGGTGACCGCACCCTGCCGTGGGCGATGGCGCTGGTCGCCGCGCTGATCGGGCTGCCGATGTTCTTCGAGATCGGCCTGGTCATGCTGATCCCGGTGATCCTGCTGGTCGCCAAGCGGACCGGGAAACCGTTGCTGCTGCTGGGAATCCCGGCGCTCGCCGGACTTTCGGTGCTGCACGGCCTCGTCCCGCCGCACCCCGGCCCGCTCGCCGCCGCCGGCGCGCTGAACGCGAACGTCGGTCTCACCCTGGCCTTCGGCCTGCTTGTCGCGATCCCGACGGTGATCATCGCCGGACCGCTGTTCGGCAGGCTGGCCGCAAAGATGGTGCCGGACGCCGTCGCGCCGGAACGGCTCGTCCCGGAATCGTCCTCTTCGGACGGACGACGTCCCGGCTTCCTCCCGACGCTGTCGACCGTACTGCTGCCGGTCGTGCTGATGATGGGCAAGGCGCTCGCGGACATCCTGCTGGAGAAGGAGAACCACGTCCGCCGCGTGCTCGACTTCATCGGCGACCCGCTGGTGGCCCTGCTCGCCGCCGTACTGGTCGGCATGGTCACCCTCGGCCGGGCCGCCGGCTTCACCCGCGGCAAGATGTCGTCCACCATCGGCGACTCACTGCCGCCGATCGCGGGGATCCTGCTCATCGTCGGCGCGGGCGGCGGGTTCAAACAGACCCTCGTCGACGCCGGGGTCGGCAACGTCATCACCGGCCTGGCGACCGGCGCGAACCTCTCGCCGCTGCTGCTCGGCTGGCTGGTCGCGGTCGCGATCCGGCTCGCCACCGGTTCCGCGACGGTCGCGACCGTGTCCGCGGCGGGCATCGTGGCACCGCTCGCGGCGACCATGGACCCGTCGCACAGCGCGCTGCTGGTGCTGGCGATCGGCGCCGGGTCACTGTTCTTCTCGCACGTCAACGACGCCGGCTTCTGGCTGGTCAAGGAGTACTTCGGGCTTTCGGTCGGCCAGACGCTGAAGAGCTGGTCGATCATGGAGACGGTCATCTCCGTGGTCGCGATCGCGCTCATCCTGCCGCTGGGCGCCCTCCTGTAGCCGAAGTACATGAAGGCCCCCATCCTTGCGTCTAGCGCATGGACCCGGCAAAGTCGTACAACTGCTGGTCCGTATCGCTCTTGGCGATCCGAAGGTCGTGCGTGGCTGCCTGATTCCGGGCTGGCCGGCCGCACCCCGAGTGTCCATAAGGGACACCACGGTCGGACGCAATGCCCGATGTGAGCACTTCGCGTGGGGGTCGTGAGTGTTTTGGGTCGTTAGAACGAACCCTCTCTCAGGTACCTACTCGTGGCCTGCGGGCTTGCTCGCGTGAAGTACATGATGGCCCCCTTCGTTGCGCTAGGCGCAGTGAAGGGGGCCTTCATGTACTGGGAAAGGTGTGAGGGTCGAGTTCCCTCGGCTGAGCCGAGGGACGGGGTCCTTCACGCGCCGCTGTTGTGACTGGTGGTGCCGCTGGGGCTTGTGATGTGGTTTCGGGTCCATGAGGGACTCCTTGAGGGACTCTGGGTCCCTCAAGGAGTCCCTCACGGACCAGCGCTACCCAGCTCACCCGCCGTAGGTAACCAAACACCGTTGGCCAGAACGACACAAAACACTCACGACCCCCACGCAGACTCGTATATATCGACATCAATCGGACACTCGGCCGCCAGGAAGCGTCCCCAGTGGACACTCAGAACCCGATCGGTGCGCGCCTACCTGCCACGGTCACCTGCACGAAGATCGACGAGTGCCGGAATCACCACTTGCAACCCACCTGACCGGCGATTATGCGACTTTGCCGGGGTCCTGCGTCTAGCGCACGAATGGGGGCCTTCATGCACTTCCGAGAAGCCCCGGTTGACATGTGACCTTTTGGTCACCTATGCTTTCGGTGTGCCCGACGACGACCTGGTTTTCAAGGCCCTGGCGGATCCGACCCGCCGGTTCCTGCTCGACCGACTGTTCGTGCGTGACGGCCGCACGCTGACCGAACTCGAGTCCGAAGTGGACATGAGCCGGTTCGGCGTGATGAAACATCTGAAACTGCTGGAAGAAGCCGGACTTGTCGTCACGCGCAAGGAGGGCCGGGAGAAGAAGCACTTCCTCAACCCGGTACCGATCCGGCAGATCCACGACCGGTGGATCGACAAGTTCACCGAGCGCAACGTGGCCGCGTTGCTCGATCTCAAAGCCGAACTCGAATCCCCCCGACCCGAAACCGAGGAGCCGTCATGACCGACACCACCACCGCCACCACCCAGGTCTACCGCGTCTACATCAAGGCCACGCCGGAGAAGATCTGGGACGCCATCACGAAGCCCGAGTGGTCGCAGAAGTACGGCTACACCGGCCTTGTCGACTTCGACCTGCGGCCGGGCGGCAAGCACGCCACCCATCCCACGCCGGATTACGTCGAGGCGGGATTCACGAACGACCTGATCGACGGCGAGGTCCTGGAAGTCGACCCGCCACGCAAACTGGTCATCACCTGGAAGCTGCGGATGGACGCGGCCTTCGACAACGAGCCCTACACCCAGCTCACCTACGAGATCGAAGAGACGAAGACCGCGGGCACCCGGCTGACCGTCACCCACGACGTCACCAACGCGCCGTGGACGGCCGCGCTGGTCGATGGTTCGCAGGAGGACATCAACGCCGGACCGGGCGAGAACGCCGGTGGCGGGTGGCCGTGGATTCTGTCGGACCTCAAGTCGGTGCTGGAGACGGACGAGCCGCTCGTGCCCGCAGCTTCCTGAGCCGACTGTCCGTGAAGGCCTCCTTCACTACTACCTGTGAGCTGATCCAGGCCAGGGTGCGGTGAGGTCGCGACAACGGCTGAACCGTCACCCTCCCGCAGGTCAGGGTCCCGACTTCGCCGGGACCCTGACCTTGGGGGT
Organism: Amycolatopsis sp. NPDC039088; assembly: GCF_055598845.1. Lineage (NCBI taxonomy): Bacteria > Bacillati > Actinomycetota > Actinomycetes > Pseudonocardiales > Pseudonocardiaceae > Amycolatopsis > Amycolatopsis sp. NPDC039088. Next base: position 34,436 of record NZ_JBVKAE010000006.1, on the reverse strand, counting down.
AGCGAAGGAGGCGTTCCGGTCAGCCACACGCGGCCCGGAGCAGGAGATTCCGCGTTTCCGCCCAGCGCTCGGCGATGTCGGCGCGCCCGTTGAGCCGATCCGAGATGTGCTGAACACCGAAGAACGCCGCCACGAAGCTTCGGGCGAGCGCCGCGGGATCCTCACCGCGGCGCAACTGCCCGGCCTTCGCCGCGTCCCCGAGCAACGACGTGAGCAGGTCGGTCCAGCCCACGAAGGGCTCCGGCAGACTGGCCGGGATGAAGGTGCGCTCGTTCTGCAGACGCGCGCCGCCCTGGATGACCGGATCGTCCCGGAAGGCGACCGCCATCCGGTCCAGGAGCACGACCACGGTGTCGAGCGGGCTCAACCGCTCCGCCAGCAGCTCCTCGAGCACCTCGGTCCGCCGGTCGTAATGCTTCTCGACCACGGCGGACGCCAGCGTCTCCTTGTCCGGGAAGTGGAAGTAGACCGCCCCCTTGGTGACCTCGGCGCGTTCGGCGACGTCCTTGACCGAAGTGCCGTGGAAACCCCGTTCCGCGAACAGTTCGGCCGCCGCGACGACCACCAGCGCCCTGGTACGCACCGCGCGCTCCTGGCGCAACGGAGCCAGTTTCGTCCTTTCCTTCGGCTCGCCGAGCAGCTGGACGGGCGTTTTGCCAGGTTTCGGCACGGGTGACTCCTGTTTGTGAGTGAAGATCCACGAACTCGGTTGCAATATACCTTCCCGACGGTATATTTTTCAGAGCACCATCACACAGAGTAGTGAATGGTCCTGGGGTCTCCGTCTTTTCACACTTGATGCCGAATATCGGGGGATGTTCTGTCATGGCCAATTCCGAGGCTGCTGTCACGCGCTCGATCCCGGTCGAGCGGGCACTGGTCCACAAGAGCGCCGCGAACGAGGTCCTCGTGACCGGCGCCGACGTCCTCGCCCCGCACCGCTACCGCGTCACCGCCCGGTGGCACCGTTCGCAACTGGTCGGCCCGCGCGGTGAGCACGCGCCGGTCGATCCGCTCCTGTTCGCCGAAACCGTCCGCCAGGCGACGATCTACCTTTCGCACCGGTACTTCGACGTTCCGCTCGACCACCCTTTCGTCCTGTCGGGCCTGCACTTCCGGCTCGACCGGCCGGGACTCACCGTGCCGGAGGGCGGCGAGCTGCCGATCGACCTGGAAGTGACCGTCCAGGAACCCGAACGCCGTCCCGGCCGGTTCACCTGCGCCCTGGAGGCGGTCCTGTGGGCGGGCGGGGTGCGCGCCGGCAGTGCCGGACTGCGCTGGTACACGCTCGAACCGCGTCGGTACACCACCTTGCGCCACCGTTCCGCCGTGACGGGTGAGCCTTCGCTTCCGCTCCCTCCCGTCGAAGCGGCGCTCGCGGGGATGCTCGACGAACGGGACGTCCTGCTCGCCGCCTGCCCCGACGGCGACGCGTCCTGGCGGCTCCGGCTGAACCGCGACCACGAGGTGCTCTTCGACCACGAATCCGACCACATTCCGGGAATGACCCTGCTGGAAGCGTTCCGCCAGGCCACGACCGCACAGTATCCACAATGGACATTCGGTGGGGCCGACGTCACCTTCTGCCGGTTCGGGGAGCTTGATCTCCCCGTCCGCATCGAGGTGACGGGCGACGGCAGGACAATCGACGTGAAGGCGTTCCAGGCGGGCAACGTCCTCGCCGCCGCCAAACTCGAAGGGCTGACCGCCACCGGGTCGCTCACCCCCGCCAGGGTCGCCCCGGTCGCGGCCGCCGCCTGCGCGGCGGCCGCCGTGCTGGACCAGGAACGCCGGCTGCCGGCAGGCGTCGTGCGCGCGGTGACGGAAGCCGGCTTCGCCCGACATTTCGTGCCGAAGCGCTGGGGCGGCACGGCGGGTTCCTTCACCGACCTGGTCGACGCCGCGGTGGCACTGGGCCAGACCTGCACGTCGACGGCCTGGTGCTCCACGCTCTACGCCGCGCACAGCAGGCTCGCGGCCTACTTCCCCGAGCAAGGCCAGCGCGAACTCTGGTCGGCGACGCCCGATGTCCGGATCGCGGCGGCGGTGATGCCGCCCCGGGGCACGACCGTCCCGAGCGACGGCGGCGTGCTGCTGTCCGGTAGCTGGTCGCTCGCCAGCGGGGTCGACGCCGCCGACTGGATCCTGCTCGCCAGCGATACCGGGCCCGAAACCGACCGCAGGCAAACGATTTTCGCCGTCCCGGCCACGGACTACGTGATCGAGCACACCTGGGACACCCTCGGCATGCGAGGCACCGGGAGCAACACGGTCGTGGTGAAGGACGTCTTCGTTCCGTCGCATCGCCGCGTCGACCTCGCCGACCTGCTCCGGCCCCGACCGGACGCCGCCCGCTGTCACCAGGTGCCCTATCCGATGGTCGCCGGTCTGCTGTTCGCCGCTCCGCTCCTGGGCGCCGCCATGGGCGCCGAGCGGGACTGGGTGGCGAGAATGGCGGCGCGGACCAGCGTGCGAGGCACCCCGGCACGGGAGAATCACGTCGTCGCCGACGTGCTCGCCGCGTCGTCCGCCGAGATCGAAGCCGGACGGCTGCTGCTCGAACAGGCGGCGCACCGGGCCGATCACGCCGCGGCGACCGGCCTCGCGATCGCGGAGAACCAGCGGGATTGCAGCCGGGCCACTCAGTTGTGCGTGGCCGCCGTCGACCGGCTGGTCCGTGCCGGAGGAGCCAGCGGGCGGGCGGCGGACGACCCGGTGCAGCTGCGCTGGCTCGACATGATCGTCGGGGCCTCCCACGCCGCGCTCGCCCCGGAAGCCGCCGCGGCGGCGTACGTGCGCGCGCGGCTGGCACTCGAGGCCGCGGCGTGACGCGCCGGATCCTGCGCCCCGCACCGGAAGGCGTCACTCGTGCCGCCTTCTTCGACGTCGACGAAACACTGCTCGCGGTCAAGACCATGTTCGCCTTCTGGCGGTACTGGCACGAACGGTCCGGTGGGGGCCCGGACCACGCCACCGCCGAACTCCGGCGCCTGGCCGCGACCGGGCTGCCGCGCGAGGTGCTGAATCGCCGGTACTACCGCCGTTTCGAAGGCGTGCCGTCGAAGGACCTCACGGCAAGAGGCCGGGAGTGGTACCGCGAGTTCTCGGCGGGTCCCGCGCCGTTCGTCACCGAAGGGGTCGCCGCGCTGGGCCGTCATCTCGCCGACGGCGATCTGATCGTGCTGGTCTCCGGCTCGATGCCCGCGTTGATCGAGCCCGCCGCGGCGGAACTGGGCGCCCATCTCCTCTACTGCACCGAGCTCCTCGAAGACGCGTCCGGTGTGCTCACCGGAGAGGTCGACCGGCCGATGATCGGTTCCGCCAAACGGGAAGCGGTCCTCGACGTGCTGTCCTGGGCAGGCCTGCCCGCCGGGGACAGCCACGCCTACGGAGATCACGCGAGCGATCTTCCGATGCTCGACGTGGTCGGGCATCCCGTCGTCGTCGGCGACGGCGACCCCGAACTGGCCGCGAAGGCCGCCGCTCTCCGGTGGCCGGTCCTGTCCGCGGCCGCGGGCCGATGAGGTGGCGGGTACGGGCTGGGGGGACCCGTACCCGCCGGCGCACCCCTCCGCTCAAGGAATCAGCTGAGGGAACAGATCACGGTTGTCCTGGTACCACCGCACGGATTCATGGAGCTTCGCGGTGGAGCCGGTGAAATGCGGGGCCACGTAGCGGGCGAGCAGGTCGTAACTGCGCTTGGTCTTCTCCCAGCTCGCCCAGTCCTGGGCGTAGACGAGCAGCGTGCCGAAACCGCCGGTCTCCTCGTAGAGCCGCTGGATACCGGCGACGACGTCGTCCACCGTGCCCACGAGTGCTCCGCCGAGATCCACGGTCGCTTCCAGCGCCCGCGAGCGCGGGACTCCGGGTGTCGAGACGTCGAGGCCCCGGATCTCGTTCCAGTACCCGTATGCCCAGCGGTCGTAACCCTCACGGATGTCCGCGAACGCCTCCTCCCGCGTCTCGGCCACGTACACCGGGAGCGTGATGCGCCAGTTGGCCCGGTCGACGGTGTTCCCGTGTTCGGCGGCGGATTCCTCGGCATAGGCCCACTGGGTCCGCATGTCGACCCGCGGGTGGCCGGGACGAGGAGCGCCGAAGGAGACCGTGCTGATCCCGTACTTCCCGGCGAGCCGCATGCTGTTCGGGGAGGCGACGCTCGCCGCGACGATCTCGAGCCCCTCGGCCTTCACCGGCGCCAGTTGGAGTTTCGCGTCCTGCAGGGTGAACCACGGGGTCTTCTTGGTGATGCGCTCGCTGCCGTTGACCAGTTCGACGACCGCCTCCAGCGCCTCACCGAAATGGCCTCGCAGTTCGCTCATCTCGAGTCCGAGCATGCGCGCGTCGGTGGGGATCCCGCCGGCGCCGACCCCGAGCACGAACCTGCCCCGCGTGAGGTGGTCCAGGTGCACCGCGCGCGAGGCGACCATGAACGGGTGGTGGTACGGCAGCGTCGACACCCCGGTGGCGAGGGTGATCCGCCGGGTGCGCTCGGCGGCCGCCGCGACGAGCAGTTCCGGCGCCCCGATGGTGTTCCAGCCCATCGAATGGTGTTCACCGATCCAGAACTCGTCATAGCCGAGCCGGTCGAGCAGTTCGGCGAATTCGAGATCGCGCTGGAACTGCAGGGTCGGGTCTTCGCCGAGCGGGTGCATCGGCGAAAGAAAGGCACCGAACTTGATACGGTCCGTGGGCATGGCCATTCCTCCAAGATCTCTTCAGAACGTCTTCGGACAGGGATCGCGTCAGGCGAAAACGGGTTCTCCGGCACACAACCGGCGTATTCCGGCGAGGAAATCCCCCTCCGGGCGGCGATGGAAGAAATGTCCTCCGCCCACCCGGTGCAGGCGGAATCCGGCGGTCGTGTGCCGCGCCCACGCGGCCGCACCGGACAACGGCACGATCGGGTCGGCGACGCCGGCGAACACGTCGATCGGACGGGGCAGGACCGTATCGCCGACGACGGTCGCCTCGGCGCAGAGCGCCAGATCCGCCCGCAACGACGCCAGAGCGCGACTCGCCAGCCGGGAATTCTCCAGCAGCCGCGCGGATTTCCGGTCAATCGCGAGCAGGCTCTCCAGCAACTGCCCGTCGTCCTGCCGGAGGACCCGGTCGAGCCCGGCCGGCAGGCTGGGCGCGGCGGAGGCGCCGACGATCAGCCGGTCGGGGCCGGGCAGGCCCCGCGAAAGCAGGGAGCAGGCGACGAGAAACGCGATCCTGGCACCCATGCTGTGCCCGTAGAACAGATACGGCCGGGAATGATCCAAGGCTTGGACGACGGATTCCACGACGCCATCGAGTGTCCTGTCAGGACCGGACGGCAACACGACCGGAACGATTTCGACCGACCGGCCGAGTTGCCGTCGCCAGCCGAGATAGGTGGACGCGCCGCCGCCCGCGTGATGAAAAGCGTAGAGCCGGCGCGGTGTTCCGTGCTCGGGATTCCGCGGTTTCGGAATGGTCGGCGACATGCTTCGAACATATGGGCCGCGGCAGCCATCGAAAAGTGTGCGTCTCTCCTAGTGGTAGCGCCACCAGGAACAGCCGCGGGCTCAGGAAACGACGTCGGGCGCGGCGAGAATGGCGTCGAGCAGACCGGGAAGGACGGATTCGAGGTCTTCCCGGCGCAAAGTGTTCATCCGCGACGTGCCTTCGTAGTACTGCCGGATGATCCCGGCGTGACGCAGCACCTTGAAATGGTGTGTGCCGGTGGACCGCGTCACCGAGATGTCGAACGTCCCGCAGCGGATGTCCTGCCCGGCTTCGGCCAGCTGCCGGACGATGCTGCGGCGTACCGGGTCCACCAGCGCCTCCAGGACCCCCTGCAGGGTCACGTCCGCGACGTCCGGGTGATCGGTGATCCGCTCGTCCGTGATCTGGGGCATCGTGCGTCCTCCTCCGTGGCGATCCCCCAATACTACGACGAACGTCAAAGGTTGACGAACATCAAAGTTTGACAGCCATCGACATAGTGCGCTTCCATGATGGTGACCGGTGACCGTCCGTACGCGTCAAGACGCGCAACGCAGGGGAGAAAGCCAGATGACTACGTCCAGTACCTCGCCGGGGCGGGTGGCGCCCGGCGGGGTGAAGATCGCCGCACTCGCCACCGGGTTCGTCATGGCTTCGTTGGACACGACCGTGGTCAACGTCGCGGGTGCCGCCATCCAGGCGGACCTTGACAGCACGCTGACCCAGCTCACCTGGATCGTCGACGGCTACATCCTGACCTTCGCCTCGCTCCTGCTCCTCGCCGGTGGCCTCGCCAACCGCGTCGGCGCCCGGGTCGTCTACCAGGTCGGGATGGCGGTGTTCTTCTTCGCCTCACTCGCGTGCGCTCTCGCCCCGAACGCCGAGACGCTGATCATCGCCCGCCTCGTCCAGGGGGTCGGTGCCGCCCTGTTCATGCCCAGTTCCCTGTCCCTGCTGGTGCATTCGTTCCCGGAGAAGAAGCAGCGCACCCGCATGCTGGGCCTGTGGTCGGCGATCGTCGCGACCTCGTCCGGCCTCGGCCCGACGCTGGGCGGGCTCATGGTCGGCGCCTTCGGCTGGCCCAGCATCTTCCTGCTCAACCTGCCGATCGGCGTCATCGGCATGCTGCTGACCCGCCGGTACATCGCCCCGGTCGCGGGCAAACCGCAGGGCCTCGCGGTACCGGGCCACCTGATCGGCATCGTGCTCCTCGCCTCGATCAGCTTCGGTCTCATCGAAGGTCCGCAGCTGGGCTGGGCTTCGGCTCCGGTGCTGGGCGCGGCGGTGGTGGCGGTCCTCGCCATCGGGCTGCTCTCGCTGAGGGAACGCCGAGCCACCACCCACCTGATGCCATGGAACCTGTTCCACGACAAGCGTTTCGCCGGAGCGAACCTGATCGGCTTCCTGTTCAACTTCGCGCTCTTCGGCAGCATCTTCATGCTCGGCCTGTTCTTTCAGAACGCGCGGGGCGCCGATCCCTTCGAAGCGGGCCTGCAACTGCTGCCGATGACGATCTTCTTCCCCATCGCGAACATCGTCTTCTCACGGATCTCCGGCCGGTACGGCAATGGCCTGCTGATGACCGTTTTCCTCACCCTGGCCGCGGTTTCCACCCTCAGTCTGGTTTCGGTGTCGGAGGGAACGCCCTACTGGGTGCTCGCGCTCGGCGTCGGTGCGGCGAACATCGGCGCCGGCATCATCTCCCCGGGGATGACCGCGGTTCTGGTGGACGCGGCCGGCCCGGAACACGCCAACGTCTCCGGTTCGGTGCTCAACGCCAACCGCCAGATCGGTTCACTGGTCGGCGTGGCGGCGATGGGCGTCGTCCTGCACGCGGCGCCGGACTGGTACACCGGCGCCTCGGTGTCCTTCCTGCTCATCGGCCTGTCCTACGGGCTGGGCGCGCTCGTGTCCTGGCGGATGCTGCTCCGCCCGGAACGCCGCGAGGCCGCCGCGGCCGAACCGCGGGAAGTACCCGCGACCGTCGACGCGTCCTGAGTGACGGCGAAACGTGGAAGGGCTCTTCCCCGGGTCACTCCGGGGAAGAGCCCTTCCACGACGGCGAACTCAGCCCGCTCCGAGCACCGACAACGCCGTGCACAGCCGTTCGGCGACGCCTCCGCGGAGGACGTGCACCGGGCAGCCCAGCCGGCCGAGCACCTCGAGCAGGAGCCGGTCCGACAACTCCCGGAACCGCTCGCTGATCGGGGATTCGCCCGGCCGCAAGGGAAACTCCACCGGCACGTGCAGGAAGACGTCGTAGGCCTCCCGGACGCGCTGCTGGATCACGGTGCCCAGTTGCCCGGCCACCTCCTCGTAGGGCCCGTCTTCGTAAAGCGGGAGGTCCTGCGGCGGCCGGGGATGCCGCCCCAGCGCCAACCGGACCTTCGTGTAGATCCATTCGTGCAAGGACGAACCGTCGGAGACGAAGCCGTCGGGATTGCGTTCCTCGGAAACGGTGCGTTCGGTGAACCGCCGCAGCATCAGCTGCAGCAGTTCGCCTTCCGTGCAGTCTTCGAGCGGTTTCGGCGCCGAGCCCGCCGGGTCCGCCATCGGTGCGCCGTGCACCCGCGGGACATCCAGCAACGGCGCGAGCGCGGCGGTCAGGGTGGTCTTGCCGTTGCCGTAGGCACCGACGACCGCGATTCTCATCGATGTCCTCCGTTACGCCGCGCGGCTGCTGACCACCGCCGCGGCGCTGCCGAGGGTCCGGCCCGCCGCGAGTTCCTCGTCGGTCACCTCGACCCCGAACTCCCGGTGCAGGATCACCGAGAGTTCGACCAGGACCAGGGAGTCCAGGCCGAGTTCTTCGAATTCGGTGTCCGCGGTCAGCTGGGTCTCCTCGATATCGAGCTGGCCGGTCAAGATCGTGACGAGCCGGTCCATCACGTGCTGGGACATGGGCTTCCTCCTCGGGTCAGGGAATTGCGATGGGCAGCTCGGGCCACACCAGCGCGGTGGAGCCCCAGGTGAGGCCGCCGCCGAAGGCGCTGAGCAGGACCCGGTCGCCCGGCCGCAGCCGGTGCTCGGCGGCGGCGCGGGCGAGAGCGAGCGGGATCGACGCGGCCGACGTGTTGCCGACCCGGTCCAGGTCGACCACCACGCTTTCCCGCGGTACGCCGAGGTGGTCGGCGAGCGCATGCAGGATGCGAGTGTTGGCCTGGTGCCCGACGAGCAGGTCGACCGAGTCCTTCGGCCAGGCGATGGACTCGAGGAGGCTCGACGCCGAGCCCGCCATCCTGGTCACCGCTTCCTTGAAGACCGCCTTGCCCCGCATGGTGAAGTAGCGGCCTTCCGCCCCGTCCGCGCCGGTCCGTTCGCGCGAACCGCCGCCGGGCACCTGGATCAGTTCCCGGTTGGCCCCGTCGCTGCCGAGATCGAACCCGGCGAAGGAACCGGGTGCGCCCGCCTCTCCTCGTTCGAGGACGACCGCGCCGGCACCGTCGCCGAAGATCACCGACGTCGTGCGATCCTCCGGATCGAGGATCGTCGAGTAGGTTTCCGCTCCGATGACGAGCGCCTTGGCCGCCAACCCCGCCGAGACGCCGGCGGACGCCATGGCCAGCGCGTAGACGAAACCACTGCAGACGGCGGCGATGTCGAACGCGGCCGCGTGCCCGAGGCCGAGCCGGGACGCCACCTCGGGCGCGGTGGCCGGACAGGGATGGTCAGGGGTGGTGGTGGCGAGCACCACCATGTCCACTTCGGACACCCGTGCGGCGGCGAGCGCCCGTTCCCCCGCCCGGGCGGCCAGATCGCCGGTGGATTCCCCGTCGCTCCAGAACCGTTGCCCGATCCCGGTCCTGGTCCGGATCCACTCGTCCGTGGTGTCCAGTGTCGTGGACAGTTCCTCGTTCGTGACCAGCCGGGCGGGCAGCGCGGTGCCCAGCCCGGTCAGCACCGCGGCCGTCATGCGGTGATGACGGCCCGCTCGCGGTCGAGCTCGCCGGTCGTGTCGATCAGTGCGTAGTCCGCCTCGGCCCGCTCGATAGCCTCGTCGACGCTCATCACCGGGCGGAAATCGAAGATGTCCAGGATCTTTTCCAGCCGTTCCGGCACGGTCCCGCCGACGATGTGCACCGGGATGCCGAGTTCGTCCAGCTGCTTCAGCAACATCTCGTCGGCCAGCGCGCGGAAACGTTCGTTGACCGGCCGGTGCCCGTCCGCGACGAGCGGGAACTCGATCGGCAAGTGCACGAAGGCGTCGTAGGTGGCTTTGGCGTGCTGCCGTGCCGGCACCCCGATCTGGCGCATCACCTCGGCGTAGAACCGGATCTCGTCGGTCATCTCGATCGTCTCGAGATGCACGGAGTCGTTGGGGTTGATCCCGACGAGCACCCGCACCGTCCCATAGCACCATTCGTGCAGGGACGAGCCGTCGGAGACGAAGCCGTCGGGGAGGTGGCTCTCGTTGACGGCCCTGCCCTGGTTCCGCCGGGTGATCAGCATGATGATCTCGGCGGCCGTGCACTCCTCCAGGGTCTTACCAGGCACGGAGATCGGCAGCAGCTCCCGCATGGTCAGCGCGGAACTGCGGGGCAAGCCGGTCAGATGCGCGACGGCCATCGTGGTGAGGGTCTTTCCGACCGAATAGGTGCCGGAAATGGCGAGTTTCATCTTCTGTTGCCTTTCTCTGGTCGTGTTCTCGGTACTGGAAGCGGTCACGGCAGCCGGTGCGCGACCGAACACCGCAGACGGACACCTTGGAATTCACCGACGATGTCGGCGGCCCGCCAAACCTGTCCCTTGCTGTTCTCCAGCAGCTTCGCCTTCTCGAGCCGGAAGGCGACCGGCCCACCGGGCAGCCGCGGTTCCCCCGGTCGTTCGCAACTCAGCACGGTCCGCCGCATCCAGAGCGTGTTGCTGCGGGCACGACTGACCGAGTCGAGTTCGTAGAGCAGGACCTGACCGAGCTGGAGACCGACGACGAAGGTGTCGACGATGAGCGCCGACGCGGAAAGGGGCACCACATCGGGGCCTTCGATACGGACGTCCGCGCCGGCCGTCACCGCGGCGACGTCGGCCGAGACCTTCTCGACGAACTGCCGCCTGTTCCGGTGCCCTTCCGCGAACAGGCGAATTCCTTCGTCTCCCAAGATCTCTTCAGGGCCGCCGAATTCCGCGGGCGCGGCGTTGGGCACCCCCGGTTCGTGGTCGATCTCGCACCGCAGCGTGAGGGTGCCGATCACACAGTCGACCACGCTGCGGATCCGCCCGTCGGCCAGCGGGGTGGTGACCGCGGCGGCGGCCGTGACGCGGAACCCGCGAAGTTCTTCCTCCACCGGCGTGGTCCCCGCCCTGATGTCCGCGCGGAGCAAGACCGCGTCGGCACGCTGCGCGGGCGTCAACCCTCGTGTGTGCGCCAGCTGCGTCTCGGCGAGCCACGCGCCGAGCACCAGAACGTCCACAGTGGAGAGATGCGGTCGCTGGTCGTGGTCCCCCTTGCGCGACCAGTCGGCCGGGTAGTCCACCGTGGCGGTCGCCGACACCGCGCCGTCGACGATCCGGACGTCGGTGATCCGGTGTTCGGCGCGTTTGAATCCCTCACCGAAGAACCGGCGTGCGCGCGGGCCGAGGTAGTCGTCTATCGAACCGAGGAGCGTCGTTTCCGGAGCTGTTCCGTTGGCGGCCATGTCATTCCTCCGGCGATTTCGGGAACTGTCCTAAGACGACTATCCGACTTGGGAGTTTCCTTTGCCAGAGCGGGTTTATCCCGGCTCTTCCCGGCATAGTGCCACCGCCACCAGGTTTCGCGGAGACAGCGAAGCGGCCCCGGCGGGTTTCCGCCGGGGCCGCTTTCGCCGATTCTTCAGTCGAGTGTCTTCAACAGGTCGGCGTCGAACGCGCGCCGGTCACCACCTTCACGCAGTTTCGTCACCCATTCCGGGTCGGCCAGCAACGCCCGCCCGACTGCGACGAGGTCGAACTCGCCTTCGCGGAGCCTGTCGGCTACCGCGTCGACCTCCCCGGCACGGGCGCCTTCGCCTTTCAGATAGCCCAGGAAATCGCTGTCCTCCAGACCGACGGAGCCGACGGTGATCACCGGGCTGCCGGTCACCTTCTTGGTCCAGCCTGCCAGGTTCAGCGGCGAGCCGTCGAATTCCGGGCGCCAGAATCTCCTCGTGGAACAGTGGAAAGCGGTCACGCCGGCGGTCACGAACGGGCCGAGCAGCCGCTCCAGCTCGTCCGGGCCCTTCGCCAATCTCGCCTGGTAGTGACCGACCTTCCACTGGGAGAACCGCAGAATGATCGGGAAGTCCCTGCCGACCGCCCACCGGCAGGCGGCGATGACCTCGGCGGTGAATCTGGTCCGGCCGAGGAGATCGCCACCGTAGGAGTCGGTGCGGCGGTTGGTCGTCGCCCAGAGGAACTGGTCGAGCAGATAGCCGTGCGCGGCGTGCAGTTCGATCGCGTCGAAGCCGATCCGTCGCGCGTCCGCGGCGGCGCGGGCGAAAGCGTCGATGACGTCGGCGATCTCCTGTTCGGTCATCGGGCGGTGCGCCGGACTGTCCGGTGCGATTCCCGAGGGGCTCATCGGGACGACCCCGTCGGGCATCATCCGGTCCCGTTCGGTGGCGGACTTTCCCCACAGCAGCGGGTCGAATCCGACGTGCCACAGCTGCGGCGCGATCTTCCCGCCCGCCGCGTGCACCGCCCGCACCACCTCCGCCCAGCCGGAAAGCGCGTCCGCGCCGTGGAACCGCGGCACGTCCGTACTGCTCGACGCCGCCGGATGATCGACCGTGGTGCCTTCGGTGATGATCAGCCCGACTTCGTGCCGTGCACGGCGCGCGTAGTACTCGGCGACATCCGCCCCCGGTACACCGTCCGGGGACAGCTGCCTGGTCATCGGCGCCATCACCACGCGGTTGCGCAACCGCAGCGGTCCGAGATCGAACCCGGTGAACAACGGCGCGACGCGAGGGACTACCGCGGTCACCGAGAGGCCGCCGCGACCAGCCCGGCGGCGACCCGCAGATCCGCCGGGGTGAACAGATGCGGGAACACCGGGCCGCCGGGATCGAGCGCGGCCGAATCATCGAGACCACCGAGACCGACCGGGATGAACCCGGCGTCGGCGATCAACCCTGCGACGACCTCGCCGGTCTCCGGATCGTCCGCCGCGTAGGCCATCCCCCAGAAGTCGCGCTGCTGGGTACCCCGCGACCAGAGGAGTTCGTCCATGACGTGGGTGAACGCGCGGGCGACCCTGGCTCCGGGAAGGCGATCCGCGGTGGCCCGTCCCTGGGTGACGCCGGGATCGAGCAGCGAGATGATGTGACCGTCGGCGGAAAGCCCCATCGGGTTGGTGGCGTCGATGACGATCTTGCCGTCGAGTGCGGCGCCTGCCGTCTCCAGAAGACCCCCCAAAGCCGGATACGGCACCGAAAGCAGGACGATTTCGGCGGAAGCCGCCGCTTCGGCGAAACCGGCCGCCTTCCCGCCGTCGAGGTCGGTGAGCCGCTCCGGCCGCCGCGACCCGAAGACCACCTCATGGCCGGCCGCCAGCCAGTGCCGCCCGATCGGGCGGCCGATCTTGCCCGCACCGAGGATCGCGATCTTCTTGCTGCCCACAGGTTTCTCCTTCATCAGCTCAGCCGGGAATCGGCAGGACCGTTGCCACCGTCGATCACCGGTGGCACGTACAACATCAGGAGCAGATCCGTCCGGTCGGCGAAACCGAGGATCATCTGCTCGTAGGAAAGAACCTCGTCGGCGGGGCCACGCAGATCGACCTTGGTCATCGCGCAGTCCCGGGTCTCGTGCCTGCCCCAGAGTTCGGCGAACCGGGGACTGGCCGAACAGAGCCGGACGGTCAGCGCGGCGAACCCGTGATCGCCCGCGTACCGCGTCGCCTGCACACGGAACTGGCCGACCAGCTGCCGGGCGAGATCGTCCCAGCGCAGGTACCGGCGCATCACCTGCGGATCGGTGAAGAACCCGATGAGATGGTTGTACCCCGTCTCCGTGACCCCCAGCAGGGAACGCGCCTTTTCGTTGGCCGCCAAGCTGTTCCAATAGCGGTCGACGACGTAGGCGGGCGCCGGAAGCGCCTCGACGGTGCGTTGCAGCCGCGACACCTCACCGGACGTGGCCTTGGCCGGCAGCGGTGGCGGATTGGTACCGGTGAGCCGGTAGAGGTGTGCGCGTTCGATGTCATTGAGCCGGAGCGCGTCGCTGATCGAGTCGAGCACGGTTTCCGAGACCTTGATGTCCCGGCCCTGTTCGAGCCAGGTGTACCAAGACGCGCTGACCCCCGCCAGCACGGCGACCTCTTCACGACGCAGACCGGGGGTGTTCCTGCGGCCTCCATGGACGAGGCCCACGTCGGCCGGAGTCAGGCGAGCCCGGCGCGAGCGGAGAAAATGTCGAAGAGATTCTCTTTCCCGGTAGGGACTTCTCAGTTCCGAATCCTTGACTGCCACGCAATCGAAAGTAAGTGGCCCTCGCGAGGCATGTCAAACCTTCCGGAAGGTTTTTTTTGAGTTCCGATACGTCGCGTCGAGACCCCAGGCCTGAGCGAATCCGCAGGTCAGCGAGCCTCGCCGGAACGGCCTGGGCCAAGCGACCGGATGGCACTGTGACGGCGCTCTCGCCCGGATGGCCGCAACCCGCCCGGGAGTGCCACCACCACCCGACGCGAACCTAGGAGCATTCGGCTCTGGAACGACTTCACGACGGCGGCGAGACTCGAAATGTCCCGCCCACCGTTCCGGGCGGAATTCGCGAACCACCCTTTTCGGGATTGGAGAAGTCGTGGCCGACCTTCCGCTCGACCGCACCGAGGTCGTGGAACTGACCCTGCGCATGGCCTGGCACCTCGACCACTGCGAGTGGGAAAGCCTGGTGTCGCTGTTCACCGGCGAGGTACTGCTGGACTACACCAGCCTCAACGGCGGAGAACCCGTGAGCGTGCCCCGCGCCGACGTCGTCGCGAAATGGCGCGGCAACCGGACCGGCCTCAAGGCCACCCAGCACCTGCTGGCCAACCACATCGTGCGGCTCGACGGTGACACCGCCGAAGCCACCGCCATGTTCCAGGCGACCCATTCCCTGCCGAACGAGCACGGGAGTCCACTGTGGACCTTGGGTGGCGAGTACCGGTACGGCTTCACCCGCACCGAGGAGGGCTGGAAGATCAGCGCCCTCACCATGAACATCCTGTGGGCCGACGGAAACCGCAACATCCGCGACCTCGCCGTCGCGGACTGACGGCGCCACCCCGGAAGGAGACGAGATGACCGCCGATCCGACGACCGCCGCCAACGGGCAGTCCACGTTCCGTCACGTCCTCGGCCACTTCCCCAGCGGCGTGGCCATAGTCACCGGGATCGACGCGGGGGGACCGGTCGGGCTGGCCGTCAGCTCCTTCACCTCGGTGTCGCTCGACCCGGCCATGGTCGGCTTCTTCCCCGCCAGGACGTCGTCGAGCTGGCCACGCATCGAACGGACCGGCGTCTTCGCGGTCAACGTACTCGGCGAGGACCAGGAGGACCTGTGCCGGTCGTTCGCCGTCAGCGGGGGTGACAAGTTCGGCGGCGTGCGCTGGCGTCCCGGCGCCACGGGCTCCCCCGTGCTGGCCGGTGCCATCGCCTCGATCGAATGCGAGCTCCACGAAGTCGCCGGCACAGGTGACCATCTGTTCGTGCTCGGCCGGGTGCGGACGTTGTCGTCCACACCCGGCCGTGGCCCGCTGGTGTTCTTCCGCGGTGGCTACGCCCGGCTCGGCACCGGCGGATCGTGACGCGTCAGACCCGTTTGGTCGCGGCCTTCAGGGCGGCTTTGGCCGTGTCGGCCGCACCGATGGTGTCCAGGGCGAACAGTGCCGCGCCGACCACGGGGGCGACGTCGACGACGCGGATCGAAGCACGCGGCGCCACCTTCAGGCACCGCCGCTCGATCTCCGCGACCACCTGCGTGCCGACCCCGGTGAGCACTCCCCCGCCGAGGACCACCTCCGGTGCCTCCTCGGTCAGTTCGAGCCGCCGCAGGATGACCGTGACCAGCACGGCCACCTCCTCGACGAACCGGTCGACCACGTCCTGCGCCACCTCGTCGCCGTCGGCCGCGACGGCGAACAGCAGTGGGCACAGCCCGTGGATCGCATCGGTGTGCAGCTCCTCGAAATGCAGGCGCTGCACCACTTCCAGCACCGACGAGGCCTGGAAATGCGCGGCGACGGCGGTCCGCAGGGCCGTGCCCGGGCCACGGCCGTCCTCGGCGCGGACGGCCCACCACAGCGCCTCCTCGCCCAACCGGTAGCCGCCGCCCCAGTCGCCGGAGATCTTGCCCAGCGCGGGAAACCGGTGCTCGCGGCCGTCGGCGCTGACACCGGCGCCGTTGATCCCGGCGCCGCACACCACCGCGACGCCGGTGCCATCGGAACTGCCCGCGCGCAGCAACGCGAGCGTGTCGTTGCCGACGATCAGCGTGTCACTCCAGCCGCGCGCGGCCAGCGCCGCGTGCAGGATCGCTTCCTCCTGCGGGAAATCCAGCCCCGCGAGGTAGGCAGACGTATGCGTCGCGAACGGGCGCTCGTCGGGAAGCCCTGCCCCGCGAAGGGCCTCCAGCACCAGCTCTTCCAGCGCGCGGACGCTGGCGTCGACCCCGATGTTCTGCGGGGACGCGCCCGGCCCTCGCGACTGCCCGAGCACCCGCCCGTCCCTGGAGACGATCAGGACGTCGGTCTTGCTGTTGCCCCCGTCGATCGCGACGACGACGTCGGCCGGGCCTGCCGTCATGCCCCCGCCCAAGGCAGGAACTGGCGATTGATCTGCACCAGCGTGTCCGCGAGCTGGTCCGCCTTGGTGTACTGGCCGATCAGCGGATGCGCGAGCAGCGCGTCGGCCACCCGGTCCCGCCCGCCCTTGATCGCCGCTTCCAGCGCGAGATGCTCGTACGCGGTCACCCCGGCGATGAGCCCGGCGAACCGCTGCTCCACCGGCGGCTGCGGGATGGGCCGCGGCCCCTTGCCGTCCACAAGGGACGGAACCTCGATGACGGCGTCGTCCGGCAGGAAGTCGAAAGTCCCTTCGTTGCGGACGTTGACGACGTGCTCCTCCGCGGGACCGCCCGAGGTGAGCGCGTGCACCAGCTGCACCGCGGCCTCGGAATAATAGGCACCGCCCCGCTTTTCCAGCTGCTCCGGTTTGGTCACCACCTCCGGGTCGAGGTACACCTTGAGCAGTTCCTCCTCGACGTCGCTGACGACGTCCGCGCGCGGCCGCTCGGTGCGCTGCTTCACGACCTGCTCGTCGTGCCCGTAGTAGTACTTCAGGTAGTACGACGGCACGACATTCATCCGCCGCATCCATTCCACCGGCGCGGTGACGTGTTCGCCGAGGAATTCCGCGTGCTCCGCGAGCAACTCCGGCAGCCGGTCTTCACCGTTGACGAGCACCTGACGTTCCCAGCTCAGGTGGTTGAGGCCGGTGTGCACGAGTTTGACGTCGTCGACGCCGGCGCCGAGCAGATGCGCGAACGTCCGCTGGAGGTGGATCGCGACGTTGCACAGCCCGACGGCGCGGTGTCCCTCGTTCAGCAGCGCCCTGGTGACGATGCCGACCGGGTTGGTGAAGTTGACGATCCAGGTGTCGTCACCGGCGATTTTCCTTACCCTGTCGGCGATGTCGAGCACCACCGGCACGGTGCGCAACGCCTTCGCGAGGCCGCCCGCTCCCGTGGTCTCCTGCCCGACACAACCGCACGCGTGCGGGAACGTCTCGTCCCCGCGCCGCGCGCGCTGCCCGCCGACCCGCAACTGGATCAGCACCGCCGACGCGCCCTCGACGCCTTCTTCGAGGTTGGCGGTGGTCCGGACCCGCGCCGGATGCCCGGCGTGACTCAGCAACCGATTGCTGAAGTCACCGACCGCCTCCACCCGATAGGCGTCCGGATCGATCAGCACGATCTCGTCGACGTCCAAAGTGGACCGTCGCCCGGCGATCCCGTCGATCAGCTCGGGTGTGTAGGTGGACCCACCACCGACGACTGCCAGTTTCATCCCTTGACCCCTGTGAATGTGATGCCCTTGACGAAGGACTTCTGCGCGAACACGAACAGCACGATCACCGGCAGCATGATCAACGCGGTGGCCGCCATGGTGAGGTTCCATTCCACGTGGTGCATCCCGCGGAACGACGCGATCGCCAGCGAAAGCGGCCAGCTGTCCCGGGTCTCACCGGTGTAGAGCAACGGACCGAAGTAGTCGTTCCAGGTGAACAGGAAGCAGAACATCGCCGTCGCCGCGATACCCGGCTTCGCCATCGGGATCAGCACCTTGACCATCGCCTGGAACTCGTTGCAGCCGTCGATCTTCGCCGCTTCCAGGTAGTCCTTCGGAATGGTGAGGAAGAACTGCCGCAGCAGGAAGATCGAGAACGCGTCGAAGAAGAAGTACGGCACGATCAGCGGAACCAGTGTCCCGGTGAACCCGAGCCGCACCCACAGGTCGTAGAGCGGCACGACGGTGACCTGCGGCGGCAGCATCATCGCGGCCACGGTCAGCATGAAGAACAGGTTCTGCCCACGGAACTTCAGCTTCGAAAGCGCGTACGCCGCCGGGATCGCCGAGATGAGCGCACCGGCGGTCGCCAGCGTCGAATAGAGCATGCTGTTGCCGAAGTACTGCAGCAACGGCGCCTTTTCGAACACCTCGATGAAGTTCTCGAAGTGCCATTCCTTCGGCCAGAAATTCGACGAAAGCGCCTGATCGCTGGACATCACCGCGGTGAGGAACACGAACAGGATGGGCAGCATGAAGATCACGCCCATCGCGATGCCGAGACTGTGCGTCGCGATCCAGTACAGCTTCTTGTCCCATTGGCGCCGCACCCGCACCTTCGGCGGTTCGGACGCCGGGGCGGTGTGCCGGGGCTCGGCCAGGGTGGTCATCCGCCCTCCTCCTGGTGCTGGGACTTACGGAGCTGCCGCACGAGAATCCAGGTGAACCCGGCCGACACGATGAACAGCAGGACCGCCATCGCCGCCGCGTAACCCATGTTGAAGTACCGGAAACCCTGGACGTACAGCCAGACCGGATAGGTCAGCGTCGAGTTCTGTGGCGCACCGATGAATCTCGTGTTGCCCGCGACGTCGGCCGCGCCCGCGGCCGCCGAACCCGCGACGATCGCCTGCGTGAAGAACTGCAGCGCGAAGATCATCGAGTTGACGACACCGAACAGCAGCACCGGCGAGATCGACGGGAGCGTGACGTGCCAGAACCGGCGGACCGGCCCGGCGCCGTCGAGCTGAGCGGCTTCGTACTGTTCCTGCGGCACGTCGAGCAGCGCCGCCAGGATGATGATCATCAGCTCGCCCGAACCCCACATCACCAGCAGGGTCAGCGCGGGCTTCGACATCGCCGGGTCGTTGAACCACAACCCGCCGTCGATGCCGACCGCCCGCAGGAACGCGTTGACCGGGCCGTATTCCGGGTTGAACAGGAACACGAACGCCAGGGTCGCCGCGGCGGGCGGGGCCAGCGACGGCAGATAGCAGAGCGTCCGAACCAGGCCGACGCCCGACTTCAGCCGGGAGATGATCGACGCCACGCCGAGGGAGAACACCACCCGGCAGAACGTCAGGACGATCACCAGCCACAGCGTGTTGTACGCGGCGGTGCCGACCAGCTGTTCGCTGGTGAACATCCGGATGTAGTTGTCGAAGCCGACGAATTCCGGCGCGTTGATCAGGTCGTAACGCGTGAAGGAGTAGTACACCGTGGCGATGAGCGGGTACCCGAAGAAGATCAGGAACCCGAGCATCGCCGGGGCGATGAAGTAGAAGACCGTACGACGGCGGCGCGCCGTGTTCCCCTTCCGCGTCCGGGTGGACGCGGAAGGGGAAGCGACCGCCCTGGGATCCAGGGTCGATGTCATGCGATCAGCCGCCGGCGCGTTTCTGGGCCAGTTCGTCGTTGATCTGCGCGTCGACCTGCTTCAGGCCGGCGGCCATGTCGGGAATGTTCCCGGCCTGCCACTTCTCCGCGAAGTCGTTGACCGCCTTGAGGTGCGCGTCACCGATCGGGGTCGACGGGTTCGGCAGCAGCTTCCCGCCGTTGTACAGGTCGAGGAACGTCTTGAACTCGGGGTTGACCTCGAGCTTCGGGTCGGTCAGCGCGGCCTTGGTGCTGGGGACGTTCTTCAGGCCGTTCGACAGGTCGACCAGCGTCGCGGTGTCGAGGGTGACCTGCTTGATCAGTTCCCAAGCCGCACCGGGGTTCTTGGCGCCCTTGGGGATCGCGATGATCGTGCCCGTGGTGAACGCGCCGCCGTAGCGGTCCGGCTTGCTGTCGAGCACCGGCGGGGCCGCGGTGCCGAACTTCAGTTCCGGCGCCTGGTCCTTGATGAACGCGGTGCGGTATTCGCCATCGATCATCATCGCGAGCTTGCCGCGCTGGAAACCGTGGTCCGCCGAGTACTCCTCGCCGAGCCCGGCCTTGAACTGCTCGACCTTGGCGTGACCGCCGTAGAAGTCGACCAGCTGCTTCTGGAAGTCGAACATCGCCTTCCACTCGGGGCTGTCGGCGAGATGCGACTGGCCGTCGGGGCCGAGGTAGCTGGCGCCGAAGTTCGGGGCCCAGTACTGCGCCATGTTGGCGTAGAACGGCATCGACGGCAGGAAGCCGGCGACCTTGATCGAGCCGTCCGGGTTGAACTCGGTCAGCTTCTTGGTGGCCTCGAACAGTTCCGAGGTCGTCTTCGGCGGCGACGTGATGCCCTTCGCCGCGAACATGTCCTTGTTGTAGTAGAAGCCGTAGACGTCGGCGAGCAGCGGCATGGCGCAGCGCTTGCCCTGGAACTCGGTGTAGCTGCGGACCGCGTCGGGGATCTGCGTCAGGTCGATCTTGTCGCGGTCGATGTAGGGCTTGAGATCCTGGAAGCTGCCGGTGGAGCACCACGCGCCGAGGTTGTCGGTGAAGAACGAGATCGCCACGTCCGGCGGGTTGCCACCGCGGATGGACTGGGTGATCTTGTCGTCGTCCTGCTGGCCTTCGTGCTTGATCTCGATGTTCGGGAACTTCGCCTTGAGCTTGTTGAGCCCGGCGGTGACCACGTTGTACTCGCGATCGGTGAACTTGCTGTAGACGGTCAGCGTGAGCTTCGCGTCCGCGGCCGGGGCGGCCGCCGCGTCGCCCGAACCACCGTTCGGACCACTTGCGGCGCCCGAACAGGCGGACACCAGTGCGGCGACGGTGACCGCGCCGAGCACTATCGAGCCGCGCCAACGGCGGCCACTTCTCCGAACCTGGGTCGTGGAACTCATGACCCTCCTCCTAGTTGGTTGGGGCGGGAGACGGTGGTTCTGTTCGTGAATCCGGGATCGCCACGATCGGGTTCGGCTCTCCCGCCCCGGACCGCCCGGGTCCGAGGAGCGAAGGGGTGTTGACGCCGAAGACGTCCCTGCGGACGGTGGCGAGCGCGGATTGGAGCGCGCCCGCGCGGACCGCGTTGCCCTGCACCGAAGCGACCCCGACGGGGGTGCGGGGCAGGACGAGTTCGTGCAGCCTTTTCGCGACCAGTGCGGCGAACTCCTCGCCACCGGCGCGGCTGGTGTCACCCGACAGCAGCACGAGTTCGGGGTCGACGACCGCGATCAGGCCGGCCGCGCCGCCCGCGACGCGGCGGGCGAGGTCGTCGAGGAAGGGTTCGTTGGCGCTTGCGCGGGCTTTGGTGACCGCGTCCGCGCCGTCCACGGCCTCGATCCCGTGCGCGGCGGCGAGTTCGACGACCGCGGGTGACGCGACGAGGTCACCGAAGCGGTCTCCCGCACGGGGCTTTTCTCCTTGCCGGGCAACGGAAACCGGGTCGGGAACGCGCATCCAGTCGATCTCGCCGCCACCACCGGTCGCGCCGCGCAGCAGCCGCCGCCCGACCACCACCGCGCCACCGACACCGTCGCTCAGCCAGATCATCACGAAGTCGTCCAGCCCGACGGCCTGGCCGACGGTCATTTCGACGATGGCGACGAGGTTGACGTCGTTCTCGATGGTGACCTCGACACCGAGTTCCGCGCTGAGCCTGCGCGGCACGTCGAACCCGAGCCAGCCGGGGATGTGCGGCGCCGAAGAGAGCAGGCCGGTACGCGGGTCGAAGGCGCCCTGCGCGCCGATGACGACCTGGCGGAGATCGGTGGCGGCGAGTCCGGCGTCGTTCGCGACCTTCGTGAGCGCCGTGCCGAAGGTGCCGACGACGTCGGCGCCCTCGTGGACCGGGAGCGGCACCTGGTACTCCGCCAGCACCGCGCCGGTGACGTCGGCGACGACGAAGTCGGCTTTCTGAGGCGTGAGGTCGACGGCCGCGACGTAGGCGAGACCGCCGTTGACCTGCCAGAGCTGCGCCCGCGGCCCGCGGCCACCGCCGCGCACACCCGCCTTGCCGACGATGTCGTCCTGTTCGAGGCGGGTGAGCAGCTGTGCCGTCGCGGGCTTCGACAGGCCGATCGCGACCTCGAGCTCGGAGCGCGTCAGCGGGCCCTCCCGGAGGAGGACCTCGATGGCCGCACGATCGTTGATCTCGCGCAGCATCCGCGGACTACCGGCTCGCACTGTGACTTGCCCCCGACTTCGTTAGGAAACTTTACAGACGGTTTCCCGGGACTGTAGTGAGCCGAACCACAGCCGTCAACGGGGTGGGGAAACGGGGAGATAACGCTTGGTGTGTTCCGCACAGCGGGTATGCGCGCCGACGCGGAGGGTGCATCAGACGACGAAGGGCCGCTCAGGAGCGTCCTGAGCGGCCCTTCGGCTACGCGTTGATCAGAAGTTGGGATCCACGTACAGATCCCACACCCAGGGGAGCGAGGTGGGATAGCACATCCACCCGTTCCAGTCTCCCGCGATCTGGCCATGGTGACCGGTGAGTCCGCAGTCCTCTTCGGTGTACGAGCCGAAGTACTCGTAGCCCGAGGCCTGCGCAGCTCCCGCGTTCACGGCGCTGAACGAAACGATGGCCGCGACAGCTGCTCCGGCGACGGCGAACCGCCGCAAGGTGTTCTTCATGCTTTCCCCAGTGTTGTGATTCGATGGTCCTGAAACCGGACACCGGGAGCTTAGCGAACGATCTTCGCGCCCGTGAGCGAATCACCAACTCCGCTCGCGGCACGGAGAGGTCACGTGCTTGCTCAACGGAGGCCGCTCATGATGGCGTCGACGATGCCCTGCTGAGTGACCGTCAGTGCCGCTCGGTCGAACAAGCCGAACCCGTATGTTCCGTTCGCGCCGTTGTCCCAGTAGACGGGGGCCGCGCCGTACTTCTTCGCGGTGGCCACGACGGCGTGCGCGAAGTCCGCCCGGTACTTGTTGTTCGACGCATCGAACGACGACTTGTCGATCGACCCGTACTCGCCGACGACTACCGGATAGCCCTTCGTGTCGAACTTGTCGTGCACCGATTTGAACTGCGCGTCCAGGTAGTCCTCCTGCCCCCAGGTCGACTTCTTCGCGGAATTCGTCGCTCCGCGTCCCCACTGGGTGATGGTGCCGCTTTCCTCGCCCGCGAAATCCCAGGGGGTGTAGTAGTGAACGGAAATCATGATCCGCTGTTCATTGGCGGGAATGCGGGAAGAGCGATTCTTGTCGGTCGGAAGCACGAA
Organism: Amycolatopsis sp. NPDC039088; assembly: GCF_055598845.1. Classification (NCBI taxonomy): domain Bacteria; kingdom Bacillati; phylum Actinomycetota; class Actinomycetes; order Pseudonocardiales; family Pseudonocardiaceae; genus Amycolatopsis; species Amycolatopsis sp. NPDC039088. Next base: position 11,369 of record NZ_JBVKAE010000006.1, on the reverse strand, counting down.
TCCGTAGTCACCGACGGTGTAGTCGATGCTGGTGTTCCAACCCGCGATGAGGAGCCAGCGTGAGTCGTTCTTCCCGCCAGTCTTGCGCACGGTATCGACGAAGATCTGGTTGTAGTCGTTGATGTTCGAGTAGCACGGCTGCCTCGGATCACCGAACTGGCCGTCGAACTCCTCGTTCATGGCCTCCATGATCAGATGCTGATCGTAGTTCTTGAACCGGGTGGCGATTTGCCGCCAGACCTTCTGGTACTTGTCCTTGATCGTCGCCTGACCGGTCGAGTCGCAGATCAGCCAGGAGCCGTTGACGCTCTTGTAGCCGTCGGTGTGCATGTTGATCAGCACGTACAAGCCGCGGTTGTAGGCATAGTCGACGACCTGCTGGACTCGGTCGAGCCAGGCCGGATCGACCGCGTAGCCCGGACCGGACCCGATGGTCCCGAGATAGGAGACCGGGATCCGGATCGTCTTGAAGCCCGCCGCCTTCACCTTGTCGATGAACGCTTGCGTCACGGCAGGCTGACCCCACGCCGTTTCATTCGGCCGACCGGCCGTGCTGGCTTCGAGCTGGTTGCCGAGATTCCAGCCCGCACCCATGTCGGCGATGATCCCCCGTTTCTCCATTTCGATCGCACGAGGGTTGACACCAAGCGGATCTCCCTGCCTGGACACGGAGTGACTCGGCGGGACTCACGTTGCAGCACAGTTGATCAGGCAGTCAATCCTCGAAGGGGTGACACACCACCACTGACGTGCGATTTCACGCCCCGGTCGCCGGAGGCTCCGTGAAATCACTCTGGCCTGGTTCGCGGCCGGGGTTCCATCGCGGGTCGACCCGGGTTTGTCCATGAAGGAATGGGGACGTTGAATGTCCCCATTCCTTCATGGACGCGGGCACCTTATGGACAGTCAAGCGCCGGCGTCGACGGCTTGGCGTTCGATGTCGATGTCCGCGCGGTCCGCGGCCGCCCGGCCCGCTTCCCAGCCGGCCCCGTTGCTGACCGTCGCGGAGCGCTGGACCGTGTTGCTGAACATGTTTTCGAAGGTCTCGTCGACCACTCGCGACCGCGCGGCCAAGACCGGGAGCAACCGCTCGTCTTCGACCGGGTCGTGTGCGCGTGCACTCGCCTCTTCGAGCCGCTCCCCGATACGGACGGCATACGACACCAGGAAGGACTGCCGGAACGACCGGGTTTGAGACGTACCGTTGCGGCTGATCTGCTTGCCCTCGGCGACCATCGCGCGGGTCGCCTGTACCAGAAGCGACGTGGCCAGCATTTCGATGATCTCCAGGTCCATCGCTTCACCGACCAAGGCGACGAATCCCAGTTTGGTGTAGAAGACCGACCTGCCGCGGTTCGCTCTCGCGATCGCGGCGACCAGATGCGATTTGGCCTCGAGGTAGGGCGCGTCCAGCCAGATCCTGACCGACGCCGCGACCTGCTTCCGGTTCGCGTCGGCGTCGAGCAAGGCACGCTCGAAGGCGTACCGGTTCATCAACTCTTGCGCCTTGGCCGAAAAGGCTTCGGCTTCCTCGGGATACTCCGTGGATTCAGCCTTGGCCAGCAGGCCGCGCACCTTGGTGAGCACCTTGTGGTCGACACCGTTCGCCGACGCGGACGCGCGCGCCGCGGCCGTACCCGGCAGCGGCAGGATCTTCGGCAGCCGCGGCAGCTTCATCAGCAGACCGAGGACCTCGATCGTGGCCCACAACGCCTGACGGAGGTCGGCACCGTGCCGATCGGCCCACTGCAGCAGATGCGGCCGATCGCGCTCCCACCAGATCTCTCCGCCGAAATCGCGGACTTGCCGGGCCCATCGTTCATCCACAGTGGACGATGCGTATTTCGCCAGATCGGCGGCCACGCAGTCCACCAGCAGGGCGACCACGGCTGCGCTTTCGCCCCGGCGGGCGAACTCCCAGACGTCGGCGGGCGTCCAGCCTTCCGACCATGCCCTGACCAGTTGCTCGGCCACCGCGATCCCGGCACCGATGGCCACCGGCCGGGGCTCCGCCACCGGCCCGTCCCCGGCGAGATCGGCCACCACTCGCTCGGGCAGATCGGAGGCACCGTTCGGCCCGACTTCGGCATGGTGTTCGAAGGCGGCCTGCGTAAGCGCTTCGGCGATCATCTCCACGCTGAGCGTCTGAGGTGGCGCAACCGGCGGCACGGTGAACTCGAAGTCGTACTTGGGCGCCGTAGGGCCGCGCACCGCCCGAGCACGCTTCTTCGCCGCACGCTTCTGACGGTTGTTCTTACCCACTGAACTCCTTGTCAGACACCGGCCCAGGCCGCCAGCATCACGCGCGCGATCGACGAGTTCCCCGGCAGCACCAGCTGCCGCTTGCCACCGGCGATCGGCGTCGGCACGGCGCCCGCGTTCCGCAGCTGGCTGTTCGCGAACGCCGCCCGCACCTCCTCACGCGAAACCCAGAACGCCTCTTCGATCTCGCCCTCCGCGGGCACGATCGTCGAGGAGATGTCCGCCCGCGCGGTGAAACCGAGCATGATCGACCTCGGGAACGGCCACGGCTGGCTGCCGAGGTAGCGCACGTCGCGCACCTCGACGCCGACCTCTTCGCGAATCTCCCGCTCGACACAGCCTTCGAGCGACTCGCCCGCCTCGACGAAACCGGCGAGTATCGAGTACCGGTTCTCCGGCCAGATCGGCTGGCGCGCCAAGAGGACGTGCTCGCCGTCGACACCGGCGTCGTCGTGCACGAGACAGATCACCGCCGGGTCGGTGCGCGGGTACTCCTCACGGCCGCAGCCGGTGCACTTGCTCGCCCAGCCCAGCTGGATCACCTCGACCGGGCTCCCGCAGCGCGTGCAGAACTTCGCCTGACGGTGCCAGTTCCGCAGCGCCTGCGCGGTGGTGAACAACCCTGCCGACGTGTCGTCGAGCAGGTCGCCGTAGCCGCGCAGGTCGACCCAGATCTCGCCTTCGTGCCGAGGGACCTCCTCGACGACGCCCCAGCTGCCCGCCATCTCGACGGTCTCGGTCTCCCCGGCGGGGCGGCCGGGCAGCGACCAGAAGTCGGTGCCCTGCCACTCCCCCAGGAAGATCGCGTCGGCGGGCGGCTCGGTGCCGAAGTCCTGCGTCTTGCGGGTCGCGAGCGTGCCGGAACCCTCCACCACCGGGGTGCGGGAGTGCTCGTCGAGCAGCACGACCCGGGCGTCCGGCCAGCGCGCGGCGAGCCTGTCCGGGTTGGTGCGCAAGGATTCCTGACGGTCCGCCGTGGAGCGCGAAAGCGTCGGGAGCGCCCCTAACCCGAACGGCGTTTTCATTCAGCTGTGCCTTCCGCGAGTATGCGCGCGACCACGATCGCGCCAGGGGGCGGCATACAACGAATACCCACGATCCGACAAAGGACGCCCTGCCGCCGCGATCGCGGGGCCTGGCGGCCGGAGCGCGCACTGTGGCCCGGCCGGGTGCCGCGAGTCAAGACCACGAACGGCCTCCTTCGTACCTCATTCAGCCGGCTCCCCGACGGTCACGTCGCCCAGTGCCTTCAGCTTCGGCGCTAGAACGTCGGCGTCGCCGACGACGACCCCGGTGAACCGCTTCGGCGCGAAGTACTCCAGCGCGGCGTTGGCCACGTCTTCGGCGGTGACCGCGGCGAGCCGCTCCGGGTGCCCGGCGAGCCATTCGGCGCCCAGCCCGGTCGCGGCGAGCGCGGACAGCTGGGCGGCCAGCCCGCCCTGCGACGACGCCGACGTGACCAGCGAACCGATCGCGTACTGCCGCACCGACTCGACCTCGTCCGCGGTCGGCGGCACGAGCCCCAGCCTCGCCAGTTCGTACCGCGTCTCCAGCAGGGCGGCCGCGGTCGCGTCGGTCGCGGTGTCCGCGTCGACGTTCACCACCGCGGTCTGGTCGGTGAACTCGAATCCGGAGTGGGCGCTGTAGGTGTACCCCTTGTCCTCACGGATGTTCTCGACCAGCCGCGACGAGAAATACCCGCCGTAGGCGAGGTTCGCCAGCTGCAGCGCGGCGTAACCCGGGTCCGTACGCGGAACGGTCTGCGCGGACAGCCGGATCTGCGACTGCACAGCACCGGCACGCGGCACGAGCAGGACGTCGCCGCCGGTGAGCTCGGGCAGCGCGGGCAGCCGGACGGCGGAGCGGTCCGAAGCCCAGCCGCCGAGCGCCTTCTCCAGGTCGCCGATGATGGTCTGCGGGTCGATGTCGCCGACGAGAACCAGCACGGATCCGCGCGGCAGCACCGAAGCCTGGTGCAGCGCGCGCACCTGCTCCGGCGTCACGACCGCCACGTCTTCGGCCTTCGGCACCTCACGCGTCGCCGGGTGGTCGCCGTAGCGGTGCTTCTGCAGCGCCTCGCGGGCGATCGTCCTCGGCTGGGTGCGCGAGACGGCGATCCGCTCGATGAGCCGCTCGCGTTCCCGTTCCACCTCGGCGTCCGCGTACGACGCGCCGGTGAGCGCGTCGGCGAGGACGTCGAGCATCGTCGGCAGGCCGTCGGCCAGCGACGTACCGTTGACGGCCAGCCGCTCCGGGTCGACACCGGCGCCCAGGTCGCCGCCGATCAGCGCCAGGTCGGCGTCGACCTCGATGCGGTCGCGGCGGGCGGTGCCGGTCAGCAGCGTCTCGGCCAGCACCTCGGCGGTGGCCGGGTGCAGCGCGTCGTCACCGGCGAACGGGATCCACATCCGCAGCTCGACCAGCGGCACGGTGGCCTTGCGGACGGCGAGCACCCGCAGCCCGTTGCTCAGTGTGGTGTCCACATGGGACAGATCGGCGGCGGCGCGCTGCGTCCCCAGCGACGGGACCGGACGCGGCCCGGCGGCCGTGCGGCCGATCTCCTCGGCGGTGCGGTGCGGTGCGCTCACTGCTCGGTACCTTCCTGCTCTGAATCGGCACTGCCGGGACGGATGACGAGGACCGCGCGCGAGTCCGGCCGCAGTGCCTTCGCCGCCGCCGAAACGGCTTCCGCGGTGACCGCCGACATCTTCTCGGCGAGCCGGTGCACCAGCGACGCGTCGCCGTACAGCAGCTCGAACGAGCCCAGCGCCAGCGTGCGGGACACCAGCTTGTCGTGCTCGGAGTGCAGGCTCGCGGCCCAGCGCGCGGTGACCTTCTTCAGTTCCTGGTCCTCCGGCGGCGTGGCCGCCAGCTTCTCCAGTTCCTCGTCCAGCGCGGCGAGGACCTGGTCGGTGCTCACCTCGTGCGGGTGGATCGCGGTGATGGTGAACGTGTCCGGGTCGCGGGCCTCGAACGGGCCGAACAGCCCGGCGCCCGCGCCGATGTCGACGACCAGCGGCTCGCGGTGCACCAGGCGCTGCTGCAGCCGGGAGCCGTCACCGTCGGTCAGCACGCCGGCGAGCACGAGGTTCGCCAGGTAGCCGTCGAGGTCGTTGATCGGATCCGGCATGCGGTAACCGAGGGCGACCGCGGGCAGCGGGGCGTGCGGGTCCACGTGCTCGCCGCGCAGTTCGCCCTCGGGGGCGGGCTCGGCGAACGACGGGCGCTGGGGCGCGGGCCGGTGCGGCACGTCGCCGAAGTGCTTCTCGATCAGCTCGCGGGCCTGCTCGACGGTGAAGTCACCGGCGACGGTCAGCACCGCGTTCGCGGGCGAGTAGTAGGTGTCGAAGAAGGCCGCGCAGTCGTCCAGGGTGGCCTGTTCGAGATCCTCGAAACCGCCGTAACCGTTGTGCGCGTTGGGGAACGTGGAGTACAGCACCGGCGGGAGCAGGATCCACGGGAATCCGCCGTACGGCCGGTTCAGCACGTTGAGGCGGATCTCCTCCTTGACCACGTCGATCTGGTTGGCCAGGTTCTCCTGCGTCAGCTTCGGCGCCCGCATCCTGTCCGCTTCGAGGAACAGGGCGCGCTCGAGAGCCGCGGCGGGAAGCACCTCGAAGTAGTCCGTGTAGTCCGGATGGGTGGAGCCGTTGAAGCTGCCACCACTCGACTGGACGTACCGGAAGTGCGCGAGCTTCTCCAGGCTCTCGCTCCCCTGGAACATCAAATGCTCGAAAAGGTGCGCGAAACCGGTGCGCCCCTCGGGCTCGGAACGGAAGCCCACGTCGTAGTGGACGCTGACACCCACCACCGGAGCGGTCTCGTCGGGCGCGAGCACCACGCGCAGACCGTTGTCGAGGGTGAATCGGACAAGCTCGGGATCGGCCATGCGCACCACCCTACGGCTTGGTCACGACTTCAGGCGACGACCCTGGCGGGTCGCGGCGAAGGTTCCCACTAGCGCGGCCGTGAAGTCGCTCACCCGCGCGATCCCCACCTCTCCGGCGGCTTCCCTGCCGTACCAGTAGATCTTGGGCGGTCCCTTGATCCCGGCGAAGCCGGCGATCCAGGTTTCTTGTTCGCCGAGAGCGAGCGCGTAGGGCAGCGCCCGCGACAGGAGTACCTCGCGTTCGAGCTTCGGGACGGCCGTCGCCTTGGTCTCCAGCACCGCGTCACGGACTCCGAGCAGCCGCCGGTGCAACGCGACGCCCGCCCCCGTGCGCACCGGCAGCCAACGGGCGGTGACGGCGAGTACCGCGCCCGCGGCGATGATGATCAGCCCGAGTTGCGCGTAGCCGACGGTCAGCGCCAGCAGGACGGTGAGGAACAGGCCGTAGAAGCAGACCCGCAGACCGGCCCGGGCGAGCTTGCCGGGCCCTCGCGAGTACCAGCGACGCTCGACCACGCTGTCACGCAGCGCGCCCCGCACCGCTTCGACCCCGATGCCCGCGGACTGGATCTCCGACAACAGGATCGACTCCCGCCCGTCCGGGAGCAGGAGGTCGAACACCGCGCGTTCGAAGGCGGTGAGCTGCTCGTCCGGCGGGTTGCGGCGGACGAGTCGCCAGTCGGTGAGTTCGCCGGGCTCCTCGCTCACCCACAGGTAGTTCCGGACCGCGAGGTCGACGACCGTCGCCGCCAGATCGACGGCGTCGGCCCGCCCCGAAAGGACGAACCCGACCTGTCCCGGCAGCACGCCCTCAGGTGACGCGAACGCCGCCTGGTCGTCCTTCCCGGTGAGCAGCCGGACCGGGAGCGCGCCGCCCGGACGCTTGTCCCGCCGTCGCAGCACGCCCAGCGCCACGGCACCCGCGAGCAGCGCGAGCGCGAAGCCACCCCAAGCCCAGCCGACCGGCGCGGTGAGCACGAACGCTCCGGCGAAGGTCTTCGACGGCTCCAGCCGCGCGTTCGCCGGGACGGTGCCGCCGGGCAGCTCGACCGAGATCTCCATCCGCTGTCCGGCGGCGAGGTTCTGCTGACTGAACCGGGTCAGTCCGGAATGCCCGATCTGCGCGGTCCCGCAGTGCGCGCGCGAACCTTCGGGACCGGCGTAGCAGGTGACCGCGTTCGGGATGACCGGCGCGGCGAAGCCGGCGCGCACGAGTTCGAGGCCGGTATCCCAGCCGCCCGCGATCTGCCAGGCGACCCGCAGCAGGCCGTCGGCTTCGGCGACCGCACCGTCCACTGTGTACCGGACGATCGAGGTGCCGCCCTTGAGCCGGATGGTGAATTCGTCGTCGGTCAGCTCGGAATCGCCGGCGCCCTCGATGACGACGTCGCGGATGCCGATGATCCGGTCACGGTCGCGCGGGGCGGCGGTCCGCAACGGAACGCGGCGCGTCATCGTCGCTTCGCTCGGCACGGACACGGCCTCGACGACCGAGAGCGCGCCGTCGCGTTCCACCTTGAGCGAGATCTCCGCACTGTTGGGCAGCGTGGGCAGTTGCGGTTCGCCTTGCGCCGACGCCGGTGTCGCGCCCAGCACCAGCAGGAGGCCGACCAGCAAGCAGATCTTCACGTCAGGCGGGGACCGGTTCCGGGCGGATGGAGCGCAGGTGACCGGATTCGGCGAGCAGACCGTCCAAGGCGGACAGGAACGACGGCAGATGCGCGGCGAACCGGCGCAGATCCCGATCACCTTCGAGCCCGCCGAACCAGTACAGCCCGGCCGAACCGTCCGCCGACGGGTCGAGCGCCTCGAACGTCCGGAGCCAGTGTTCGGTGTCGCCGAGCACGATGGCGTACGGCAGCGATCGGGAGAACACCATTTCCCGGTCCCCCAACGGAATGTCGGCGACCTTGACCGTGTGCAGGTATTCGAGGAGCCCGCGCACCTGGCCGACCAGACGCCTGCCGCGCGAGGTCCTCGGCGGCACCCACGACGCGCCCAGCAGCACGGCGAGCCCGGCGAGCGCCACCGCGACCCCGAGCAGCGCGTGCCCGGCGGTGAACGTCAGCACCACGGTGCCCACGAGGCCGAGGGCGACCAGGCCGACGCCCGCCAAGGTGAGCTTGCTCCGGCTCTTGTCCGGGCGGCGCGAGAACCAGCCCTTGTGCACGACGTCGGCGTACATCGCCTCGCCCGCGACGCGGAGGTCGACGGTGCCGCGGCCGCGGAGTTCCGACAACAGCACGGAATCGGTGCCCTCGGGGAGCAGGGCGGTGTAGATCTCGCGCTCGAAGGCGACGAGGTGCTCGTCCGGCGCGTTGCGGCGGGCGATCTGCCAGTCGACGGTTCCGGCGCCGCGGACCTCGGCGATCCACAGGTAGTTGCGGACCGCGAGATCGACCACCGTGCCGCTGACGTCCACGACGTCGACCGTCTCGTCGACGACCGTGCCGACCTGGCCGGGCAGGACGCCGTCCGGCGAGGCGAAGGAGACACGATCGCCGTCACGCATGAGGACGTCGACCGGGCCGGTGCCCGCGATCAGCGCGCCCTTGTCGCGACGGCGCGACAGCCAGACGGCGAGCGCGCCGAGCACGAGGAACAGTGCCAGTACCCCGAAACCGATGCCGGTGAGCGTGGTCAGCGCGAACGCGCCGCCGACCGAGTCGACGCGCTCGAAGCGCGCGTTGGCGGGCACGGTGCCCGCCGGGAGCTGGACGGCGAGGTCGACCCGCTCCCCGGCCGCGAGCTTGTCCTGTTCGATGCGGACGACCCCGCTGTGGTCGGTCTCGGCGAGCGAACACTGCCTGTCCGAACCCAGCGGCCCGGCGAAACAGTCCACTGTGGGCGTTTCGCGGGTCGGCGCGCTGAACGAAGCCGACACCCGGGACACTTCGCCGTCCCAGCCGCTCGCGACCTGCCAGCGCACCTGCTGCGCGCCGCCGACGTCGGCGACCGCTCCGTCCACTTTGTACTTGAGGGTGGCCGCTCCGCCATCGAAGGTGGCGACCAGCTGCTCGCCGGTCAGCTCGGTCTTGCCCGCGCCTTCGAGCGAGACGTCACGGATGCCGTAGACCCGGTCCTGCTCGTCGGTGGCGGGAACCTTCAACGGAATACGGCGTACCAGGTGCTGTCCACCCGGGACGGTCACCTGCTCGGTGATCGACACCGAACCGTCGCGTTCCACCTTCACCGCGACGTTCGTGGCCACGCCGCTCGGTGGCTGCAGCAGCCCGAGCTCGCCGCGCGCGCCGAGCGGCGGCGGCTTCGGCAATTGCGGCGCGTTCGTCAGCGAAGGGCCCGCTTCGGGCGCCTCCGGAACGTTCGAATCCGTCGGCGGGGCCATCAAGGCCGTGCTCGCCGCGACGGCCACGACCGCCGTCCCCCATTTCGTCAACACAGCCACACACTCTAGGCCAGCCGATCTATGCTGACCGCCGAAACGCCGAAACCCGCCACCTGGGCCGGAAGGCGTTGCAGACCGCATGGGGGATCCACTCGATGAACCACCAGCCGCCCGGCCCGCCTGATCCGCGGCGCCGGCCGACTCCACCACCGACGCCGCCACGGCCTCCGCAGGGTGGCCGTCCGCTCCCGCCGCCGGGCGCGCGCCCGCTGCCGCCTCGCGGTGGTCCGCAGGGCAGGCCACCGGTGCCGCCGCCGAACCGGCCTGGCCCGGTTCCGCCCGGCCGTCCAGCGCAGCAGGGGCCGGGTCATCAGGGTCCGCAGGGCCCTGGCAGGCCGCCGATCTCGCAGCCGACGCCGATCCCGCCGCCGTACCGGCCGGGCCCCCCGAGCGGCGGGATCCCGCTCCCCCCGCCGGGCGCGGCTCCGCTTCCGCCGCCGCGGATCGGCGCCCCGGTCCCGTTCCAGCCCGGCGCCGTCGGCCCGCCACAGCTTCCCTACGGCCCGCGTTTCACGCAGCCGGCGTTCACGCCCTACGGCGGATACCGCGCCAAGAAGTCGAACGGCGGGGTCATCGCGGCCGTCGCGATCGTGGCCGTGATGGCGGTGATGGGCGGGCTGATCATGGTGATCGCCATCGCGAACAGCGGTACGCGCCACACCGCGGACGCCGGGTACACGACCGGCGCCTACCCGACCACGTCCACTTCGGACTACTCGACGACGACCACGTCCAGTGACACGTCCACCACGACGACCGGCACCAGCTCGCGCGGTTCGACCGCCACGCGCGAGACGTCGGCCGGCTCGACCCGCGAGACCTCGGCCAGCCGGGCGCCGTCCGGCCCGCAACCGCAGCACAAGCTGGCGGACAACCCGCTGTGGCTGAATACCAACGTCGGCCTGCCGAACCAGGCGTGCAACCTCTCGCGCTGGGGTAACAACCCGAACGCGGCGTCGGCTTTCTTCGAGAGCGCGCGGCCTTGTCTGGACAGCGTGTGGCAACAGGTCATGAACTACACGAAACTGCCGTTCCGGATCCCGACCGTGAAGTACCCCTCCGGCAAGAACTGGTCGAGCCCGTGCGGTGACGCCAGCAACGGCGCGGTGGCGGCCTTCTACTGTTCACAGAACGAGACGCTGTACATGCCGTACGAAGGCCTCCAGGTCGACCAGTACGGCAACCGCCCCGGGGTCTACCTGGCCGTCTTCGCCCACGAGTACGCGCACCACATCCAGGCGCTTTCCGGTATCTCGGACGCCTATTGGGACGCGCGGTACGAAGCGGGCACCGACTCGGCGGCGGGGCTGGAGATGTCGCGGCGGAACGAACTTTCGGCGCAGTGTCTTTCCGGGACGTTCCTCGGCTCGACGGTGGGCCGCGGCGGCTCGGTCGATCAGGCGATGTACCGGGACGCGTGGGGATCGCAGGACCGCGGCGACCACAACGGCGGCCCGCGCGACCACGGCTCCGACGCGCACGCCGTCTCGTGGTGGCAGCACGGCGCGCAGAAGAACCGGATGTACCAGTGCAACACGTGGGCGGCGAACTCGTCCGAGGTGTCCTGATCCCGCATTTAGTCCTCTAAATGCGGCACTCCTGGTCACCCGACACGCCGTGAAGGCCTCCTTCCCTACGCTGAAGGCAGGGTCCCGGCAAAGTCGCGATCTTGCAGGTCAGGCGACTATTCCTGCACTGTCACGGGCCGCGCACCAGCGGCGGAGCTTGATCAACGGAAGATCGGGGACATTGAGTGTCCCCGATCTTCCGTTGATCAAGGTCGGGCCGGGGTAGAGCAGGCCTGATTCTGGA